>NZ_NSDH01000051.1:0-62439 GCF_002289525.1 Bacillus sp. 7705b | reverse complement strand
TTTCATCCGGCTCTTTTCCTTTTACATCTTAATCTTTGCCTGGTCAGATTCCTTCGCCTGCTTGACCGTACGATAAGGAGAGTATGTACTTTGTTCCTCAAACTCGCCGCACAGCTTTTTTTCTTCTGCTTTTCCCGGCACAATTTCTTTGAATCGCCGATACGTCTTAAGCAGCTCTTCACGGTCGGCTCCCTTTTCATAAGCCAGCTCAACCTGCTGGAAAAATGCAATCACATCCACTGCTTCTTCGGTTGTCCAATCTTCATTCATCGGATATTGGTATTCCATTTTCTTCACTCCTTATAGATTCGCTTTCCTTTTACAAAAAGCATCTTCATTTGATCATAAATTGTTCTTTACATTCTTTCAAGTTCATAATATAATTCATTTGTTTTACGTCTAAAAAACGGTTGAGAAACTGATTTTAATACACACTAATATGCATAGGTATTACTACAAAGGTGGGAAAACAATTGTCGCAACATGAAACACCCTTATACACAGGCCTGAAAAAGCACGCAAGCAGACAGCCTGTTCAATTCCACATTCCCGGCCATAAAAAAGGGGCAGGAATGGATCCAGAGTTCAGACAATTTATCGGTGAAAACGCGTTAAGTATAGATTTGATTAATATTGAACCATTAGATGACCTGCATGCGCCTAAAGGCATTATTAAAGAAGCGCAGGATTTGGCTGCCGAAGCTTTCGGCGCGGACCACACCTTTTTTTCTGTTCAGGGAACAAGCGGCGCAATCATGACAATGGTGATGGCTGTCTGCGGACCTGGAGATAAAATCATCATTCCAAGAAATGTGCACAAATCCATTATGTCAGCTATTGTATTTTCCGGAGCCGTCCCAATCTTTATTCATCCTGAAATTGACAATGAACTAGGCATCTCTCACGGCATTACACTTGAATCCGCTAAACGGGCGCTGAATGAACATCCTGATGCCAAAGGGCTTCTTGTGATCAACCCGACATATTTCGGAGTAGCTGCTGATTTAAAAAGCATCGTAGAACTAGCCCATTCCTTTGATGTGCCGGTTCTAGTCGATGAAGCACACGGCGTTCATATTCATTTTCACGACCAATTTCCGCTTTCAGCGATGCAGGCAGGTGCAGACATGGCTGCGACAAGTGTGCATAAACTAGGCGGATCACTGACACAGAGCTCTATTCTAAACATGAGAGAAGGCCTTGTTTCTAAAGACAGAGTGCAATCGATACTCAGCATGCTGACAACCACGTCTACTTCTTATTTGCTTCTAGCCTCTTTGGACGTCGCCAGAAAACGGCTTGCGACAGAGGGCTATCAGCTTGCTGAAGAAACGTTGAAGCTTGCTAATCAGACGAGAGAACGTCTGAACCAAATTGACGGCATTTACTGTGTCGGTTCTGAAATTATCGGTTCTAAAGCGGCTTACAATTATGACCCGACAAAATTAATTATTTCAGTTAAAAACCTGGGGCTCACAGGACATGATGTCGAGAAGTGGCTGCGTGAATCCTTTAATATTGAAGTAGAGCTTTCAGATCTGTATAACATTTTGTGTATCTTCACACCTGGTGACAGCCAGAACGATGCAAATCGCCTTGTGGAAGCTTTAAAAGAGATAGCGCGTCAAATGTCAGCAAATGATGTTACGCATAAACAGACAAAGGTACTGCTTCCAGAAATCCCGTTACTGGCGATGACGCCGCGTGACGCATTCTATGCAAATACAGAAATTGTTCCATTAAAAGAAGCAGCAGGACGGATTATCGCTGAATTTGTGATGGTGTATCCTCCTGGAATTCCTATCTTTATCCCCGGCGAGATTATTACAAAAGAAAACATCAGCTACATCTTCAAAAACATTGATGCCGGACTTCCAGTTCAAGGACCGGAGGATTCTACTTTGAGCATGATTCGAGTCATAAAAGAGCAAAAAGCTATTCAATAAATACAAAAAGCATGCGGCTAAGCCGCATGCTTTTTCTTACTCTTCATCAAGAGGACACTGACATTGTCCGCAGCATGTTCCGTATAACGTTGTAACCTTCTCATCCTCGAAGTAATGAATGGCTTCGTTACAATCTTGGCAAACAATCGTACCCATCTCTCATTCCCCATTTCTTTTAATTTTGAAAACGCTTAATTTCTTTTGTTGGTATTATATTAATATGTCACATTTAAAATGTCAACAATAAACTGTATAACACATTTATTTCAAAAACTTTTAATGTAACATGTTTTTTCTTTTCGGTTCCATGAATTATCATCTTCTTAACAAACGCTTTCATTCGATACTTATGCTGAAAAGACATTGTGATTTCATGTTTTCGCGAACTTTTTTTGAATAGTGTAACGAAATTGCAAATGATTCGCGATGAATAATGTGTGCGTTCAGAGTATTCGGTTTAAAGAGATGTTATCTCTCTTTAAAAACGGTTTCAATTATATAACAATTAGGTAACAAGAAGCAGATGACGCGGTTACTCGTGATAAACTAAAACTAGTTTACTATGGTTTATACAGAGGAGAAGATAGATGCGATATCGCGCGGTATTTCCCATACTGATGATAGTATTTGCTTTATCGGGCTGCACCCTTTCCACAATCAATCCAATAAAAAAAAGCCGAATTGACAGCATTCATCATACTCAAATCCTATTTTTTTCTGATGAAAATCAAATTGATCAAGAGGCGTCATATTATGATGCTCTGCTAGATTTAGAAAAGGATTATCCTGATCAAATAGATAAAATGAAGGTATACGATAACAGAAAAGGCTGGGAAGATGAAATCGAAACCGTCCCCACTCTCATGGTAGTTGATCAGCGGCATGTCGTTGTGAAAATAGAGGGATGTGTGAAAAAGAAAGAAGACATCATTAAACCATTACAGCATGTACTGTCTAAATAAATAAAACAGCCCCCGCTTACGGGGCTGTTTTTTATGTCATCTCTATTATTTTACGATGTGAATCGGGCTTCCGATTGCCACTTCAGCAGCTTCCATTGTGATTTCACCCAATGTTGGATGTGCATGAATTGTCATAGCAATATCTTCAGCAGTCATGCCGCCTTCGATAGCTAAACTTAATTCAGAAATCATGTCAGAAGCGCTTGCGCCGGCAATTTGCGCACCGATTACAAGGCCATCCTCTTTACGAGTGATCAGCTTCATGAAGCCGTCAGTTTCGTTAAGAGAAAGCGCGCGGCCGTTTGCTGCAAATGGGAATTTAGCAGCAACAATGTCAAGGCCTTCTTCTTTCGCTTGTGCTTCAGTGTAACCGACTGATGCAAGCTCAGGCTCAGAGAAGACAACCGCAGGAATACCAAGGTAATCGATTTCTGCAGGCTCTCCAGCGATCGCTTCTGCAGCAATCTTACCTTCGTAAGATGCTTTGTGAGCAAGCGGCGGTCCTTCAATGATATCACCGATTGCATAGATGTTAGGTACGTTCGTGCGGCACTGTTTGTCAGTTTTGATAACACCGCGGTCAGTCATTTCAATACCGACTTGCTCAAGACCAAGCTCATCAGTATTTGGACGGCGTCCGACAGTAATCAGTACGTAATCAGCATCAACAGTTTTTTCTTCACCTTTTACTTCGAAAGTGACTGTTACGCCGTCAGCTTTTTCTTCAACGCCTTTAGCCATCGCGTTTGTATGGATTTCAACGTTGCCTTTTTTCTTCAGTCTGCGAGTTACAAGGGAACTCATTTGTTTTTCGAAGCCTGGAAGAATTTCATCTCCGCCTTCAAGAATAACAAGCTCAGTTCCGAAGTTTGCATACGCAGTTCCAAGCTCAGTTCCGATGTATCCGCCGCCGATAACAACAAGCTTTTTAGGAATTTCTTTAAGAGCCAAAGCACCTGTTGAATTTAGGACACGCTCAGTATATTTGAAGTTTGGCAATTCGATAGGACGAGAACCAGTCGCAATGATTGCGTTTTTGAACGTGTATGTTTGAGCAGAATTCTCATCCATTACACGAACTGAATTGCTGTCTACAAAGTAAGCTTCGCCTTTTACTACATCTACTTTGTTGCCTTTAAGAAGACCTGCTACACCGCCAGTAAGCTTGTTAACAACAGAAGTTTTCCACTCTTGAACTTTTGTGAAATCAACTGTTACGTTCTCAGCATTGATTCCCATGTCATCAGAATGCTTAGCATTCTCATAACGGTGGCCAGCATTGATCAGCGCTTTTGAAGGGATACATCCAACGTTCAGACAAACGCCTCCAAGAGTTGCTTTTTCAACGACTGTTACTTTTTGTCCAAGCTGTGCAGCGCGGATGGCAGCTACATAGCCGCCAGGTCCCGCACCAATTACAAGAGTATCTGTTTCAATAGGGAAATCTCCTACTACCATAACATTACGCCTCCATTAAAATTAATTGTGGATCGTTCAGTAAACGCTTGATGTGATTTAGTGCATTTTGCGCAGTCGCTCCGTCGATCATACGGTGGTCGAAGCTGAGAGAAAGAGCTAAGACTGGAGCTGCTACGATTTCGCCATCACGAACAATCGCTTTTTCTGCAATGCGTCCGATACCAAGAATCGCAACTTCTGGATGGTTGATAACCGGAGTGAACCATTGTCCGCCGGCTGAACCGATGTTTGTAATTGTGCAAGATGCGCCTTTCATTTCAGCCGGAGCAAGCTTGCCTTCACGAGCTTTTGTTGCAAGGCTGTTGATCTCATCAGAAATTTCAAAGATCGCTTTACGATCTGCATTTTTTACAACCGGCACAAGCAAGCCTTTTTCAGTGTCAGCAGCGATACCGATGTTGAAATAATGTTTTTGGATTACTTCATCTGTTTTATCGTCAATTGACGTGTTTAAAACAGGGAATTTTTTCAGTGCAGATGTAAGAGCTTTTACAACGTAAGGCAAGTATGTCAGCTTGATGCCTTGATCAGCAGCAACCTGTTTGAACTGTTTACGATGTGCAACAAGGTTTGTTACGTCCACTTCGTCCATTAGTGTTACGTGAGGAGCAGTGTGTTTAGAGTTAACCATCGCTTTTGCAATTGCTTTACGGATACCACTCATTTTTTCGCGAGTTTCTGGGAATTCACCCTCTGGAGCCGGTGCAGCAGCCGGTTTAGCAGCTGTTTCTTGAGGTGCAGCAGTTTCTTGCGGCGCAGCTTCTTGCGCTCCTCCGTTTACAAAGCTGTCGATATCTTCTTTCACAACACGTCCGTTGTTGCCTGAACCTGTTACTTTACGGATATCTACGCCTTTTTCACGAGCGTATTTACGTACAGAAGGCATAGCGATCACGCGTTTGTTCGGGTCAACTTCAGCTTGATCCTGCTGTCCTGCACCAGTTTCTTTAGCAGGCTCTTCAGCACGCTCTTCTTTCGCAACATCTTGTCCAGCTTCACCAGTAGACTGAACTTGTGCTTCAGTTTTTGCGTCGCCAGACTCATCGCTGCCTTTAAATTGAAGGTCTTCGTAACCAGGTGCATCAAACGTAATGATCGTTTGTCCAACAGTTGCAACCGTTCCCTCTTCAACTTTTAATTCTAATACTTTTCCTTTAACAGGTGAAGGAATTTCTACTACTGCTTTATCATTTTGGACTTCCGCCAGTACATCATCTTCGTCAACCTCATCGTTAGGCTTGACAAACCATTTTACGATTTCGCCTTCGTGGATACCTTCCCCGATATCTGGAAGTTTAAATTCAAATGCCACAGTTCTCGACCTCCTAGTTTGATTAAGCAATTTTAAAGTTTACAACGTAAGCATTGAAAACAGATATATAATAGAGGGAAAACGTTCATCTTCCCTCTCGATTATGCAGTTTGATTAAAATTCAAGTACTTTTCTTGCTGTTTCAAGAACATCTTTATGGTTTGGAAGCCATACGCTCTCCGCTTGAGAGAAAGGAAATACTGTATCAGGCGCAGCCACGCGAAGTACAGGTGCTTCCAAGCTCAAGATCGCACGGTCATTAATTTCTGCTACTACGTTTGCAGCAATACCGGCTTGTTTTTGTGCCTCTTGAACAACAATCGCGCGTCCTGTTTTTTCTACAGATGCGATGATTGTATCAATGTCAAGCGGGCTTACAGTGCGAAGGTCGACAACTTCAGCAGAAATGCCGTCTTTTTCAAGCTCCTCGGCAGCTTTTAATGATTCATGAACCATTGCGCCGTAAGTGATGATTGAAAGGTCAGTACCTTCACGTTTTACGTCAGCTTTGCCAAGCTCAATTGTGTATTCTTCTTCAGGAACTTCCTGACGGAAAGAACGGTAAAGCTTCATGTGCTCTAAGAAAACAACAGGATCGTTGTCTCTGATCGCAGAAATCAAAAGTCCTTTGGCATCGTAAGGAGTTGATGGAATAACAACTTTGATACCAGGCTGTTGTGCAACAAGACCTTCTAAGCTGTCAGCGTGAAGCTCAGGAGTATGAACACCGCCGCCGAACGGAGAACGAATGGTTACAGGTGAAGTCCAGCGTCCGCCAGAACGGTAACGCATACGAGCCATTTGGCCAGAAACTGAATCCATTACTTCGTAAACAAATCCAAAGAATTGGATTTCCATTACCGGACGGAAGCCGTTTAAGCCTAAACCAAGGGCAAGACCGCCGATACCAGATTCAGCAAGTGGCGTGTCAAACACACGGTCTTCACCGAATTCTTTTTGCAATCCTTCTGTCGCACGGAATACGCCGCCGTTAACACCAACGTCTTCTCCGAAAACTAAGACATTTTCGTCATTTTTCAGTTCTGTGCGTAACGCATCCGTGATTGCTTGAATCATTGTCATTTGCGCCATGGCTTACTTCGACTCCTTCTGTGTATAAATTTCAAATTGCTCCTCAAGGTTATGAGGCATTTTTTCGAACATGATTTTCATTAAATCAGTTACTTTTTGCTTAGGCTCAGCATCCGCTTTTTTGATCGCCTGCTTAATTTCTTCTTTTGCATCCTCAATTACTTTTGTTTCTTCTTCTTCAGACCATAGGCCTTTGTTTTCAAGGAACGCACGGAAGCGTACAAGCGGATCTTTTTGCTCCCACTCGTTTTCGATTTCTTTTGTGCGATATTTAGTCGGATCGTCACCAGCCATTGTGTGCGGGCCATAACGGAATGTCAGTGTTTCAATCAGTGTCGGGCCTTCGCCGTTAATCGCGCGTTCGCGTGCTTCAGCAGTTGCAGCGTATACAGCAAGCGGATCCATTCCGTCTACTTGTACACCCACAATACCGGCAGCTACTGCTTTTTGTGCAATTGTGCCTGCTGCAGATTGTTTTTCAACTGGAGTTGAAATCGCGTAACGGTTGTTTTGTACAACGAAGATCGCAGGTGCTTTATAAGCGCCGGCAAAGTTAATTCCTTCGTAGAAGTCCCCTTGTGAAGCTCCGCCGTCACCAGTGTAAGTGATTGCGACAGCTTTCTTACCGCGTTTTTTAAGACCTAGCGCAACACCGGCCGTTTGAATGTATTGAGCACCGATAATGATTTGTGGAGAAAGGGCATTTACATCATCAGGCATTTGGTTACCCCGGAAATGTCCGCGAGAGAACAGGAACGCTTGATATAATGGAAGGCCGTGCCAGATTAACTGAGGCACATCACGGTATCCCGGAAGAACGAAGTCTTCTTTTTCAAGCGCGAAATGTGTAGCAATCTGAGAAGCTTCTTGGCCCGCAGTAGGAGCGTAGAATCCGAGACGTCCTTGACGGTTTAATGAGATAGAGCGCTGATCAAGCACACGCGTAAATACCATGCGGCGCATAAGCTCTTTCAATTGATCATCAGTTAAATCAGGCATCGCCGCTTCATTCACGACTTCTCCCTTTTCATTTAAAATTTGGAACGTTTCGAACTGCTTTTTAATGGCATCAAATTGCTTCTTACTATCAACGATTACTTTTTTCGTTTTTGCAGCCATACTAAGTCACCTCTTCCTTTCTTTTAAACAGTCATTAGACGTGCATTCCTTTTATACATACAAACTTAGGGTACCCTAAAGTATCAGCAGCAAGTCGTATATATTTTAGCCGATCCCCAGTTTGCCGAAACCATTTATGTAGGATAGTTACACTCTGCTTTGAACTGTATTATTTCGAAGTTGTAAAAAACTAATACAACACCGCTTAACATGGATTAGTTTACACCATATAAAGAAGAACCGTCAATCGTTTTCATCGCTGATTTTCAATAAATGTATTCGCTTTACATTTTCTATAAAAAAACAGATGCAACCTGCACCTCAAACTGTACTAGTATAACCTATCACACTGTACTACAATAGAAATTTAAATTTTGAATAGAATTTAAAAAAAGAGCTGATCATAGTCAGCTCTTTTTTATGTGATAGCCTGCGGCGTCATATAAATCTTCGCGGGCTTTATTATATTTCTCCGTTTGCACATCAAATTCTCCGCTTTGTTTAAGGACTTTTTTATAAGAAGCATTTGCTTTTTCGATCTGCTTTTCAAGCTTATCCAGCGTCAAGTCTTTGTCTTTCAGAAGCTTATACAGTTTTTTATCAAGTTTAATGGCTTTTTCATATTCTTCAGACATAGAGCTGTATGCTGCATATCTTTTTTCCATATGATCTGCCGCAGTCTCAGCCTTTTTCTTTATGTGTCTATCCTTAATAGTTTCAGCGGATTTTTTTGCTTCCTCAAATTCTGATTCGGATTTCTCGATGCTCTCATTTTCAAGCTTTAGATGTTCTTCACGTTTATTTACATTCTCTAACGCCTCATTTGATAAAGAAACGATTTTTTTATAATCATCCATATTAAGCTTGATGACATCATTGTAAAGAGCATGTTCTTTTTTCTCTAATTCCTCGAGCGTTTTCTGTTCTTCTTGAAACGGCTTTTCTAGATCAGCGACTTTTTCTAATGAGTCATGAAGTGAGTCCAGCGGATCCTGTCCCACACACCCGGTTAAAAGTAAACTCAAAGCGCAAAAGGCTCCGATTTTCACACCGTGTCGCCGTTTTATTCTGTCTTTCACGTTAAATCCCCCAATCTTGACATTTTCTACTATAGAATCCATAAAGATATTTGACAATAGCCAGATGGTTATCTCATGGTTTGCTGAACAAAAAATCAAATCTAAATCGTGAAAAATCAGGACAGATGACCATACAACTTTTTTGTTTTTACATAGGTTATTGTAGACGCTATGCCTACTACAAGGCTCTGGCGTAATTAAAAGAGGAGGTTATGTTCATGTACGGTTATGGATATGGTTACGGCGGAGGCTGCTGCAGTTATGGTTACGGATATGGCGGAGCAGGATATGGCCGCACATTTGCGTTAATTGTTGTTTTATTCATTCTGTTAATCATTGTCGGAGCTGCTTATTTAGGCGGAGGCTGTTAATCATTACACAGTAAAACACTGACCAGCCATTTACGGCTGGTCATTTGTTTCGTTGCACCTTTACGAAGAAATCCGATATAATTTACATATTAAGCTTTAGGAGTGAAGTTTCTTGATTACTATGGAAAACATCGTGCGCGACGGCCACCCTGCCCTAAGAGTGACAGCAGAGCCTGTCGGGCTGCCTGCCACAGAAGAAGAAAAACAGCAGCTGGCAAATATGATTGAATTCGTAAAAAACAGCCAAAATCCGGAATTAGCTGAAAAATATAAGCTGCGTCCCGGCGTGGGACTCGCGGCTCCTCAAATTAATATTAATAAACGGATGATCGCAGTCCATGCAGAAGATGCTTCCGGGAAGTTATACAGCTATGCATTGTTTAATCCAAAGATCGTCAGCCATTCCGTTGAAAGAAGCTATTTAACAAGCGGTGAAGGCTGCCTGTCAGTTGATGAGGCAATTCCCGGCTTTGTTCCGCGCTATGCTCGTATCAGAGTGAAAGGAACAACACTGGAGGGTGAACAAATTGATATTCGTTTAAAAGGATTTCCGGCGATTGTATTTCAGCATGAAATCGACCATTTAAATGGCGTTATGTTTTATGATCATATCAATAAAGAAAATCCTTTTAATGAACCTGAAAATGCGATTGCGATTGACCGCTAAAAGAAAATATGCGGCTGACACTCTAAGTGCCAGCCGCTTTTTTATTTTAGCAGGCCTAATTCTTTGACAGCATGAGCAATTCCATCCTCGTCTACGGGCTTTGTTACAAAATCCGCAACTTCTTTTAATTCAGGAACGGCATTCCCCATGGCAACGCCTGTTCCGACAAACTGAATCATTTGCAGATCATTTAATCCGTCGCCGAAGGCATATGTATCGCTGATATCAAACGGAAGACGCTCGATTACTTTTTTAATCCCCTCTGCCTTTGATCCGCCGCGCGGCAGAACATCAGTTGAAAGCTCATGCCAGCGCACAAGATCGAATTCAGGAAAAGCCGCATAAACTTTTTCTTCTTCATCCTGGCAAAACAACAGAAGCTGAAAAATTTCTTTTCCTTCATAGAAGAGGTCATCGGTTTCAGGATAGTCGGTCTTCAGGCTGCCGATTCCCTCCAAGACATGAGGATGGTCTGCAACAGTTGCTTTCATTGTATCTTCAGCCATAAACACAACCGGGTGGCTTCCTTCTCCCGCCTGCTTTAACAATCTTCTGATAGCCTCTTCAGGCAGCGGATTCTTATAAATCACTTCTTTTTCAAAGACGACATACTGACCATTGTAGGAGATAAATGAGTGAATGCCTAACTCCTCTAAAATCGGTTTCACCAGAAACGGGGACCGCCCGCTGGCGATAAACACATGGTGTCCCTGCCGCTGAAGCTCTGCTACCGCTTTTCTTGTACTTTCCGGTATTTTTTTGTCATGATCATATATCGTGCCGTCAATATCGAAAAAGATTAATTTTGAGTCCATCGTTATTCCCCTTTATGTCTTAATCTGCAATTCCCACACTCATCATACAAAAAGATTCCGGTTCAGCAAACCATTTCCCTCAAAAACTAAATAAAATTCCATTAATATCCACGAAAAGTCCGTGCTAAACTCCGTATACTATTTGTATACAACAACCTTGGACAAGTAACAATTGAAGGAGGGACCTGCGTTATGCTTAGGAAATTAAAAAAGAAGCTCAGAAGACAATGGAACGGAATGCTCCGCAGGAAAGTCATTGCCTGATAAGGGATCTGTCACTTTTTCAAAGGTCCTTATTTTGCTCAAGACTTTCCTTATATTCCGTTTTCGAATATAATAGAGTAAGGCGAGTCTAACATACGGCATTTAAGGAGAGATTTGGATGATTTATAAGGTATTTTATCAAAAAAAAGCTGAGGAAGTACCTGTTCGGGAAAAAACAGATTCACTTTATATTGAAGGCGTATCAGAGCGTGACGTCAGAACAAAACTGAAAGACAAGAAATTTAATATTGAATTTATCACACCTGTTGACGGTGCTTTTTTAGAATATGAGCAACAGAGTGAAAATTTTAAAGTATTGGAGTTATGAGCGGTATGAAATTTGTAAAAAACGATCAGACTGCTGTTTTCGCCCTCGGAGGACTGGGCGAAATCGGTAAAAATACGTATGCGGTGCAGTTTCAGGATGAAATTGTGCTGATTGATGCGGGGATCAAGTTTCCCGAGGACGAACTGCTCGGTATTGATTACGTCATTCCCGATTACACGTATTTAGTTAAAAACGAAGATAAAATTAAAGGGCTTTTTATCACTCACGGGCACGAAGACCATATCGGCGGCATCCCGTACCTGCTTAGACAAGTCAATATTCCCGTTTACGGCGGTAAACTCGCGATCGGCTTACTTCGGAATAAACTTGAAGAGCACGGATTATTAAGACAGACTAAGCTTAACATCATCGGTGAGGATGATATCGTAAAATTTCGCAAAACGGCTGTGTCATTCTTTAGAACAACACACAGTATTCCGGATTCCTACGGTATTGTTGTAAAAACGCCGCCCGGAAACATCGTACATACTGGAGATTTCAAATTCGACTTTACTCCAGTCGGCGAGCCGGCAAACTTAACGAAAATGGCCGAAATCGGCAAAGAAGGCGTTCTGTGCCTCCTTTCAGACAGCACAAACAGTGAAAACCCGGAGTTCACTATGTCTGAACGCCGTGTCGGAGAAAGCATTCATGACATTTTCCGCAAGGTGGACGGCCGAGTTATCTTCGCTACATTTGCGTCGAATATTCACCGCTTGCAGCAGGTAATTGAGGCTGCTGTATTAAATGGAAGAAAAGTTGCCGTATTTGGACGCAGTATGGAATCGGCTATCGAAATCGGACAAACTCTCGGCTATATTAACTGTCCTAAAAATACGTTTATTGAACATAACGAAATCAATCGCATTCCTGCCAATAAAGTAACAATCCTGTGTACAGGAAGCCAAGGGGAACCGATGGCGGCTTTATCCAGAATTGCAAACGGCACACATCGGCAGATTTCAATCAATCCTGGGGATACAGTCGTATTTTCTTCATCCCCTATCCCGGGCAACACAATCAGCGTGAGCCGCACAATTAACCAGCTGTATCGTGCGGGGGCCGAAGTTATTCACGGACCTCTTAATGATATCCATACATCCGGTCACGGCGGACAGGAAGAACAAAAGCTGATGCTTCGTTTAATCAAGCCTAAATTCTTCATGCCGATTCACGGTGAGTACAGAATGCAAAAGATGCATGTCAAGCTTGCGACAGATTGCGGCATCCCTGAAGAAAACTGCTTTATCATGGATAACGGTGAAGTATTGGCGCTTAAAGGCGATGAAGCTTCAGTTGCCGGTAAAATCCCATCCGGTTCAGTATACATCGACGGTAGCGGTATCGGTGATATTGGAAATATCGTGCTTCGCGACCGCAGAATTCTTTCTGAAGAAGGTCTTGTGATCGTCGTTGTCAGCATAGATATGGATGACTTTAAGATTTCAGCGGGCCCTGACTTGATTTCCAGAGGGTTTGTTTACATGAGAGAATCAGGTGATTTGATCAATGACGCCCAGGAGCTTATTTCAAACCACTTGCAAAAAGTTATGGAACGAAAAACCACTCAATGGTCAGAAATCAAAAATGAGATCACGGATACGCTTGCTCCGTTCTTATATGAAAAAACGAAACGCCGCCCAATGATCCTTCCGATCATTATGGAGGTTTAAAAAAAGATGCACTCCTAAGTGAGTGCATCTTTTTTATTGCAGTGCTATATGCTGAAATGACTTTACATCAAACAACCCTGTTGTCGTCATTTTGATGTCAGGAATGACAGGCAAAGCCAAAAATGAAAGCGTCAAAAATGGGTTAAACCGGTCTTTGAAACCGATGAATGAGAGCTTTTCATGAAGCGTCATTAAGCTTTGATTCACCAATTCTGCAGATTGGTCGGATAATAACCCCGCAATCGGCAGAGGAACCGAGTGAAGTTCTTCCCTGTCTTTTATAACTGTTAATCCGCCACCAATTTCCTGCAGCTTATTTACTGCGGTTGCGATATCGGTGTCATTTGTCCCCACGGCAATGATATTATGCGAATCGTGTGAAATCGTTGTTGCAATCGCCCCGCTTTTCAAACCAAATCCATTCACAATACCAAGTCCCGTTTCTTTTAATCCCTTATGCCGTTCGACGACTGCAATCTTTAACAAGTCAAGATCGATGTCAGGCTGAAAAATGGATGCTTCCGGAGCCGGAACACTCATCAGGCGTGTTTCAAGCTGATTTGGTATGATTTGAATGACATTCATCTGCTGCTGGGGATCAATTGGCATATGAAAATCCTGTTCGGAAAGAGGAGCAGCAAGGTTAACGGAATGAAGCAGCGCCGGATCTGGTGTTAGCGTATGAGCTTGTGCCTGACAGACTGCTTTATTATCTTCAGCAACAGTTTGTCCTTTTACCAACGTCTTTGTGACAGTGACATTTTCCACATCTGAAATAAAGAGCAAATCGGCGTCAAATCCCGGAGCAACCGCTCCCTTTGTATCTAGTCCGTAGCATTCCGCTGCATTCAGGCTTCCTAATTGGTATGCCAAAAACGGATCGAGACCTGCTTGAATAGCCATTTTCACCTGATGATTCACACTTCCCTCTGACAATAAATCATCTACGTGTTTATCATCAGTACAGAAAAAGAAACGGCGCGCATTCTTTTCATTAACAGCCGGCAGCACTTTCATTGTATTTTTGGCGACTGACCCTTCTCGCATCATGACGTACATTCCTCTTCTGATACGATCCAGCGCTTCTTCCTTCGTCGTTACCTCATGATCGGTCAAGACAAAAGCGGTTCTGTAAATATTGATGAGATCAGTTGACAGGCCTGCTAAATGTCCGTCAATCCGTTTCCCCGCGCTCCGGGCATCAAACAGCTTATTAACCATGTCTGCTTCACCCTGCTCAACCGATACATAATCCATCACTTCAGCCAGACCCAATACCTCTTTCTCTTCGTAAAATGGCTTCAAATCGGCCGCCTGAAGTACCGCACCGGATCTCTCAAAGCTGGCGGCAGGCACACTGGAGGGAAGCATAAAATGGATATTCAGCGGTGTTTGGCGAGCCTGTTCAATCATAAATTTGATCCCTTCCTGACCGGACACGTTCGCTATTTCATGCGGATCGGTAATGATGGTCGTCACGCCATTCGGCAATACGGCTTTTGCAAACTCGATCGGTGTCACCATTGATGACTCAATATGTACATGACCATCAATAAATCCCGGCACAATGACTTGCCCCTCTGCATCAATGGTTTCTTCACCTTCATACAGGCCGAGGCCTACAATAACTCCGTCTGTTATCGCAATATCTTCATAAATCCACTCATGATTATATACGTCCATGATTTTCCCGTTCTTAATGACGATGTCAGCTTTTTGTCTGCGGGCTGAAGCATTCAGCCTTTTGACCAGCGCTTCTTTATTCAAATGGCCCCCTCCTCTTTTTTATTTATATGGTACAATATGCTATCGGAACGCTTATCCGTAGTCAATAAAATTTTAGTAAATTGGCGCTTAGTTCATTAAAGTTGTTATATTCTGATAATATGAAAAAACCGTCCCTAAGGACGGCTTATATTTCTTCTATTTCGTATGAAGAACTCTTTTCTCAAAACGTGAAATATCCGTAACCGATCCAATGACGATGAGAATATCTTCTTGATGTATCACTTCAGTCGCAAGCGGCGACACGATGACTTCCTTGCCCCTTTTAATCGCTACAATATTAATACCGTATTTCGCCCGTATATCTAAATCGAGAAGAGTGTTTCCGGCAAGACGGCTGTTGGCCACGATCTCGACAAGACTATGCTCTTCTGACAGCTCCAAATAATCAAGTACATTGTTGGAAACGATATTATGCGCAATTCTTTTTGCCATATCACGTTCCGGGTGGACAATGTGATCCGCGCCGATTTTGGACAGCACTTTTTCATGATAATCGTTCTGAGCCTTAACTGTAATCGTATTGACACCCAGTTCTTTGAGGATCAGAGTTGTTAATATACTCGCCTGAATATTTTCACCGATCGCAACAATGACGTGGTCAAAATTCCTCAAACCTAAATTTTTCAGAACAGATTCGTCGGTCGAGTCTCCGATGACGGCATGTGATGCAATCTTGGCATACTCGTTGACTTTATCTTCATCAATATCCATCGCCATGACCTCGACGCCCTCTTCGCTCAATGCTTTGCATATACTTCCACCAAAACGGCCGAGACCAATTACGGCAAATTCTTTTTTCATAGTGGTGCTCCTTTACCTAACATCATATTGATCAAATTTTAACATATTCTTTTGAAGCAGTGTTAATTTCATCAACCTTTTGGCAGCGAATTCATATGCTGCTTAAGCCGTTCAGTAAAGCCCGGGGTCAAATAAAGCTCCGCTCCCCGTTCAATCTCGATTTGATAATGCTGAGGAGGTGCTGTTTCTGCTTCTTTTCGGAGGACGAGAAAGGTTAAACAATCGGTATAGAGCTTTCCCCCTGCTTCAACGTTTACAAATGCCGGCCGATAGGTAAGAGATTCAACCCCTTCCCTTTTATACAAATAGGTGACAGCTGAAAAAGGAAGACGATACAGAACCCCTTCTGTCGTGCCTCCGTCTTCAGTGATATCCGCTCTTGAGCCGTCTGGCCTTTTTAACGTAAAGCGGGTTGTATACCCTTTTAAAACAGCTCCTCCCACTGGATCTTGAAAATAATGATCAACCCCTGCTTTTTGAAAACGGGCATTGTCCATACAAGATCCATAGGCAAAGTAGTACACGGGATCTTTAGATTTGCTGATCATCTGATGTTCTTTCCAGTCACCGCTGCCTATTTTCACAAAGTCAGCACAATCATCTTTTTCCATATAATATACAAGTGCTTCCTTGATTCCAGCATCAGTTTCGACATGTACAGATTTCTTGTGGTAGCCTTGATAAAAAAGATCAAGCTTATGTATACACGATTCATCTGCTTCATATATCTCACCGCAAATATAGCCATCAGCCCCAAACACGGCCGCGGGTTCCTCGGCTGCCGTATTAAAAAGACTTCCCTTTGTCCGCGCCTGCTCACTGATACAAGCCGACTGTGATAACAAATGATGATTTTTTTCATGCTTCCTTAAGGTCCCATATACAAACAGAAGCGAGTTCATCTTGTTTTTCCCCTCTCAGCTGTCAGATTTCAAAGGCAAAACAACTTGAAAGATGCTGCCTTTTCCAGCTTCACTTTCAATCTTCAATTCCCCGTTATGTTCCTTTAATATTCTCAAACAAATGGCGAGCCCCAGCCCTGTGCCTTTCTCCTTTGTTGAATAAAAAGGTTTTCCGATTTGCTCAAGCTTTTCCTGTGACATGCCGTTCCCTTCATCTTTTACGCTTATTACGACGTGTGAAGCTGTTTTAGCAGTGGAAATCGTTACGACACCGCCTTTTGGCATTGCTTCAATTCCATTTTTGATAATATTGATAAAAACCTGCTTCAGCTGGTTTTCGTCCCCTTTAATCATACAGGCTTCCGTCTCACCAAAATTCTTTTCTATAGCAATATTGGACAATATGGCATTCGTATCAAGCAATGTCGTGACTTGTTTCAAAATTTCATTGATTGGGTGCGTTTTAAATGTAATTTCCTGCGGCTTTGCCAGCAGCAGCAGCTCGCCGAGCACCAGATCAATTCTTTTAATCTCTGAAAAGATGATATCAAAATAATCTTTTCTATCCGGATATGATGTTTTCATAATTTGAAGGAATCCGCTGACGGACGTTAAAGGATTTCTGACTTCATGTGCAATGCCGGCAGCCAGTTCACTCGTGATTGACAGTTTCTGCGACTCCCTCGCAAGCCGTTCATTAATTTCCAGAAGCTCATCTTCAGCCTCTTTTCGCTCAGTGATGTCTGACATTGTACCCAGGCTTCCGGTAAATTGCTCATCTCGGTCATAGTAAAGTTTATAGTGAACCTCGCCCCAAAAAATCGTCCCGTTCTTTGTCACATATTTTGCCGTAAACATCCCCGAGGACGCTTTGTTTTTGATTTGAGTATTAATGTGATCAGCTACATGCTTTTCTTTTATGAAGTAATCATTATACATTGTCCCCATGCATTCACTGATCGAAAAACCTGTGATGGCTGCCCACGCTTGATTTAAGTATGTAATTTCGCCTTTTGCATTGGTTTGAAAAACGATCTCCTGTAAATTATCCATGATGCGGTTCTTCTCATCAGAAAGCTGTTTATACTTCCATTCATTATCTTTCATTTTCTTGACCAGCTGTTTTTTCTCATCGACATAATACGCCAGCATCCAGACACTGAAAATCGTTACTGCTGTATACACAATGTCAACAGGCCAATTAATCGGGTTTTTGCCTATAAAATAAAATAAATAATCCCAAAACATAATAAAAATCATCGCCAAAATAATGGAAATGATACGTGCTTGATATTTTCTCATATGACCACCTGCCGCTTGTGTTTCTCTGTTTATTGTACCATTCTTCGACAAATAATTGAGTAAAATATGTAAAGTATCCCAAATCATTCATTACCTTTTGTTCATGATGTCATATCTTAGGCGGCGGTAATCAGAAATCGGCACGCAAAAAAAGGCGGAGATTACACCATTCCGCCTTTTTCAACATATATTATTCTTTTAAAGCGGCTTGAATTTCTTCGAGAAGCAGCTGTGCGCCTTCAGGGCTTAACGTAATTTTACCGTTGCCGTACTCTTTATTTTCTGAAGTGATTTCCCCAGTCATTAAACAAACGCCATGAGGTTTGTACTTTTTCAAAATAATTTTATCGCCCTCGACAAAAAACTCAATGCTGTCTTTAATAGCAATATCCAGTGCCCGTCTTAACTCTATCGGCATAACAATACGGCCTAATTCATCTACTTTTCTTACAACACCTATTGATTTCATAAAAACCCTTCTTCCTTAAATGTTTCTTTTTTCATGTAATATTCAAGGTTGTACCTCAATATATCGTAGACGTACGAAACTTAGAAAAAGTTTCCCGCTTTCTTGAAGAATCGCAAGATATTTTTTCCATAAAACCGAAAAATGTATTACTTCTGTTACACCCTTCCGCAGTTTTTTACAAAAACATTTCTTTCCCGACGCACACCCCCAAAAATCACTTCTTTTCTTAGAAACTTTAAATGTAGAATCATATAAAATCAGGATAAAGATTGGGTGAAAACATGTTTCAATCAACTGAAATTGGAATTGACTTAGGAACAGCTAATATACTTGTTTACAGCAAAAATAAAGGAATCATCTTAAATGAACCTTCTGTTGTCGCAGTAGATACAACGACTAAAGCAGTGCTTGCGATCGGGACTGACGCGAAAAATATGATCGGTAAAACACCGGGAAAAATTGTCGCTGTCAGACCGATGAAGGACGGCGTTATCGCTGACTACGACATGACAACTGATTTGTTAAAGCACATCATGAAAAAAGCCGGAAAGAGCATCGGCATGTCGTTCAGAAAGCCGAATGTCGTTGTGTGCACACCATCAGGCTCAACTGCAGTGGAACGCCGCGCCATCAGTGACGCGGTGAAAAATTGCGGAGCGAAAAACGTCCATTTAATTGAAGAACCGGTGGCAGCTGCAATCGGAGCGGATTTGCCGGTTGACGAGCCGGTTGCTAACGTGGTGGTAGATATCGGCGGCGGGACGACGGAAGTCGCGATTATTTCCTTTGGAGGCGTTGTCTCCTGCCATTCAATCAGAATCGGCGGAGACCAGCTTGATGAGGATATCGTTGCTTTTGTGCGGAAAAAGTACAATTTGCTGATCGGTGAACGCACAGCTGAGCAGGTTAAAATGGAAATTGGCCATGCATTGATTGAGCATGTGCCGGATGCAATGGAAATTCGCGGACGTGACCTTGTGACGGGGCTACCGAAAACCATTATGCTTCAATCAAATGAAATTCAAAACGCGATGCGTGAATCTCTCCTTCATATTCTTGAAGCGATTAGAGCCACACTTGAGGACTGTCCTCCTGAATTAAGCGGAGACATTGTCGATCGCGGCGTAATTTTAACAGGAGGCGGGGCGCTTCTTAACGGGATCAAAGAATGGCTGTCAGAAGAAATCGTTGTACCTGTACACGTGGCGCCAAACCCGCTTGAATCCGTGGCAATCGGCACCGGCCGTTCTTTAGAGGTGATTGATAAGCTCCAAAAAGCGGTTAAATAATCCTTTTCTCGCAAAATCTCAGAAAGTAATTGAAATTCCTGCTTCTTTTTTCCTCTCTCGCTTCATATTGTGGGAAATGGAGAAACGATAAGGAGGAAACAGATGCTTAGAGATTTAGGAAGACGGGTAGCGATTGCAGCCATTTTGAGCGGAATCATTCTTGGAGGCATGAGCATTTCACTGGCAAACATGCCTCATGCGCCTGAAGGTACTGTAAAAATGAATCATCCATAAGTGTTGAAAAGCCCAAAACCATTTTGTTTTGGGTTTTTCTCTTTGCACTCCTTTCTTTTCTTTATAGGAGATTATTTGATATGATGAGAAAAAAGCACGAGGAGGAAAGATTGATGGATACATTTTCAGAGAAACTAAATACATATGCCCAGCTGGCGGTTGAGGTCGGGGTTAATGTCCAAAAAGGCCAGTATGTGGTGGTAAATGCTTCGACGGAGGTACGCGATTTCGTCCGTCTGATTGTAAAACATGCATATGAAAAAGGCGCAAAAAATGTAACAGTGAATTGGCAGGATGACGAAGTGGCCAAATTAAAATATGAACTGGCGCCGTTTGAAGCCTTTGAAGAGTATCCTGAATGGGAAGCGAAAGGCAGAGAAGAGCTTGCCAAAAAAGGAGCTGCTTTCATTTCAGTCGTATCCTCAAACCCAGATTTACTGCAAGGTGTAGATTCCAAACGGATTGCCGCCTTCCAAAAAGCTGCAGGCAAAGCGTTACATACATACAGACAATACATTCAATCTGATAAAGTGAGCTGGACTGTCGTCGGTGCTGCATCAGCAGGTTGGGCTCAGAAAGTATTCCCTGGCAAATCAGAAGAGGAAGCGACACAGCTTCTGTGGGAAGAAATTTTTAAAGCCACACGCGTAAACGAAGAAAATCCGGTTCAAGCGTGGATCAATCATGATCAAAACCTTCATGAAAAAGTTGATCGTTTGAACCAAAAACATTATGCTGCTTTACATTACCAAGCAGAAGGAACTGATTTAACAATCAAGCTGCCGAAAAAACACGTTTGGGCAGGTGCCGGAAGCGTAAATGAAAGCGGACATGAATTTATGGCCAATATGCCGACAGAAGAAGTATTCACACTGCCGCAAAAAGACGGGGTAGACGGATTTGTATCGAGCACAAAACCGCTAAGCTACGGCGGGAACATTATCGAAAACTTCACGCTCACATTCAAAAACGGCCGTATTGTTGACATTAAAGCCGAAAAAGGAGAAGACATTTTAAAAGAATTGGTCGAAACAGATGAAGGCTCTCACTATCTTGGTGAGGTAGCTCTTGTCCCGTACGATTCGGCTATTTCACAGTCAAATATTCTTTTTTACAACACTTTATTTGATGAAAATGCGTCAAATCATCTGGCGATCGGCAGTGCCTATGCTTTTAACATTGAGGGCGGAAAACAGATGTCTCGCGAAGAGCTTGTCAAAGAAGGCTTAAATGAAAGCATTACCCACGTAGACTTTATGGTTGGTTCTAAGGATATGAACATTGATGGAATTACTGAAGACGGAAAAAGAGAACCTATCTTTAGAAATGGAAATTGGGCTTTTTAAATAAAGAAGGAGGCTTTCGCCTCCTTCTTATTTTTGTGCTTCATACATTTGCAGATTGGCATAAACTGTTTCTAATATTGGTGTTGAAAGAGACAAACGCTTTGCTTTATCAAGCAAAAAGCCGTGCAGATGATCTCCTTCAGTCGTTTGGCCATTTTCCATATCACGAAGCATGGAGGATTTCATATGATAAGACATGCTTGTCATTGTGCGGAAGCTGTCTTCTTCAAGTTCTGGATCAGCCGGAACTCCTTCCTTGCGCAAGATCATGCCGATTTCCCCAATGAGTGTTCGCGCAGTGTGCCGCCCGCTCTCTGTTTCAAGGATTGGTCCAAGCGGTCTTTGAAATAAGGTTGTCATTCCTGCTTGTGCTGCAATAAACAGATATTTTTTCCAGATGTCTTTCTCAATATGCCCGCTAATGATGACCTCTGCCTTCACTCCTGCAAATGCTTCCTCAAGCTCTTTTATCCGTTCCGTGCGCTCACCGTTCCATTCACCGAACACAAAACGATGCGACGCACTTGTATGGTTGATTTCTCCCAGATTGTTTAAAGCACTTTCTATGAAGCACAGCCCGCCCAGCACCTGATCTTTCGAAAATGCCGTAAACAGCTGCTCGTAGTGACGATAACCGTTTAAGAAAGGAATAATAACTGATTCACTGTGGACAAAAGGTTTGACATCACTAATCACCTGACCGAGTGAATATGCTTTAGAAGCGATGATGATCACATCAAACTGTTCTTTTTCTCCTGCAGTGATTACTGCGGGCTGAAAGGACACGTCACCCTTTTCACTATGAATAACTAGCCCCGTTTGTTTTAACTGTTCAGCTCTTTTTTGGCGGACAAGAAACGTCACCGCATTCCCTTTCTCTGCAAGCCGTCCGCCAATATAACCGCCTACTCCACCTGCTCCGGCAATTAAAAATTTCAAGTTAATGTCCCCTTTCTTTTCTATGTACAAAAAAAAGCAGAGAATTCTCTGCTTTTTTTATTACGCGTATAGTTCAGCAAGTTTTTTCTGCACATCAGCATTTTCAAGGAACTCGTCATAGCTCATTTGCTTGTCAACAATGCCATTAGGCGTAATCTCTATGATTCTGTTGGCAATCGTCTGTACAAACTGGTGGTCATGTGATGTAAACAGCATAGCGCCTTTAAAGCTGATTAAGCCATTATTGAGCGCTGTAATAGATTCTAGGTCTAAGTGGTTGGTCGGTTCATCCAAAATTAAAATATTGGCGCCAGAAAGCATTGCTTTCGAAAGCATGCAGCGAACCTTTTCTCCCCCGGATAAAACATTTGCTTTTTTGTGTACTTCTTCACCGGAAAACAGCATGCGTCCTAAGAAGCCGCGTAAAAAGCTCTCACTTTGATCATGAGGAGAATATTGGCGAAGCCAGTCTACAAGATTTAAATCACTGCCTTCAAAATATTCGCTGTTGTCTTTAGGGAAGTACGCTTGAGATGTCGTCACGCCCCATTTAAATGTTCCGCTGTCAGCTTCCATTTCCCCGGAAATGATTTTGAACAAAGTAGTAACAGCCAATTCATTACGTCCTGTAAAAGCAATTTTATCTTCTCTATTCATAATAAAGCTGACATTGTCGAGAACTTTTACACCGTCAATTGTTTTCGTTAATCCTTCTACCCGGAGAACATCATTACCGATTTCTCGTTCCGGTGTGAAGTTGACGTAAGGATAACGGCGTGAAGACGGTTTAATATCATCAAGAGAAATTTTATCAAGAAGTTTCTTTCTTGAAGTCGCCTGTTTTGATTTAGACGCATTTGCGCTGAATCTGGCCACAAACTCTTGAAGCTGTTTAATTTGCTCTTCTTTTTTCTTGTTCGCTTCTTGAGAAAGCTTCAAAGCAAGCTGGCTTGATTCATACCAGAAATCATAGTTTCCGACGTAGATTTGGATTTTGTTAAAATCAAGGTCAGCAATATGTGTACACACTTTATTTAAAAAGTGACGGTCATGGGATACAACAATCACAGTGTTTTCAAAGTTAATCAGAAACTCTTCCAGCCACTGAATTGCCTGAAGGTCCAAGTGGTTCGTCGGCTCATCAAGAAGCAGAACATCGGGCTTGCCGAATAATGCCTGAGCCAAGAGAACTTTCACTTTTTCGGAACCGCCAAGGTCTTCCATCTTCTTCGTGTGAAGATCTTCTGAGATGCCGAGACCTTTTAGAAGGATCGCAGCTTCACTTTCTGCTTCCCATCCGTTCAGCTCTGCAAATTCACCTTCGAGCTCTGCCGCACGAATTCCGTCTTCATCCGAGAAATCAGGCTTCATGTAAATTGCGTCTTTCTCCTGCATGACCTCGTATAAACGCTTATGTCCCATAATTACAACTTTTAGCACTTCATACTCTTCGTACTCAAAGTGGTTCTGTTTCAGGATGGCAAGACGCTCGCCAGGACTCATATGAACATCGCCTGTCTGAGGCTCAATTTCTCCTGATAACACTTTCAGAAACGTTGATTTACCAGCACCATTGGCACCAATTAACCCGTAGCAGTTGCCTGGGGTAAATTTAATATTTACATCTTCAAATAACTTGCGATCCGCAAAGCGCAAGCTCACATTATTTACAGCAATCATTTAATATCCTCCATCATGTCTATCATCATTAAAAGTATACCATGAATGGAAGACAAGAGAAATGCTTCCCTGATAAAAGCAGGCAGAAACACTTCTACACTAAAAGGGAAAAGCTGTGGTACAATTGAAGGCAAAGAGGATGCATCCAGATGGAAAATCATACATTCTTACTCGGAGGAACACATTGAGGCTTTTAACACTGACTGAATATTGCTTATTGATCTTTTTTACAGGCTTTTATCTTGCCGTAACTGGCTTTACCGCCAAAGATATCGGCTTATATATCGGGATCGCCCTGATTTATATCTTCTCACATATCTTCTCTAAACGGTTATTAGAAAAACGCGGCAAAGAGAACAAGCAAGTGCATCTTTTCTTCAGTGTGCTGGCCATTATCGGTTCAGTATTTGTCACTGTATTATGCATTGCATTAGTCGCTTCTTTTTCCAATTAAAAAACGCCTGCTGTCCAAAGGCCAGCAAGGCGTTTTTATTTGGTTTGGCGCATTTCATTAAACGGGAAAAATACAAACTTCGACGTACCCACAATCCGATCTTCCGCAATCAGTCCTAGGCCATTTCTGCTGTCCATGGAGTTTAGCCGGTTATCCCCCATGACGAAATATTTGCCTTTCGGTACTTTCACCGGGCCAAAGTCGCCTGTAAGACTGACACCAAGCTTTTCTGCCTCTTTTTTATTTTTAGACAAATAAGGCTCGGCAACTTTTTTTCCGTTTATATAAAGCGTGTCATCCTTCATTTCCACGGTTTCTCCAGGCTTACCGATCAATCGTTTGACGTAATGGATTTTTGAAGTCTCACCATTGATAATGACGATATCTCCCCGCTCCAGCTCACCGATATAGTGTACCGTTTTATTGACAAACAGTCTTTCGCCGTCATGTAAAGTGGGGTACATAGATGAACCTTCGACTAAATACGGTTCAAATAGGAAGTGGCGGATAATGAGTGCCAGCAGGACAGCAATGACAATTGCTTTTCCCCATTCCCAATACGTATTGGTTTTTTTCTTCCCCGCTTTTTCAGTTTTTGTTTGATTTTCTTCGGTCAAAGTGTTTCCTCCTAGACGATTGCTATGTCAGTTGTTTCCCTTCTTTTACTTTATCATAATTTATTATAAAATACATAACTTAACCGCGCTGCCGCGAGAAGATAGAGAAAAAGCGTCCTTTAGTAACAGGACGCTTTTTTCCTTATTTTTCAGTTACAGGTTTTTTCACGATACCTAGGATAATCGCCATAACCACAGCACCAATTACAATACTTAATAAGTAAAGGAGCGGATGGTTTGTAATAAAGGCTACGAATATGCCCCCGTGAGGTGCAGGAAGGGTTACACGGAAGAATTCAGTTAATCCGCCGGCAACCGCTGCACCGACCACAGCCGCTGGAATTACGCGAAGCGGATCAGCCGCAGCAAACGGGATTGCGCCTTCTGTTACGAATGCCGCACCCATGAAGTAGCATGTAATACCTGCTTCACGGTCACGCTGAGAGAACTTGTTTCTGAAAATTGTTGTTGCAAGTGCGATACCTAGCGGAGGAACCATACCGCCGGCCATGATCGCTGCATGAGGCGCATAGTTGCCTGCATCAATCATCGCGATACCGAACGTGAAGGCTGCTTTATTAAGCGGACCGCCCATGTCGATCGCCATCATACCGCCTAAAATAATACCCATTAACACCAAGTTTCCAGTACCAAGGCTTTGAAGCCAGTCTGTTAAGAAATTCATGAATGCTGCTACAGGTGTATTGATTACAAATTGCATTAATACGCCAGTGATAAAAATACCAAACAGCGGATAAATCAATACAGGCTTCAATCCATCAAGTGACTGAGGGATAAACACAAATACTTTTTTCAATAAAATCACGACATAACCAGCAAGGAATCCGGCAATCAAACCGCCTAAGAATCCAGCATTCGCTTGAGTGGCCATAAACCCGCCGACCATACCAGGAGCAAATCCCGGACGATCTGCAATACTCATCGCGATAAAGCCGGCCAGAACTGCAACAATCAGTTTTAATGCATTGTCGCCGCCGATAAAGTTCAATGCTGCAGCAAACGTATTGTAGCTAGGATCATTCGGATCTGAAGAATGGATACCCCAGAAGAATGAAATTGCAACGAGTATACCGCCGCCCACTACGAATGGAAGCATGTTGCTGACACCGCTCATAAGGTGCTTATAAAACGCGTTTCCAATGCCGCCAGATTTGGCTTTTGGTTCATTTTCATCACTTTGAGCAGAAGAACCGCCGCCGCTGCCTTGATAAATCGGTGCGTCTTGATTCACCGCTTTTTCGATAAGCTCTTGCGGACGTCTGATACCTGCCGTTACTGGAACCTGAAGCACGCGTTTGCCTTTAAAGCGCTCCATTTCAACCTGCTTGTCCGCTGCGACAATGATTGCAGGTGCATCTTCAATTTCTTGAGCAGTTAACTTGTGCTTAATACCGCTTGAACCATTTGTTTCAACCTTAATCTCAACACCAAGCTCTTTCGCTTTTTCTTTAAGGGCATCCGCTGCCATGAAAGTATGGGCAATACCTGTCGGACAAGCTGTAACCGCTAGGATTTTACCTTTTCCGGCTGGTGCTGGTGCCGTTTCTTCTTCTTCCTCTTCGTCATCATCTTTATCATGCTGATTGATAATGTCAATAATCGCGTCTTCTGATTCAGCTTCAAGCAGCTGTTTGCGAATTTCTTCACGCATTAACAGCGTAGACAGTCTTGACAGTGCTTCAAGGTGAGTGTTGTTTGCACCTTCAGTCGCTGCAATCATGAAGACCAAGTGTGCCGGCTGGCCGTCTAGTGATTCATAATCGACACCGTCTTTTGAACGCCCAAACGCAATCGCCGGGTTGATAACGCTTGCCGTTTTCGCATGCGGAATAGCGATTCCTTCACCGATACCCGTTGAACTTTGGCTTTCACGATTTAAAATGGCTTCTTTGTAGGCTTGTCTGTCATTTAATTTTCCAGCCTTATCAAGAACTGTGACCATTTCGTCAATAACGTTTTCTTTTTCTTTGCTTTCAATATTAAGCTTTATCGTATGCTTCGTTAAAAGCTCAGTTATTTTCACTTTTGTTTCCTCCTCTATAGACGTGTGACCTTAACTTCAGGAAGAAGCTGCTGGACAAATTCTTCTGTACCAAGTTCCTCAGAAAACGCGGTAGCGCTGCCTGATGTAACTCCTAAGCGGAATGCCTCTTCAAGCGGCAGCTGCTTGGAAACACCGGCAAGAAAACCTGCAACGACAGAATCTCCTGCTCCGACTGAGTTTATCAATTTCCCCTTTGGTACGTTTGCAAAGTAAACGGCATCCTTCGTAAACAGAAGCGCTCCGTCACCGGCCATGGATACGATTACATGCTCAGCGCCTTGTTCTACAAGCTTTTTCCCATAAGGAACAGCTTCTTCAACAGATGAAATCGTCGTTCCGAACATTTCACCAAGCTCGTGATGGTTTGGCTTCATCAAAAACGGTTTCATTTCTGTTGCTTTCATAAGCGCTTCGCCAGAGATATCTAACACAACACGCGCGTTCTGCTGTTTGCAAGCCTCTGCGATTTTTTCATAGGTATCTTGAGGCAGTGAAGATGGAATGCTTCCAGCAAGAACGACAATATCCCCCTCTTGCAAAGATGTAAACTGTTCTAAAAAGGCATTGAAATCTTCGTCTGAAATCGTTGGTCCCTGACCGTTAATTTCCGTTTCATCACCAGTTTTCAATTTCACATTGATGCGGGTATCTTCTTTTACTTCAGAAAAAGCTGTTTCCAGGTTTTCTTCGCGCAAAAATGTTTTGATATATTCTCCGGTAAATCCGCCGATAAATCCGAGCGCTTTTGACTGAACATGATGTCTTTTCAGCAGTCTCGATACGTTGATGCCTTTTCCCCCTGGATACTTTGTATCGTATGCGGAACGGTTCAGGCCTCCTACAGTAAAATCTTCAACGTGAACAATATAATCGACAGATGGATTAAGTGTTACAGTATAAATCATGGTTTCACTACCTTTACGACAGTTTTTTCTTGGTAATTATCGAATGTAAGCTCTTCAGCGTCAGTCGTAATGATTGTTGCGTCACCTATGCCGGCAAATGCCGAAAATGAAATTTCTCCAAATTTCGAAGGGTCCGCTAAGACGTAAGCGTGTTTTGCCTGTTTGACAGCCTTCGTTTTCAAAAGGGCTTCATCAGGGTCAGGCGTTGTGAAGCCGGCCTCTGTATGCACACCGTTTGCCCCCAGAAAACTCTTATCGAATCTGTACTGATCCATGGCAATCAGTGAAGCGCCTCCGATAACCGCACCCGTTCTGTGCTTTACATATCCTCCAAGCAGATAAAAAGATATTTCTTTCCTTATCAATGCGTCGATGTGCATAACCCCGTTCGTGACCACAACGATATCTTTGCTTTTATCCATAAAATCAATCATGTGCAAAGTCGTCGTGCCCGCATCGAGATAAATGCAATCCCCTTCCTCCAAAAGTGAAGCGGCTTTTTCAGCAATCTTCAATTTGTCTTGAAGGTTTTTGGATGATTTTTCAAGCATATCAGGTTCAAGTCTGATATCGGAAAGCTTGGCAGCTCCCCCGTGAACACGCTTTAAAAAACCGCGTTCTTCAAGCGTCGATAAATCTCTTCTGATTGTAGATTCAGAAGCATTTGTAAGATTTATGAGCTCTTGAATCTTTACCACATCACGCTTTTCTATTTGATCAATAATCAACTGATATCTTTCAGGAGTTAGCATGCTTCACCTCCTAATGAAAACGTATTCATTTTGAATACATTTTCATTGTAAACGCTTTTTTTACAATAGGCAACTAAAATCATTCAAATTCATTCAATAACTATCAAAATCTTTCACGTTTCTCCATATTAACGTATGTATATAGGGTTTGTAAACTGTAAATTCGACAAAAATAAGGACAATTGTATGACTTTTTCTTCTTATCTTAATGTAAAAAGTCTTTTATATTCATAGTAAAAAGCACCAAACATAAAAAAACCTCATGCATATGCATGAGGTTACTCGTAACGCAGCGCTTCAATCGGATCGAGCTTGGCAGCTTTATTTGCAGGAAGCATTCCAAAGACAACGCCAATAAGCATACTGAACAGCACGCCTCCGCATACGACCTGCCAGGATACTAATGACGGCCAGCCGGCAATGGCAGAAACCAGCGCGGCCCCTCCGTATCCGATCCCGATCCCAATCAGTCCGCCGATAAGCGTTAATACGACTGATTCGATTAAAAACTGGGTCAGAATTTGTCCTCTCGTCGCTCCGAGAGACTTCCGAATCCCAATTTCCCGCGTTCGTTCTGTCACTGACACGAGCATAATATTCATGACACCGATTCCGCCGACTACAAGCGAAATGCCTGCAATTGAGCCGATAATCGTGGTCATGATTGTTGTGATCTTTCCAATTCCTGCTGCAATCTCTTCCATGTTCATGACTTGATATGAATCCTCAGTGCCATGATGGTCATTCACCAGCTGTGCCGCTTCTTTTCCGATAGATTTTATATCATCAGCCGATTCGACCTGCAATGACACATTACTGAAGTCACTTGTACCGAAAGACGATTTCATCATATTAAACGGCACATACATTTCACTTAGTCCGAAAGACAGCAAACCTGTTTCCTTCTTCAGCACACCGATAATTTCCACAGGCTGTCCGTTTACCCAGACAACTTCACCGAGAGGAGAGGATTTATCAAACAGCTCTTCTGCCATTTTTTGCGATATAATGCCCGCCCTTTTTCCCGCAAGAAAGTCATTATCAGTAAAGGTTCTCCCGCTTTCTATTTCTAAGGAATTGACATTCATATATCCGTCGTTGATTCCGTTAATGGTTACATCGGTTTCTTCCTCATGATAACGCGCCTTCATGCTTTCAGAAGTCGATGCAACCACTTGTTTTATCCCTTCTATATCTTTTAATCCGCTAATATCGTTTTCTGTGAAAGTTGACTCCGTTACGGCGTTCGGATTGCTTGCAAGCTCTTCGTCACTCGGCATGTAGTATAGTTCCACCGTATTTCCCGGACCGCTGATGGACTGCTTAAGCATCTGCTCGCCGCCCTGTCCTACAGCAACGACGACAATAACAGAACCAACACCAATTATGATTCCGAGCATCGTTAAAATGGAACGCATTTTATGTGCAAGAACAGAGCTCAAAGCCATTCTGACGTTTTCTAACAGACTCATTCCCCCACGCTCCTTTGTCCGGAGCCGGGAGGAACAATTTCTCCGTCTCGCACCATAATGACCCGGTTCGTGCAATCTGCAACTTCCGGCTCGTGGGTGACAAGTACAATCGTTGTTCCCTCGTCGTTTAACGCTGTAAATTGGTCCATAATCGCTGCACTTGTTTTCGTATCCAACGCGCCAGTCGGTTCATCCGCCAAAATTAATTTTGGTTCATTGACGATTGCCCTCGCAATGGCCACACGCTGCTTCTGACCGCCGGATAACTCATTCGGCATATGAAGCATCCGATCGGCTAATCCGACCTTTTCTAAGGCTCTTTCGGCTCTCTCTTGGCGTTCTTTTTTTCCAATGCCGGAATAAATCATCGGCAGCTCGACATTTTTTTTAGCGTTCAGCCGCGGGAGAAGCTGGAATTGCTGAAAGACAAAACCGATGGATTTGTTGCGGACTGCGGCCAGTTCTCTGTCTTTATAAGAAGAGATGTCTTCGCCGTCCAGCTTATATATACCGGAAGTCGGACGGTCTAGACAGCCGATAATATTCATAATCGTTGATTTTCCCGATCCTGACGGCCCCATGATCGAAACGTATTCCCCTTGATTGATGTTCAAATCAATCGAATGAAGAACATCAAACGTTTCTCTGCCGATCTGGTAGCTTTTTCGCACATTTGAAAGCTGAATCATTTATGCTTTCACTTCCGTTCCGTCAGCCAAATCATCAGCAGGATTTAAAATGACCTGATCATCCTTAGAAATTCCTTCTTTTATTTCCGTTACATCATCTGTTACTTCCCCGATTTTGACGTCGACTCGCTTGGCTTTACCGTCCTTTACTGTATACACATAATATTGATCATCTTCTTTTTTAACTGCCTTAGAAGGAAGCGTATTGGTTTTCCGCTTATCCGTTTCTATATTCATAATGAATTTAAAACCTGGCTTTCCTTCAGGAAGATCACCTTTTATTTTGACTTGAAGCGGGTATTGTACCGCCTGATCTGTGCCAGCTGCTGCCGCGGCGTTATCCTGCTGATCCGGTACTAGTCCGACAGCTGAAACTGTACCTTTCCATGTTTTATCCTGAATGACATCTGAAGTGAGTGTGACCTTTTGGCCTTTTTTGACTTTAAGTGTATCGTATTCAGACAATTTTCCTGAAACGACAAGGTCTTTAGGATTGCCGATATGTATGACGGGCTCTTGAATATCTGACTTTTTTGATGCTGCTTCCTGGTTGACAGAAATCACAGTGCCTTCAATCTCGCTTTTCACTTGAAGATCTGACACTTGATTGGCAAGCGACTGCCGCTGAAGTTCAGTTTGCTTTAATTCAATTTGAGCCGTTTTTTCCTGCATTTCAAGCTCTGTGCGCTCAGAGTCAACTTGTTTTTCTGCTTCTTTCTTTCCAAGCTGTTTTGTCAGTTCTTTTTCTTTACTGTCCAACGCTTGTAGCTTTTCTTGAATCTGATCGATTTGCAGCCGGTTCGATTCAGAGGTCAATTGATTCTGTTCTTTTTCCAGACTAAGCTGCTCATTCGTATAAGTGACTAACGGCGTACCCTTTTTAACTTTGTCGCCTTCCTTTACTTTAATGTCGTTCAAAGTTCCTTTATCGGCTTCATAAAACACATATTGTTCATTTGAAAATTTAAGTGTGCCTGGAACCATAACCGTTGACGATATCTTTTTTTCTTCTAGACTGCCCGTCTCGACCTTCTGGCCGGCGCTGCCGCTTGTCGGAGCGGCAGACCGGTAAATATTAATTCCTATAAAAAGAGCGACTAATGCTGCAATCCCAATTCCAATCCAGACTTTTTTCATCTATTTATGCACCTGCCACAGAGTTTATCGCCCCTGAAACAAACGAAAATGCGACCAAAAGGACGAAAAGAATAATAACGGATATCCACCCTGCTTTTTTGGAGATGCCTCCCGTTTTGTGAAGACCGATCGCTAATAATACATAGCTCCAAATGCTGAAGATTTCAAATGTATTTAATACATTGGCTAAAGGCATGTCTGAAGGAATAATTCCCGCAAGTGACGTCATGCTGTAAAGTGAACTTGTGTCAGTTGTAAAAGCAACAATTCCGTTGATCAATAATCCTAAGCTGCTGATTAAGGAGACAAACAGACCGAGAGAAAGCATTTTCTTATACGTCGTTACGCCTCCTGATATTTTCACACAGAGCCAATAAATGAGAGGTGCAATAAATAAAGCTGCAATTCCGCCGAGAATCGAACCTGCCATTGCTCCAAACTTGGTAATAGTGGCGACAGTTGAAATCTGCTCAGGCGATAAACCTTCAGTATCCGTCGCTTTAAGAAGCTCGCCATAATCCGTTCCGAGACCCTGCAATACAGCACCAACTATGATGATTGCCGCAACAATCAAGAGCGGGCCCCATACAACCGGCCTTTCTCTTATTCTCTCAAATTGAGTTCCAGGACTTGTGATCACTCCAAAAAGGGATGGCTTTTCAGTTGACACTCCGCCGTTTTTTTCTACATTTGCTTCCATATATAAAACCTCCTTGAACATATCTAGCTGATAATACGAAAGAATCTAAAAAAAGTTTCATATTTTTTTAAAAAATATCCAAATCATTCAAAAGGCCTTCAGACTTTCAAACTGAAGGCTTTTATTCGGCAGCTATGCTGTATTGCGCTTTCACCAGTCCTGCATAAATACCTCCTTTCGCAAGCAGCTGTTCGTGGCTGCCCTCTTCCATTTTCCTGCCGTGATCAAGAACGATGATATGGTCGGCGTCGCGGATCGTGGACAATCTATGGGCAATCATGACGGCTGTACGGCCTTTCAGCAAAGTTTTTAAAGCCTGCTGGATTTTGACCTCTGTCTCTGTATCAATGCTTGCCGTGGCTTCGTCAAGAATGATAATAGCAGGATCTGCGAGCAGCGCTCTTGCGAAGGAAATGAGCTGGCGCTGACCGGCGGATAGTACGCTGCCCCTTTCTTCCACTTCTGTTTCGTATCCTTCTGCTAAACCAGATATAAACTCATCCGCTCCGACTGCTTGAGCAGCTTTTATCACTTCTTCGTCTGACGCATCCGGCCTTCCGAAACGAATATTTTCCATAATCGTTCCCGAGAAAATAAACGTATCTTGAAGCACAATGCTGATTTGAGAGCGTAAACTGGCAATGGCCAGGTCTTTTATCGGAGTGCCGTCTATTTTAATGGTTCCTCCTGTTGCATCATAAAATCGGCTGATTAAATTGGCAATCGTTGTTTTCCCGCTCCCCGTGTGTCCGACTAGTGCAAGTGTCGAGCCTGCAGGAATAGAAAAGGAAACGGCATGAAGTGCTTTTCGTTTTTCATCATAAGAAAATTCAACCTCTTCAAAGATGATATGGCCTTTAATATTTTTCTTGTGAATGGCATCCCGCTTTTCCTTGACGTTCGGCTGTTCGTCTAAAAACTCGAAAATCCGCTCTGACGAGGCCATCCCCATTAACAATTGGTTATAAACCTGGCCTAATCTTGAAATAGGCTCCCAAAACATGCCTAAATAGAAGGCGAAAGATACGAAGACACCTATTGTAATAGTTTGGTTCATGATGAGTGTGGCGCCATACCATATTAATACAGCCGTTCCTATCGCATTTGTCATTTCTACCAGCGGACGGAACACAGCATTTTTTCTTGTTGCTTCCCGCCATGATTGATAGTTCTCCTGATTGACTCCGTCAAAATACGCCATGTTTTCTTGTTCCTGCGTGAAAGCCTGCGTTACGCGGATACCTTGTATGCTTTCGTTTAAATGGGAGTTCAGCTTTGATTGTTTCAGACGCACCGTTTGCCATGAACGGCGGATTTTTTTTCTGAGACTTGTTGAAATAAAAAACATAATCGGCAAAGTCACCATGATGGCTATGGTCAGTTCAGGACTCAGCGTGAATAAAATGATGACGACTCCCGCCAAAAGCAATAAATCTGTTAATAAGTTAATCACGCCGCTTGTGAAAAGCTCCTGAAGGGAGTTAATGTCATTCATAATTCTGACGAGAATAGACCCTGCCGATCTCTGATCAAAAAATCGGTGGGACAAGCGCTGCACATGGGTAAATAAATGCTGGCGCAAATCGTAAATGACATGCTGGCCAAGCTGGTTCATCCATCTGATCCTTAGCATATTGGCTGCATAATTAACAGCGTATAAAACGCTGATCAAAATAATCAGCTGCATCAGCAATTCCGAATTCTTTGCTGTAATGGCTTGATCGAGAACATAAACACCGATCAGAATAGGAATGACAAGCTTCACAGCAGTCCCAATCAAAACGGTGAGAAAAGAAAGCGGCAGAATTGTTTTTCGGTACGGTTTGACATAGCTTAACAGCCGCCACATTTGAGCCCAGTTAAACGGTTTTTCAATGATTTCATCTGAAGAATAATAGAAACGCTCCAAAATCCCCTGTTTTTTTGCTTGTTTCATATGTTCCTCCCTAACCGACCTGATGCGGCTCATTTATCATATTGGCATCCCGGTATTGCAAATCGTATATCTTTTTGTAATAGCCGTTTTTGGCAAGAAGCTCGTGATGAGTGCCTCTTTCACGAATGCTGCCTTTATCGAAGACGAGAATTTCATCTGCGTGTTTCAGTGATGAAATGCGGTGAGCGATGATAAACGTTGTGCGGTTTTTCATGACATCTTTTAACGCAAGCTGTATGCTGTGCTCCGTTTGCATATCTACTGCACTTGTAGCGTCATCTAATATTAAAATGCTTGGATTTAAGCAGATGGCTCTGGCAATAGCAATCCGCTGCTTCTGGCCGCCTGAAAGCCCCATCCCCCTTTCTCCAAGCATGGTGTCATATCCGTCAGGCAGTTCCATAATAAACTCGTGAGCCTGAGCCCTTTTTGCCGCAGCTATAACGTCCTCCATCGAAGCATCCGGCTTCCCGTATAAAATATTTGATCGAATAGTAGATGAAAATAGGAATGATTCTTGAGGTACGACTCCAATATTTGAGCGAAGGGTTTTTAATGAATAATCTGTGATAGGTTTATGATCAATCGTGATGATTCCGCCTGCCGGACTGTAAAATCTAGTGAGGAGCTGTGTGACTGAGCTTTTTCCAGATCCCGTAGGGCCCAAAAGTCCGATCATCTTTCCGCTGTTGGCTTCAAAGCTTACATTGGAAAGCGCGTTCGTTTGCTCATTTTTGTATGCGAGAGTCACATCTTTGAATGAGACATCTCCGGTTAACTTTGGCTGGTGTAAAGCATGAGCATGGTCTTTAATGTCTTCCTCTTCATCAAGAATGTCTAACAGACGCTCTCCTGAGGCTTTTGCCTGAGAAAACATATTAATCACAAAACCTAAGTTCATGATCGGCCACATCATATAACTGACAAGACTGAAGAAAGCGACAAGCTCACCCGGATTCAGCTGATTTTGCATGACCAAATAGCCGCCGTAAGAAAGAAGAGCCACAATACAAATATTGCCGATAAATTCCATCAGCGGAAAATACGCAGACCAGATGAATGACGTTTGTAAATATGTTGTTCTGTAGGCCGCATTTGCCTTATTAAAGGCGCTGATTTGAAAATCTTCTCTTGATAGTGACTTAACTGTGTTGATGCCGCTGATATTTTCCTGCACCTTTGTATTGAGCTTCGCAAACGATTTTCTGATACCTCGGAAGGCAGGGTGTACTCTTTTGTCAAATTGATATACTGCGATCGCCAGAAAAGGCAAAGCAGCGATTGTGACCAACGTCAGAGGAACCGAATAGTAAAACATGACTGATAAGCTGATCGCAACCAGCAAGCCGAATCGAATAAACTCAGCAAGCCCATAGGATAAAAAAAACCTAAGCCCCTCAACATCGGCTGTCAGCCTGGACATCAAATCACCTGTTTTGGCATTGTCATAGTAAGAAAAAGAAAGCCTCTGCAGTTTTCCATACAGGCCATTTCTCAGCCGATAAACAGATTTGATTCCAAACATATCACCTAAATACTGATGAAAAAAAGTGGCGGTTCCTTTTACAGCCATTACCGCAATAAATCCCAGACTGACCCATACTGCAAGCTGATACTGTCTCCCCAGTACGATCTCATCAATCGTAATTTGCAGAATGATCGGATAAACGACCGTTATCGCTGTCATCAAAAACATCGCCAGAAGCGACCACATAAACACCTTTCTGTACGGCCAATAAAATGATTTTAATCTTTTAAATGTCTCCATATCCAGCACCCTTCCAGTTTTTTCACCCTTACTATATCGATTCCCGAAATAAATTTCTATTATTTTTCCAAAATTCAATCTAATGATGGAGATGGTCTCTTACTTTATATGGTGGGACTATGTAAAATAAATGCTTACAGAAAATCATTGTATGCAGGATGAGGAGCAGGATATGCAAAAAACGAGAGATATGGCTTCTAACGCAAAAACCGGACGGCTTTATCGCCGTCCAGTTTTCATCCCCCGCTGACAGGAGGAATAACAGCCACCGTGTCACCGGAAGATACAGAAGTATTTTCTTTGACGTAGCTTTCATTTACGGCAATCATAGCCGTATCAATTGATTCAAGTCCGTATTGTTCCTTTAATACTGCTTTTACATCATCGGTTGTTACTTGTTCCATATCAATTTCAAGCGTTGACGTGCCGGCCTTTTCAGCAAGTCCCGCAAACAAAAGAATGTTAATCATGCTGCTCTCCCTCACTTAGATCTGGTTTTCCATTCGGATAAGCTGTTGTCTCAAGCTGGTCACCAATCCATTGCTCTCCGTCTTCCCAAATTTCTTTTTTCCAAATAGGCACTATTTGTTTAATGCGTTCGATTGCATACTCATTGGCTTCATAAGCAGCTTTTCGATGGGGGGAAGACACAGCGATGACAACTGCCGCTTCGCCGATATCCAGTACACCGATCCGGTGTGTGATAGCAGCTGAGGCACCTTTCCATTTCTCTTCTATTTCAGCCCCGATTTGGGCCAGCATCTGCACAGCCATCGGTTCATAAGCCTCATATTCCAGCCTGATTGTTTTTTTTCCGTTTGTCCACTCCCGAACCGTCCCGATAAACGTGGTAATAGCTCCAGCTTCCCGTTTCTCTACCTTTTTTATGATATCTTCAGTAACGATGGGTGTTTTCGTGATCTCAAATCGACCCATTACACAGATTCCCCCTTCAGCTGTGAAAGCACATAATCAACTCCTGCTGGATCATCCGCGTGAAAAACGGGTAATCCTTGGTGCGAAGCCACTTGTTCTTTTTCTCTGTACATGATTGCGATTATATTTACTGCCTGCAGTTTGGCCAGATCATCCTTATCTCGTACTATAACGACTTTAGGATAAGGAGCTTTTTTAAAGCCTTCTATGAGCAGGCAATCCATATCGAGAAAGCGATATAACTCGATCAGCTGCGGGAGATCCCATTTACGGCGGGCCGTAAGCTGTAAAACACCTGCTCCTTCTACTGCTGTTATATCAGCTCCTGCGGCTTGGTAACGGTCAGTGTCTTTTCCTTCAGTGAATACTTCCGGTTCGCCGCCATGACCGTGATGCTTCAAGCAGCCTGCATGCAGCCCCTGTTGTGCGGCTTTTTTAAGTATACGCTCTATCAACGTTGTTTTTCCGCTGTTTTGGAACCCTACAATTTGGACGATTGGGAAAGGACGGACCAAGGCCACTCACTTCCATTCTCTTCTCTGATCAGCAGCACGTGAACCGCTCTGCCCGATTCGTAACCTCTCGTACCGCCCGGCAGGATGATAAACGCATTCGCCTCTGCAAGTGAAGTGACAGAGCTTGACTTATCCAATCCAACGGGAGCCGCTAACAGCTTTCCTTCCTGATGGTGTACATAAGCACGTACAAATCGGGTAAAAGGATTTGGCTTAGGAAAGTCCTTAGTCAAAACTGCTTCTGCGCAAATGGGATGCGGTTTATCATGAAGCAGCCATGTCCGGATCATCGGTTTTACAAACAGTTCAAAACCGACATAGCATGCCGATGGGTTACCTGACAGCCCAAACAGCAGCATATCATTTGCATGAGCCACAGTCGTTACACTTCCTGGACGCATAGCAACTTTATTAAAGAGCACTTCCGCCCCGAGTCTTTCATAGATTGCAGGCAAAAAGTCAAAGTCACCAACTGACACGCCGCCTGTTGTGATTAGAAAATCAACCTTTTCCATTGCTTCTTTGACCGCAGCAAAGCTTTGATCAAGATCATCGGAAATTTTCCCTAAGTAAAGAGGTGAAGCGCCCGCTTCAATGACTTGTGCATATACCATACTTGCGTTGCTGTTACGGATTTTCCCCGGCTCCAGCGGGTCACTGACATTCAGCAATTCTGTGCCGGTTGCGATGATCCCAACAACAGGCTTTCGCACGACAGGCACAGAAGCGTATCCAAAGGTTGCCAGAAGAGCTGTTACTCCCGGGGTAATTCGAGTGCCCTTTCTGACTAAAACGCTCCCTTTTCGAGCATCTTCGCCTGTTTTTGAAATATTGTCCCCTGGGTGGAAGCGGCGTTTTAAGGACATAAACGGCTGACCATTCTCTTCAAAGGTTTGAGTCAGCTCAATCATGACCACGGCATCCGCGCCTTTTGGAATTTGCGCACCTGTCATGATTCGCACTGCCTGAAACGCAGCAAGTTCTTTCTCAGATACAGCCCCTGCTCCGATATGGTCAATGACCTCAAAGCGGACAGGGTGTTCGCGTGAAGCTTCAGCCGTATCGCATGCTCTGACAGCAAAACCGTCATATGGCGAACGGTCAAATGCAGGCACATGGTGATCTGCCGTTACATCTTCAGCTAAAAATCGGTGAAGGCTGTTTTCAAGCGCCACCCATTCTGTTTCCCCTCGTTTTTGAAATCGGCCAACACGCCGAACAGCTTCATCTACCGGTATCGGTGTTCTTTTCTCCAGCATTCTGAACCCTCCTGTTGTTACAATCCGATTACTCTTGCCAACACAGAATTGGCTTCTTTCACATCACTTGTTCCGTGAATCAGAGCCCGTCCGTCATTAAAAATGACGATTCTAAAATGTTCATAATAGATATGAAGCAAAAATGCATTGGCCTCTACCTTGCCGATTGTTTTCAGCCGACTGACGAGCTCCTGCTTCGGTATTCTTTTTAATGACTCTGATCTGACTTGAACCGTATCACGGCCGCACAGTACAGCGGCTTTTGGCGTGTTCCAGTCTTGAAGATAAGGATAAACTGCGTGTGCGCCACATGACGGACAATCTTCGACTCGTACATCGCTAACGTTTATTTTCATATGTGAATTGTTCCAGACATCAAACGTGACAAAGCCGCGCTGTATCGCTTCTATGTTTCCCGTTAACAGTTTCAGTGCTTCTGCCTGCTGATAGGCTGAAACCATATGGACCGCAGGGGGAATAATCCCCGCTGTATCGCACGTCGCTCCGCCGACAGGAATTTGTTCAAACAAACAAGACAAACAAGGTGTCTCCCCCGGTATGATCGTCATGAACATCCCTTGACTGCTTACACATGCGCCATAAATCCACGGTGTCTTTGTTTTCTGAGCTAGATCGTTGATAAGCATACGTGTTTCAAAATTATCTGTCGCATCGATAACAATATCCGCTTTTTCAATCAGCGGTTCAAGTGTTTCAGCCGTCCCCTCTGTAACATATGCCTCAATATGTATGCCGCTGTTTATAGCGGATAAATGTTCTTTGGCAGCCATAGCTTTCGGCATGCGGAGTTCTGCATCGCTTTCTGTATAGAGCTGCTGCCTTTGCAGATTGCTCCATTCTACATAATCACGGTCAATGATGGTGACGGTTCCCACTCCCGCTCTCGAAAGCCCTTCAGCTCCGGCTGTTCCGAGCGCTCCTGCTCCTACGATCAGCACGCGGCTGTCTGCCAGTCTTTGCTGGCCCTCTTCTCCAATTTGCTTAAATCTGATTTGCCGTGAATAACGCTCCTCCATCAAACCTGATCTCCTTATCTTTTATGTCAATCATACCATGTTTTTCTCCCGTCAGTCCCAGCAGGAGAATGTTTTGAATTCTTCCAAACGCCTATAGTCATCGCGTGTATTAATATTCATAAACTCTTCCGGCACTGCCGCGATTTCCTCTGCCTGTACGTAACGAACTGAAATACGGTCTAACAAATCTGATATTCTTAATTTTTTCTCGGATAGCTGTTCATATAGAATAGGCATGATCCTTTTATGATACAGTGCTATCAATGGCTGCTCTCGTCCGCCTGATATCGGGATGACTGCGTCCGTATCGGCAGTCACCATGCGCCTGAGTTCCGCCATCGTCCTTCTACGTATTAACGGTGTGTCACAGGATAGAATCGTATAAAGGTCACCGTCTGTCTTTTCAAAAGCAGTATAGATACCAGCCAATGGGCCCATTCCCTGGAACGGCTCCGCGTCTTGATATACTTCGGTTTCGCCATTTTCTTGAAATCTATCGATAAACTCGGGACGGCTGATGATGACCGCTTGCTCACCCAGCGACTTTTTAGCCCATTCGTAAAACATTCGGCCTCTCCATTTTACAAACGCCTTGGGCTCCCCAAACCGGCGTGAGGCTCCTCCTGCTAAAAGTACATTTATATGTTTCATGCTCTCACCTCTAGTTACCAAAAGCATAGCAAAAGCAAGGCCCCAACGCCAATGCTTGTCTGTTTATTAAAGAGGAATAGCTGTTCAGTATTTGCATATTGTAATGTTAACATCATGAGGGAGATGGTTCGATTGAAAAGAACAGGTCCTTTTTTCCATGACGTGTCACAGGAGAACCTTTATTTAAAATCAGAGCTGTCAAGGTGCCGTAAACTAATTTCCGAGCTTGAGGCAAGCTACTTCCATCAGAAAAATAACAAACTGCTCAAAGAAAATACCAATATGAAAGAAAAACTTCAGCAGCTGTCCGCTGAGCTAAAGCAAATGTCAATGAAAGAACAACACGCCTCCTATACGAGCCATACACTGCATCAAATGAGAGCCGAACTGCTCGATAAAATCGTCACCTTGCAGGAGCTTCTTTCCGCAGAAACCTACAAACGCAAAACCGAAATCGAAGAAAAACATAAGCTTCATATCGAAAAAATCAAAATTGAGGAAGAAAATAAAAATTTGCATAAACAAATTATTCATCTTAATACCTCTATCCAGCGGGAACAGAACGAATTGTTTCAAGCCAAGCAGCAAGCTGAAACGATAAAAGCCGAAAACGGACGCTTGAAAGAGCAAATGATAGAAAAAGAATACCAGCTAAAACATATCAAAATAGAAATAGATCATATGAAAGACCGAATCATAGAAACGAAAGAAAGGCTGCTTGAAATAGAAAAAACGAAAGAAAAACTATTTCAAGAAACTATTATTTCGTACAAACGGCAGCTTGATGAAAGTGATGCCTGGATTGCTTCTCATTTTGCCGATATTGATGGCGGTGCGAAACAGAAAGAAAAAACGGCAGAAGAAGCTCAAACCGTTTACGCACCGTCAAGTCATGTAGAGACCATCCTTGAAGATGTCACAAAACAAGTAAATGAGCTTCAAAAACAGCTGACCAGAGCCCAATCATCTGACCAGCTTATCAACCATAAAATTGAAGAGCTGAAGAGCCGTGCCGCCGAAGAAAAACCTTATCAAAAATGGGTGTATAAGCTTAATCTTGAAAAAGAAAACAAACCTTCACCGAAAAAAACCCAATAATAAAAAAACTGCTTGAGCTCCCAAGCAGTTTTTCTGTGTGCTTATTCTGTTGCTGATTCAGCTGATTCGATGTCACCCTCTAAAATGTACTGGCCGCGATACGGTTTTTTCACTTCCGGATACATTTTAATTAAACTTTGCATAAACGTTGTCATATTAGGGATTTCAAGACCGCTTTCCTTTTCAATCTCTTTTTGAAGTTCGGAGCTCTTAATTGCCGCGTTGTGGCGTTTTAATGTTTTAATAGCCGCTTCACGCAGTTTAGCTGCTTTAGATCCCGGTCTTGCCGTTCCTCTTCTTCTTCTAGTCGCTCCATCTGGTATACCGGCAGGAAGAGAGGAAATAGATTGAAGCTGAGGCTGGGCGGACTGCTGCTGTGATGGCGGCTGATAGCTTCTGATTTCCTGAGCTGCAAGCTCGGCGAGAACTGGCAGAGAGTCAGTTTTTCTTTCAGAACGGAACTCCTTTTTCGTTTCGGAAGTGCTTCCATTTCTGTCCAGCTCTCTTAATTTTGCGTATATTTTATCGCGTTCAATTTGATATTCACGAATGACTTTTACTTCAGCTTCATTTAATTGTTCTAATCGCAAGCGCAAAGCTTCTCTTTCATTAAACATTCCTCAATGTACCCCCTATCAGAATTAACATCTTTAATTAAGATATTAGATTACAAAAGTAATTTTATCAACTATTATTTTAGCATTTTACTATTATATTTACTCTATGAAAAATTCCTTATTTTCTGAAAATGTTTTATTTTTTAACAGACCTCTTTATTCACAAGGGTTCAAGAGCTTATGTCAGTCATTTGGAATAAAGTTGAAAATATATCTTTTAATTACTTCTTTAATGAAATTTAGTGTAATATCTACAATTTTCGCGTGCAGGGATATGAAAAATATCTAAATATGCAGAAAAACATAAGAAATTAGGTCTCGTTTTTAGAAGATAAATCATTAAAAAGCGTTTTTCTTATACCCAAATATGGAAAAATAAGCTTCTTACTCTTTTCCTTTTTTGCGCAAATAAAAAAACCTGATTAGGATCAGGTTTTTAATTTGCGCACAATTATTCAGCTTCTTGTTCTGTTTCAGCCAGAACGCGGTTCACACGTTTTTCAAGCATTTTCATGCCGCTGCCGCCGGCTTGAAAATGACGAAGCTGTCCGGTTTTATCAAACACATAGTACGCAGGCACATACTCGTTTTCAAATGCGTCGGTTAAGGCATGGTCGCTGTCAACAAAAATAGGCTGAGTAATGTCATGTTCAGCAGCTACTTCTTTGATTTTGTCGAGATCCAGGTCATCTTCGGAACGAGGCATATGAACAGCTACAACGTTCAGCTTGTCTTGATATTTGTCACGGAATTCATTCACCTGCGGCATTGCTTCTTTGCACAGGTGGCAGCTGATGGACCAGAAATGAATAAGTGTCGGTTTTTCTCCAATCAGTTGTTCTTTTGTTACTTCACCATTGAACCAAGCTTTTTCTCCTGTCAATTCAGGCATTGGCTGACGTAATTTCATCGCTTTTCCCTCCTAGTGAGCAGTAAGAGTCAAAAAGGCCTAACGAATTGTTAGACCTTTTTCTTTCGTTCTCAAAAAGAATTAAAGTGTTTTTTGACCTGGTTTCCAGTTAGCCGGGCATAGTCCGCCTGTTTGAAGTGCTTGAAGTACTCGAAGCGTTTCATCAACGTCACGGCCGATGTTGTTATGGAAAACCGTTTGATATTGTAGCTCGCCTTCAGGATTGATAATAAACAATCCGCGAAGTGCAACGCCTTCTTCTTCAATTAAAACGCCATATTCACGGGATACTTCATGGTTAGTATCAGCAGCAAGCGGATATTTCAGCTGACCAAGACCATTTTCTTTACGGTCTGTGTTGATCCACGCCAAGTGAGTATGGATTGTATCAGTTGAAACGCCGATCACTTCAGCATCAAGATCTTCGAATTCGTCATAACGGTCAGACATCGCTGTAATTTCTGTCGGACAGACAAAAGTAAAGTCCATTGGATAGAAGAAAAGAACCGTCCATTTATCGTTTTTCATGTTTTCTTCAAGACTTACTTTGCCAAATTCCTTATTTGCAAGGACTGCTTCCATTTCAAAACGAGGAGCTTGTTTACCTACCATACGTTCTGCCATATGTATCCCTCCAATTGATAGTTTGGCTTTAAAAGCCAGATGAACAAGAAAATAAAGGAAAATATTCCTTATTTCGTCAATAACCTCACAATGACTATTATATCGAACCGCATTTTCCCAGTCAATTTTTAACAAAGAATACATGTCTTTGCCTTCGACATTTTACGGTAAAAAGTTTAACATGTTCATGTATAGGGAAACAAACTTTAACATGCTGTAACACATTCAGAAAGGAAGCTCCAACATGGATTTTATTACACAGTATGATTGGACAGGTCTTGTCACCAGTGCGGGTGTTTTACTCATTAAGCTCGTCATTATGATTTGCCTCTATTTTATCGTTCGATCTGTAGGCATGAGAATTATTAAACATCTATTTGCAAAATTTGAAGCCCAAAACAGCCTGTCAATCGGACGCGCTCACACGCTCCGAAGCCTGACACTTAACGTATTTGCTTACATATTGATTTTTATTTTTTTCGTTATGGTTCTGGATTTGTTTCATTACGATCCGAGCGCTCTTTTAGCAGGTGCGGGAATCGTAGGTCTGGCGGTCGGTTTTGGCGCCCAAGGCCTTGTCAGCGACATCGTGACAGGTTTTTTTATTCTGCTTGAAAAACAATTGGATGTCGGAGATTATATAACCGTTGCGACCTTTGACGGAATTGTGGAGCAGGTCGGTTTAAGAACGACCCAAATCCGCAGCTTTGACGGCACACTGCATTACATTCCGAACCGGAACATCACAAATGTAAGCAACCATTCCCGCGGCACGATGCAGGCGCTGGTTGATATTAAAGTCCCGGCTGAAAGAAACCTCGATGAAACCATTCACATCTTACAACATGTATGTGACGAAACGGCAGCTGCTCTTCCGCAAATAAAAGAGGGTCCTAATGTCATTGGCATTCAAGAGCTGGGAACCTCTGAAATTGTGATCAGAGTCATTGCCAAAACAGAAAATATGGAACAGTGGCGGGTCGAACGAGTGCTGAGAAAAGAAATAAAAACCGCACTCGACCGCGCTTTTCCTAAAGAAACAGAATAACAAAAGAACCGAAGCTTTTGCTTCGGTTTTCACTTTACTGAATTCTGCTTTCAACTTCGCTGCAAATTTCTTCAGCAGTCATCCCGGAAGCTGTAATGACCGGTGCTTGTGTTACTGTATCGGCAATACCTTGCACATTGTTGTCTAGCCCTGTTACGACACAGCAGTCACAGCCTTTTGCATCTGCAGGACTTTTCATCATGACAACGTCATATCCTTTTTCTCTTAATGCAGCTTCTACATCTGATAACGACTGTTCAATTCCTATTTTTTTTGTCATAAAGAACACCTCCGTTAAATAGGGTGCTCATCATATGGCATTTTATTCTTTCCATTGTACTTAATTGGCATAAACAGAAAAATAACCTGTCATCACGTTAACCGCTGTTTCGATCGCATTTTCATCAGGATTCAGCTTCGCGTGATGGAGACCGTGCGCGGAATCAGCGCCGAGCCAGAACATGAAACCCGGGTATTTTTTCAGCATGTAGCCAAAATCCTCTCCTGTCATCGCTTCTTTTGCTTCGATTACTTGTGCCAATTTTTGCTCAGCAACAAAAGACATAAACTCCTCTGTGAGCCCGCTTGTATTGTAAACTTGGTGATACACAGACGGATACGTCACTTTTCCTTTACAGCGGAAGCCGATTTCGATTCCCTTTACTAAATCTTCGATCCGTTCCTTTACCTGCTTCATGGATTCTTCAGAAAGCGTGCGGATTGTGCCTTCCAGGCGAGCTGTTTGCGCAATAATATTTTGCGCGGAGCCGCCCGTAATCGTACCGATAGTAATCACAGCGCTGTCCAGCGGGTCTGTGTTTCTGGAGATGATCGTTTGCAATTGAGTAACGAGTGTGCTTGCCGCTACAACCATATCCTCAGCTAAGTGCGGATAAGCGGCATGCCCCCCTTTGCCTTCCAGGTCAATGACAAGCTCTGATGTATTCGCAAAAAGCAAACCGCTTTTTGTCGCAATGGTGCCGACCGGAAGCTCTGGAGCAATATGAAGCGCAGTGATGAGATCAGGCTGCCACTTTTTTAAGACGTCGCTCTCAAGCATCGGTTCCGCTCCGCCTGGCCCTTCCTCTGCCGGCTGAAATAAAAAGAGCAGATCATGCTTAACAGGGTGATGAACAAAGTGGTCGATGATGCCCAGCGCAATCGTCATATGCAAATCATGTCCGCAGGCGTGCATGTTGCCGTGATGCTCTGATGCGAATGGCAGCCCTGTCTGCTCTTCGATTGAAAGCGCGTCAATGTCCGCTCGGTATCCGAGCATTTTTTCCGGCGCTGTTCCGTTCACTTTCACAAAAAGTCCGGTTCTCCATTTTTCAATTTCAATTCTGTCTTTCGGATATTGCTCCAAGACGTTTAATAAATATTGCTGTGTTTTGAATTCCTGAAATCCAAGCTCGGGTATACGGTGCAGATCTCTGCGAATTGCAATGAGCTCCTCTTTCTTCATTTTCGTTTCCTCCTGCCTATACGAATAAGGCGTGGATATATCATCCACGCCTTTTTGATCAAATCATTCCTTACAGCTGGCGTAATTCCTGCTTGATTTCAGTTTTGCCTTTTGTTTTCTCATCGATATCTTTGATTTTCTTAGCAGGTGTTCCTGCAACAACTGTGTATGGCTCAACATCGTTCACTACGATCGCTCCCGCAGCGACAACAGCTCCTTTACCGACTGTTACACCTTCGAGTACGACAGCATTTGCACCGATTACAACGTCGTCTTCAATGACAACCGGTTTAGCGGATGGCGGCTCAATAACGCCTGCAAGCACAGAACCCGCACCGATGTGACAGTTTTTACCGACAGTAGCTCGTCCGCCAAGAACAACGTTCATATCGATCATTGTACCTTCTCCGATAACTGATCCGATATTGATAGAAGCCCCCATCATGATGACTGCGTTATCGCCGATTTCAACTTGGTCGCGGATGATCGCACCCGGCTCGATGCGCGCTTTGACATCTTTAAGATCAAGCATAGGAATCGCAGAGTTGCGGCGGTCATTTTCTACCACGTAATCTTCGATTTTGCTTTGGTTTTCTTCAATTGCTGTTTTGATTTCGCTCCATTCACCGAAAACAACACCAGTGTTTCCGTTTAGAAAAGCTTTCGCAGATTCACCGAAATTGATTCCTTCCAGCTCACCTTTTACATAAACCTTTACAGGTGTAGATTTTGTGCTATTTTGAATAAATGAAATAATTTCATTTGCGTCCATCATTTTCATATGTATAGTCCTCCTCCTGATTTTCTACCTCATTACTGTATCAAAGGAAAGATACAAAGACAAGAAAAAAAGGAAACACCCGCTCGGCAGTTCCCTTTGCATCTATCAGACAGCACAGCCGCTTTTTCTGGCAAATTGTCTGCCGAATTCCTTTAATACTTCTTCTTCTTCCCCTTCAGGATTCATTTCAACCTTTACGGAAGGAAGCACAATTTCGCCGCCTCGTTCTTTTATTTTCTCTTCAAGCGTATCTACAGCACCGCAGAAATATTCATATGCTGTATCACCGGAACCGAAAACGGCGCATGTTTTTCCGGTAAAGTCAAGGGCTTCCATTTCTTCGGCAAGGTCAAGAAATTCGTCAGGCAGATCACCGTCTCCCCATGTATAGGTTCCTAAGATGATATGTTCATAATCATTAAACAGCTCGGCATCATCAATGTCCATCGCTTCAAATCGATCTACTTCCGCTTCCGCCTCCTGAAGACCCTTTTCAATCAAATCAGCCATGGCTTCTGTGTTGCCTGACATCGTTGCGTAAACCAGCAAAATCTTCCCCAATTCCGTATTCCTCCTCTAATGAATCATTGCTGAAACTTCGTACGGCTGGACAAATTTACATTCATACAAGCCTGCACAAAAGAAATTTTCTTTTTGATTGGCGACTCTCCATCCATGACCTTTAATGGTATCGAACCATTTTAGCTCTCGGGCCTCAAGATCAGCCTGATAAATCCTCGAATAGCCATTTTCGTCTTGAGCCGTTGTGACATAAATAATGCCATCATCCTCTGAAATATCAAGAAACGATTCTTCTTTTTTGACCATGCTGGAATGTATCGTGACTTCTTCAGCCGTTAAAATATGTTGTGCAGTGACGGCTCCGCGCTTTCCTTTTGCAGAGCCCATTGCAGCAACCAGCCATTTTTCATCGAACACAAGCATGGATGCCGTCATACGGCTGTCTTCTTTTTTTACCATTCGGAGAGCGCCTCGCTTGAAATCGTAAGCCCAAATCCCTCCAAAACATTCGTGTATTTGTGTACCAATATAAAGATTCCCGCCATGCAGACACAGTGAACGGATAACAGGCGGATGTTCAAATTCCGCAAAGGGTTTGGCAACCCGCCACGAAATACCGAAGTCTTCTGATACATAAATGCAGTGCTTGCCATGGGCGCAAACAAATCCATCATTCCTGCCGGTAATCGACCACACTGTCGCATTTGTCGGGAAGCTCGACATCGTCCAGCTTTTCCCTTCGTCAGATGAACGAATGATCGTTCCCTTTTCACCGACACCGAATAAGTAAGGACCGATGTAACTGATGCAGTGTATTTTCGCTTTTAAACGAAAAAGCTTTTTCCAGCCTTGTTCCAAAGAATAATGAAAAATGCCTTCTCTTTTTACTGCCACAAAATAGCCAGAAAACGCCGATGCCGCAACAGCTGTCGCCCCTTTATGAAACATGGCTTTTTCCCTTGTTCATAAAGTCTGCCCATGCAAGAAAACCTCTTGCAAATTCTCTGCAGCTTTCCACATCATCATCCGTTTCAGGGGCAAGCTCAATTTTAAGTGTTTCTTGATAGACAGCAGCTCCCGCCTCTTGCAGCATGTCACTGAACAAATTGACAGCTTCGCAAAACTTTGGATAAGAGTAATCCCCCGAGCCGAAGCAAGCTGTTTTCAAACCGTTCAGCTGGAGCTGCTGAACCTCTTCGAAAAAGTCCTCTGCTTCGTAAGGCAAATCGCCATCTCCCCATGTGTAGGTGCCAATGAGCACATAATCATAAGAAGTCAGAGCTGATGCTTCCGCCTCATCCATATCGATGCAATCAATGTCTAAACCATATTCCTGCAGTGTATCTTTTATAATTCCGGCAATGTCTTCGGTATTTCCTGACATGCTGGCATATGTAATCAAGGCTTTTGCCATGTTATCACCTCTTAATTGATAATGATTTTCAATATCATATGTATCACTTTAAATGATAATGATTTTCATTGTCAATATATATTAATAAAAAAAGACAGCCTTGTGCTGTCTTTTCTCTTAAAATGGGTGCTCTTGATCAAGCATCTCCTTTACAACTGAAACAAAAGCTTGAACTTGCTTCAGTTCAAAAGCAGGTTCATAGCCTAATAACCAGGTATCCCGCCCGATAGGGTTTCCTTTAGCGTCTAACAGAGGCATTTTATTGACTTTGTCTTCGTTCTGAAGGGTAACAGACGGCAAAATCGCATATCCGATCCCGTGCAGCGCCATCTGTTTGCACGTTTCAATTTGATCAACCAATATAGTCTGTTTTGGCGACGTTTTAAATTTTTGATGCCACCAATGCTGAATCTCCTGAAAATAAGTGCTGTCGCTTTTAAATTGGATAAACGGCCGTTCTGTATGAGCAATATCTTCTATACAAGAGATTTCAGTGTCGACTAAATACAGATGGTCTGTCATTAAATAGTCTTTGCGGCCTTTCCACTCGGGGTTTCCTCTAATAATGCCAATATGAACCTGATCCTCATAAAGGCTTTTCAGCATTTCGCTGCTCCAGCCGGTAATGAGCGAGACCTTTGCATTCGGATACTTTTCCACATACGTTTTTAGAACTTTTGGAAGCCAATGCTGGCCGATGATGGAGGCGACGGCAAGCTTCAGTGTGCCGTGAATTTCCCCTTCGAGCTCATCGATATTTTCTCTAATTCTGTCCTGCTCTAACGTAACGTCATTCGCAAACTGAATGATTTTCTCTCCGGCCGGCGTTACTGTCAATCCTTTTTGGGATCTTAAAAATATCTTTGTCCCCCACGCCTTTTCAATGGTTTGTAAACGCTGAGATAAAGCCGGCTGGGATACAAAAAGCCGTTCCGCCGCCTTTCTCATATTTAACTCCTCAGCTAAAACTACGAGCATATGAAGCTCTTGAAGCTGCATGTCGTCCTCCTTTTTATTATCAATAAGTTTTTCTTATCTTCTATTCTAATAAAATCTTAGTTTATGATTCAAGTCCTTTTCACCCCAATTTATGTATGCGCTTTCTTTATTGCTCTGCAAATAGAATAAAAAATAGGCTGAGCAGCCTACTTGTTTAATGAGCGAATATGCTTATTCAATTCCTTCAAAACCACTCTTCTTGTGAAAATCCCCTCAAAGACCTGATCATCATTTTCAACGCAAACAAACCCGTTATCAATGACCATGCTGAATCCTTTGATAATCGGATCATTTATATGAAGACGCGGAATATCAGTCAGCATAACTTCCTCAACGGTAATTTGGTCAAGCTTTTCAAATTCAATTCTTTCAAGACCAAAAATGCTGTTCATGATCATATTGGTTCCTATTAAGCCGTGTAAACGATATGACGCATCCAGCACCGGGATGGCTGTGTACCCTGTTTTTGTCAGCACTAATAAAGCGTGCTCCAGGTTGTTCCCAACTTGAACGTGCGCTACTTTGTCCGCCTCAATCATAAATTGTCCGACTGTTGCCTCAAGAAGCTGATCTGATTGCAAGCTTATCATGTTTTCGACCCCTTTTCATTTTCATCAACACATACATTCCCTATACTACAATAATATAAACTTTATCAGTATTTGTCGAAAAGTTTCCTTCAATAAAAAAGATACTCTTTGGAGGAGTATCAATTATAAGGTGTGCCATTAATTTTCAAATCGAAATCGGTCGTATAGCGTTACAAGTTTTTTGTAGGTGGTTCCGTCAACGTTTTTGGTTCCTGTCTCTATATCGTTGATCTCACTGCTTAAAAGCTCGATAGCATACTCATGATTGATCAGGATATTCAGCAGAAGTTTTTGTTCTTCTTCTGTAAATCGTTCACCGATAAGACTCATTCGTAATCAGGCCCCCTGTTTTATACTGAATACCTCTGAAAGCAAGAAAACTTACTTTCAGCTCTACCGCTAGAATAAGTAATCAGAAAACAATCGTCAACCGCATAATTCGACATTTCCCTCGACTTGCGAGCCGGAATTATTTTGTAAAACGATTTGCATAGCTGAAGGCTGTGTATGAATCCGGTTTGATTTTAGCCTCAATCCCCATTGAAGTTATGCGCCCTGTCATTTCTTGAATCAGTTCTTTTGTAAGCCCTTTTTTCCCAATATCCAAGTGAACCTCAAATGTAAGATCCGCCCCTTCGCCTGTAAAAGGCAGGAGCAGATCAGTAATATCCATCAAGTGTCCATCCAGAATATAGGCGGCTGTTTCTTGACTGTACGCCGTTTCTAACGAAATCTTTTCACGAAGGCTATGTATGGGTCTGTCGACTGCGTGGTTTTTCAAGCAGCCCCAAGCTCCCTTGCCTGTACGATGCAAATGTAATGCAGTAATAAACTTTGTGTAATCACGATAAACCTGTGAATCGGTTCCGATCGATAACACATATGAAGAACGGTGATCCCTTCGAATAAAGGCTTTAAGCCGCTCCATCACATCTTGAAAGGTCATCTGTGCTTCTGAAAGATTATAAAACAGAAAAGAATCGGCCATGACGACACTCCTTTTCAAGGATTTACAACCATGAAACAAGTATGTTCCTTACCGTTTATTTCGATTACATGCTGCAAAGCGAAAGCTTGTTTCCCCTATATCAAGAGTCTTACTGCAGAAGTTCAAAGATTTCGATTGAAACCATGTCGATATTATCAAACGGATATGTGTTCGGCTTTTCACCTTTTTGGAAAACCGTCAGTTCAAACGTTTGATTTTTTTCGAAATATTTAACACTGCATATTTTCTCACCATTTACTTCGAAGTAGCGCTGCATTGGCTCGTTAGCCGCTTCCGCCGTTTCTTGCAGACTTTGCAGCCGTGTGATGATACCCATTAATTGTGACATTCTAAAAAAAGACTCCTTTCAAAAAACAACTTCAAATCAACAAGTATTTATTATAATACAAGTTCTATTGAGCATCATACCATAAAGTCGGACAGGATGGCATTTTCCCTGCTGAATTTAAGAAAAGAAAAAAAGTGAAAAAACTATTTTTACGTAGTTTGAGGCTTTTTTTGGAATGTCATACACACAATTATGATTTTTTTGATATTCCGGCAGAATCCAACAGCCTTTTTGCAATTTCGTCAAAATCCTCTTTTGAAATCCCGGGAGCAAATTCCTCCGGCACTTCTCTGAAATCAGGAACGGGCGCTCCCTTAGGGCTCCCCTCAATGACATGAAGCTCACTGCCGTCTATCGGATGCTCACCTTTCCAGATTTTATTGATATCCTTGTAATCCGTATCACTGAATGTATACAGCTTCGTATGAATTCCCTGCTCTTCGAATTTTCTGGCTGTATCAAAATGTTTATTATCAAGGTTCGGGATCGGAAGCATTTTGCCGATATTTACGCCAGTCGCAATCTCAAGCGCTTTGGCATACGCCACGATATGAACGCCGCCGCGCACGAGCAAATAACCGATCATTTCTCTGGCCACCGGATGATCAGTCATTTCATACACTCTCATTTTGTGAGTTCGGGCGCCGCATTCCAGGAAAAAGTTATGGAGCAAATCCAGCACCAGATTTCCACTGTTAAATACATTTTCACCGGTCCAGGCTTTCCCCATCGAATCAAACGGATAAGACGTTTGAGCCGTTTCAATAAAATGCTGGGAATTTCGTTTATTTTTTGCATCTCTCATCGGTGTAACGTCGGGATCACCTTTAAATGTCGAACCTGTCAGTATTAAAGATATCGTATTAGACACAAGCTCAACATGGCCGAATTCTTCAGCGGTAATGCTTGATACGAGATCGTAAAACGGTTTTAATTTTTTCTTGCTGCGAAAGTTAAAGGACTGGAACATATAATTATTAAGAGTGGACATTTCACCAAATTTGCCGCCTAACAGCTCTTGAACCGCCGCTGCCGCATTTGGGTCAGGATGTTCTGGGGTTGGAAGGTCAATAAGCAGTCTGTTGCTCCTTTTGAACATGTTTGTACCTCCTAGTGCCGTTGTTTACCACTAATAAGGTTTATTGTTTCTATGGATTGTCTTATGCGTTGACAAATAAAAAACTTGGCGGGGGTAGCGCCAAGCTTTTCGGATCTTGATCTGATAGAGGGGTTGGGGAACAGAGAGTAGCTTCTCTCTATAATTAAATGATAATGATTCTCAGTATCAATGTCAATCGTTTTTTGATATTTTTTTCAATTCATAAAAAAAACGGCTCTTCAGCCGTTTAAATCAATCCATCCTGCTCATATAAATAAGAATACGGCAGGTCTATAAATAGATATATTTGATCATCCATCGGATATGAAAACGTTCTGATCATTTCGCCTGTTTCCAAATCGCTGTACAAATCACTGAAAAACCCTTTTCTGAGGTTTCTCATTCTCATGATGTTCTCCAGAAAATAAGGACGCCAGCTCCAGTTCTTCTCCGTATACTCCGGCTGATAAATCCATTCTCCGTCTTGTTTAAAAACATTTCCAGTCAGCTGATCGCCTTCTCCATCACAGATATAAATTCTAAAGCTGCAATCCGTCAGCTCTTCCGCCAGCTTTTTAATAAAATCATCATCCGGGGACTGGCTGTTTTTCCGCAATGATGTAACAGCTTGGTGCACCCGTTTGTAAAACTGTTCAGAGTGCTCATAGACGGTTTCTAGTTTCTTTTTCTCATGAGTGATAAATTGGTGAAATTCAGTCTTAAGTCTTCGCTTCAATACATCTCTCTCTAAAAACGTTTCTGACGGGGACACCAAATAATAGCCCTGAAAATAGCGGCCGCCGTTTCTCCATGCGTATTGAAGCTGAAAATTCGCCTCAATATCTTCGTAAAGCAGCGCCGCACCGATTTTTCTTGCTAATAATGAAATGCTGTACAGCACATGCTCATAAGACGGAGATGGCTGTGAGATTTTCAGCGCCTGTAAATCGATTTTTAACAAATCTGGCGATAGCAGCGCAATTCTGTCCAGATTGCTGCTTTCTTTTCCGATATTATCAACTGCAATTTTGATTCCGTATGTACGATAGTAGGCAAGCATATGGTAAAGCTGCTCAATGTCCCCTTCAAAATTGTGCTCCGTAATTTCAAGCACGAAACGATGAAGTTCGATCCCTCTCGCTTCATATTCTTTCAGAAGCTCAAGAAAGCTTTCGCCGTGATCTAGCATTAAAAGATTGGCATCCTGATTCATAAAAATCAGCAGATCAGAATCCGCTTCTAAAAAGCGGTCAAGAGCCTGGCGGATAATTCTGTTATCAACCTCTAACTTATATTCTTCGGGTATCCCCGCATCTAAAAAAAAGGGTCCGAGACTTTGAATTTCTGAATCTGCCAATATACGTCCCAGCACCTCATATCCGACGATTTTCTGCTCCTCGGCACTGAAAATCGCCTGGTAATATGGGAGGACATCATCAATGTTCGTTAAAATATCAAGTGGATCCAACATGTTATCACCTGCTTCTCTATCTTTGTCTGATTATACGCACAATTATAACTACACCACAAATTTCAAAAAAATCATAGTATGGAAAAGAGGGTCGTATGGAGTATGTTAAAAGAAGAGGAAAATTTTTTTGAGATTATCAATCTACAGACTGGTTAATTAAGAATTTTATTCATTTGTTTCACAATAACCAAGACAAATACAAAAATAACAGCATTATAACTAGCAGCTGTCCAAAAGTAAAGATTCCAGTCAGTGCCTTTATACATCCAATCATCATCATGTTTCATATTATAGAAAGTTCCTTTTTTATCGTAAGTGCCAAATGTAAGAGTTGTTAAACCGGCGACACTCTTTGAAACGTCAACTCCATACATTGAACCGACATTGTCAGTATAGTTTATTTTCATATGCGTGTAATCAGATAAAACTTTTTCTACCCGCTTGGTTGGCAGAGACACATATAATACAGCTGACGTATCTCCTCCGGGCCCAGCCAAATACTCTCTAGCTTTAATAAATTTTGTTTCATCAGGAAAATCTATGTGGTATAGTTTTTCAAATCTTATTATTTCATTAGAAGTAAGATTTGTATTTTGATAATACTCTGGGGAAAAAGCACAAATAATAAAGTACCAAATATTAAAGATGATAACTAAACTGCTTAAAAATAATACAACTAACTTTTTTAACAATTTCTTCAATGAATCACTCCTTAATCTTTAAAAATTATATCATAAATTTGAATAGAAAATAAAACAAGCGAACGACCAGTTTTAACGTTCGCTTGTTTTGCAGTTTATTCAGATATCATTTTTTTCTCAATAACATCTCTAAATGCTTGTGCTGTTATTTTTCCAATCTCTTCACTATAATCCTCAACATCAAAAGCACGTTTAAAGGCTAACCTAATTGGAACAACAACTGGGTCAAGGTTTGTATTTAAATAATACTCTGCTTCAGAGAAAATTTTGTCTAATGAACCATCAAATCTATTATTTACAAATTGAGTGAACCTATTCATAAACTCATTATTATTATAGTAATCTCTGATTACAATATTCAGAGGTTGAGCATTAGCACCAACTGATGTCTTATTCGCCAGATTAATTGCATCTACATCACTAAATAAATCATCTAAGCTAAATTGATACATATTACCTATTATCTTTGTAGCCGCATCATAAGGCGAATTAAATTCTTGAGCATGTAATTTCATGTCCTGTATTGTTGTTAATAGATCTCCAGTCCAACCAGCAAAATCTCGTAAAGTTTGAGAGTAACCACCACTATAAATAATGGCATTATAAGTTGCCATAAGATGCTGTGTTCCTATGACAGTTTTCGATTTAGGATCAACAATTCCATTTACTAAATCTTCCCCTAGCGCTTTATCAGCCCATTCACGATAAATAGGATCAATCTGGCCTGCAGTAGGCACCCACTTCCACCCTTTATAGTTATCCTTTCTTAAATACTGGGCAACCAACTCATTAGCTAATTGTGTTTTTTCTACTCCGTTATTTAAATCGCTTTGCATTTGGGCATATTTTTCAGCTGTTTCGTATAAAACATCAATTTGGTCAAAAAACTTTTTATTCTCTGAAGAGACTTCATTTATGGTATTAACTCCATTATCCAAACCTGAACAAATATCATTATCAATTTGTATCATTCCAGAACCACTTCCAACAGTAATTGTTGAAATTTGGTCAAACGCCCAATTGTAAGGCAGGGAGTATCCTAAGTTTCCACTAAAACCGGTAGACATACCACTTACAAAACTTGCAAATGCTAAACCTTTTTTAGAAACTGAAGTACATACATTTCTAGGTGCATAAATGCCAATTTTGTAAGTCGAACCTAAAAAACCATTCATTATTTCATTAATACCTTCGAAGTGTGGAATAATATTGTTGTTTAAATCGTTACCATAAGCATCATAATCTACTGCAAAATATATTACAGTGTTATTTTTAAACCCATATTCTTTTGCTGCCTTATAAGCTGCAAGCGCATCTTTTTTTCCTTGTTCTTTATTAAAATAAGTTGCTTCTCCCCCATAGGTTTGATAAATCGGAAAAACATTTAAACCTGATTTTAAGATTGTTTCTAATTCACCTGGTTGTATTTTTTTATTTAGTGTACTCCCCGGCGCATTTGTTAGATATCGCCCTACAATCTTATAACCTGCCCTCTTAAGGGACTCCGCCCTGTCCGATGTAATTTGAGTAATTGAGTCACAAGCAACTCCTTTTCGATTAGGGTCTCCAGTACTTACTAGAAGTGAAGCCCATGTTTGAAAGTCGGCAGTACCACTCTGTTGTAATTTTGCAAAAGACTGAAAAGCCTTTACTTTTGATCTTACAGATTCAGAGTATACTCCATCAAAAGGAACATTGTAGCCATTAAAGATTAGAGCAGCTTGAAATAAATGAATAAAACTGTTTTTTTCATCTGTTTCTCCAATTCTTAATACAGGAATCAATCTTTGAGTAGTTGGTCCAAAATTCCCATTAGCTATACTATCACTTAACCCTTCCTCGTACTGTATTGCATAAACAAGAGACTTTTGAGTATCCCTTGAATACAGGCCATCACAGGGCATAAAATAGAAATTCTCTCTATTGTTATATTTATTATTTAGCCATTGCTGTATTGAACGAACTTTCTCTGACGCCCCATTTAAAAGGATATAAGAGTCCATGTTTAATAAAGCTTTAAACACTTTAGGCGTTACTACACCGTCTGTTTTAGAAAGCCCCATATGCAATTGCATTTCTGCTATCGCGCCTTTCGTTCCCTGTCCAAATGTACCCGTTAATCCACCTGGACCATAACCTTTACAATATAGGGCACCTTGAACAATTTTCACAATATTTTTTTTTGAATTAGATGACATAGAAATTGGGCCTAACTCTCCAAGCTTTCTCAAAGTTGTAGGACCAAAGCTGTCGGAAGTCTGTATAATTCCCAATTCTAGTTGTAAGGCTCTAGTTAATGCATACATTGTTTCCCAGCCAGTTTTCCCATTTTCCTCAATGGGATTATAGCCACTTTTCCCCTTGTACGTTTCATTGAGCCATTCCTGAGTTAATAATACCATTTCGTCCATTATTTAACCTTCCTCCCATAATAATATAAACCTAATTAATTCATTCCTATAATTCCTCTTTTTAGTTAAAGAGGTAATTATATGAATGTTTTAATCTAAGTTCTTCATACTTCGCCTCCCCTTTTGAAATATAACTTTCATATATTAGGTGGCTTACGTATGACACCAATTCCTCTTAAACAATTAGAGCTTTATGTGTTATCTTAATAGGTTTAATTGGATAGGAAGAAGGTTAATTTTGGAGGTTAAACTTTTAAACATAAAAATTTCACTTAATAATTTCAATATTTACTGATAAATATTATTGTGAAATTAAAACGGATAAGGATTCAGCCATTGCCCCCCATCCAGAGTGACACATTCCCCATTCATATAGGAAGCTTCACCAGAAAGCATAAACGCGGCCAAAGCGGCGATTTCCTCGGGTGTGCCGAGCCGGCCGAGCGGCACACTGTTCAGCGTGCGGGACTTCGCTTTTTCCGATTCAAAAAGCTTCTCTGCACCGCCTGTTCGTTCAATTGGACCGGGTGCAATCGCGTTTGTGCGGATCCCGTATTGACTGCCCCACTCTACGGCAAGAGTTCTAGTGAGCGACAATACGCCAGCTTTTGCCGCAGCGGAATGAACAACCCCCGCTCCCGCTCCCCACGCATATGTGGCGGCCATATTTAGAATAACACCCCTCTGCTGATGCTCAATCCAGTGCCTGGCTGCGGCTTGGCTGCAAAAAAACGTACCATTTAATACAATCTCAATTACCGCTTTCCATCCATTGGGCGTGAGCTTTTCTGCCGGGCAAATAAAATTGCCGGCCGCATTATTAATAAGTGCATCAAGACGCCCAAACACATGTAACGCTTCTGCAGCCATTTTTGCTGCCCCAGAATCAGAACGGACATCCATTTGAAAACAGGCAACTTGGCCCTCAAAGGTTTCAATTTCTTTTTTTGTTTCTTCAAGTGCTTCATGGTTCCGCCCTGTTATCATGACATTCCAGCCTAATTCGGCCTGTTTTTTTGCCATTGCTTTTCCCATGCCGCTTGACCCGCCGGTAATAATAACAACCTTTTTTTCCATTGTATGATCCCTCCTGTTATGAATGAGTATTCATTCAATATTATTCTATCATTATATGCAAGCTTATGTCAGCACATGCTGAGATGAGATTTTTTCAAGATACAGGTGATATAATAGAAAAACTCTACTAAAGGTTGGTTTGAAATGAAAAAGATGTCCAGAAGACAATTTTTAAAAGGAACACTCGGCGTTTTTGCGGCCGGGGTTTTAACGGCCAGCGGGGGATATGGCTATGCCCGCTATCTGGAACCGCATATGATTGAGACTACTGAGCACACGATTAAAAGCTCTCTCATTCCCCATGGATTTGACGGTTTTAAAATCGTGCAGTTCAGTGATACACATTTAAGCGATTATTTTACGCTTGAAGACTTTAGAACTGTCATCCTGACGATCAATGAAACTAAGCCTGATTTAATTGTTTTTACCGGGGATATTATCGATAACCCTGATACGTATCAACATTATCAGGCAGTGATTCCTTTTTTGAGAAAGCTGCAAGCACCCTTCGGCAAGTTTTGTGTTTACGGCAATCATGATCACGGCGGCTATGGAACCGATGCTTATAAAAGCCTGATGTCATCAGGAGGTTTTACGGTATTTCGCAACGCCTATCAAAAATTGGCGCTCACAGACGGCAGCGAAATTGAGATCACTGCGCTCGATGATTTAATGCTCGGCAAGCCCGATTATGAAGGCACCCTATCGAAACTAAGCGAGAGGCTGTTTTCCATTCTGCTCGTCCATGAGCCTGATGCTGCCTTGAATACAAAAACATATCCTGTCAATCTGCAGCTATCCGGACACACACACGGCGGGCAGATCCAGCTGCCCTTCTACGGACCGCTTATTACGCCTCCGTACGGAAAAGTCTATACCGAAGGAATGTACCAAACAGGCGACACTCATATTTATGTGAACCGCGGCCTCGGGATGACGAGACTGCCTTTGCGATTTCTGGCTAAACCTGAAATCACAGTCTTTACATTAAAAAGCACAACTTAATGTAGCAGAATGGGTTCCTCATCAATACTTATAAATAAAAAAGGGAGGATGAGGAAACTGCTTACGTACCAGATTAAACAAGGCGATACACTCACCAGCATCGCGGCCGATTTCAGAATCAGCACTGCTGCTTTGATTCAAGCCAACCCATCGCTGCAATCAGGAGTTATCGCCGGACAGCGCATTGTCATCCCCGGTCTGCCAGACCCAAATACGATCCCATATCATATTGCAGTCTCTATTGGGGCTAAAACCCTTACTTTGTACCAAAATAATCAGGTAATAAAAACTTATCCGATCGCCGTCGGTAAAATACTGACACAAACACCAACTGGCGAGTTCTACATTATTAACCGCCAACGCAATCCCGGCGGCCCATTTGGCGCTTATTGGCTGAGCCTTTCAAGGCAGCACTATGGAATACACGGAACGAATAATCCCGCTTCGATTGGCAAGGCTGTGTCTAAAGGCTGTATCCGCATGCATAACAAAGATGTTCTAGAACTCGCTTCAATTGTGCCAAACGGAACAAGAGTCATGATTAACCGGTAATGTTTTCTTATTTGTTTCAAAAACAGGCGGTTTATAATATGATAAAGTGGGACCTTTAGGGTAAGGAGCGTTTTTATGGATATATTTAAAAATCGTAATTTTGTTCGTCTATTTTTCGCAGCACTCGCTTCTCAAATGGGCACGACAGTAGGCAACATGGCATTTGCTTTTTTCTTGCTGGACCGCTTCAGCAGCCAGCCTTCTTATACAACCTTGGCTGAACTGATGTATTCCCTTCCTACAGTATTTGTGTTTTTGCTTGTGGGAGTCGTTGCGGACCGGTTTGACAGAAAAAAAGTCGCGGAAAACTGTGATTGGATCAGAGCCGCCCTGACTGTCGTACTTTTTTTCACTTTATTTACCGGCAATATTCCTCTTGTTTTCTGTATTTTGTTTGTCAGAAGCGCTGTAACCAAGTTTTTCTTTCCTGCAGAAAACAGTTTAGTACAAGCCATCCTGCCGAAGGAGCATTATGCGAAAGCGGCCGGGCTTAATCAGATGCTTTTTAGTATCTTTATGGTATTTGGCGTTGGAATCGGTGCTTTTATGTATAACACAATCGGAATTCATGGAGCGATTATTCTTGATTTTGTCAGCTTTATTATTTCCGGCCTGCTTATCCGCACCTGCCGGATTCCGAAAGAAGCCAGACAGCCGAACGGCACATTTAACTGGAGACAAGCTTCCGTCAAGGATTCGATAAACGATTTTAAGGAAGGCATTGTCTACATTTTAAAAAACAAGCTGCTGGCCTCTCTTATTTTCGGTTTCTTTGTTTTTGGTTTTGTGAACGGAGGATTTGCTGTATTGCCAATGTTTACAATGAAGTATGGACTGGCCCCCGACCGTTATGAATGGCATACATCAGTATTTACGATCGCAATCGGGTTTGGTCTTTTGGCAGGAAGTGTGATCGGCACGTTAATCTCTAAAAAAGTGAAGCCTCACTTTTTAATGTCGGTGCCGATTTTAATTGCGGGCTTGCTGATTTTTGTCCTTGGCTACACCAAAGTTTTATGGGTGTACTATGCAACTACTTTTGTACTGGGGATGTGCATCGGTCCGGTAAACATCGCCATTGGGGGATGGATGCCTAAGATTGTCCATCCGAAGCTGATGGGACGTGTAAGCGGCTGGCAAGATCCTTTTATGATGTTTGCGCAGTCTTTGACACTTGGCTTAGTGGCGCTGTTATTCCCTAAGTTTGTATCAAACATCGATTATCTGTATTACGGCATGGGCGTTTTCATCTTAGCTGTTTTCATTTTCTATTTTGTCGCACTGCCAAAATACAGTGCGCAGGCTGTGGAAGTGAATGTACAGGAAACATTTCAGGCTCAGCCGAAAAAGAAAGCAAAATCTGTATAATATAAGTTGAAAATGCGCTTTTTTTCCATAGAAAAAGCGCATTTTTGCATTCAATATTTGCATTTCAACCTTAAAAAAGTATAATCTAATCATAAGAAATTTGATAAGAGCAAAGGAGAGAAATAATGGACGACCATGCATACTCGAAAGATCTGCAGCCAACCGTAGAAAATCTTTCAAAAGCAGTTTACACCGTGAACCGCCATGCAAAAACCGCCCCCAACCCTAAATACCTATATCTGCTGAAAAAACGGGCTTTGCAAAAGCTTGTCAAAGAAGGTAAAGGAAAGAAAATAGGGCTTCATTTTTCAAAAAATCCAAGGTTCAGCCAACAGCAATCGGACGTGCTTATCTCAATCGGAGACTACTATTTTCACATGCCTCCAACTAAAGAAGACTTCGAACATCTTCCGCATTTAGGTACACTTAATCAGTCGTACCGAAATCCAAAAGCTCAAATGTCTTTAACAAAAGCAAAACACCTATTGCAAAAATACGTCGGCATGAAAGAAAAGCCGCTTGTGACGAATCGCCAGCAGCCCGCTTATCATAAGCCTGTCTTTAAGAAACTCGGCGAGAGTTATTTTTAATAAAAAAAGC
>NZ_NSDH01000050.1:0-66741 GCF_002289525.1 Bacillus sp. 7705b | reverse complement strand
GTTGATGGCTGTTTTTTTATTCGTCGGCTTCTTCCAAGCGCTTCTTATATACAAGTGAACGGTCGGCGCAAAAGAAAGCGCCGGCTAAAAACACGCAATCCGTCATAAACATAACTGATTTCTGGCCTAACGTTAAGCCCTGATCAGGAAGAACCGCGCCTATATATAAAAAAGTGCTGACTGCAAGCAAGGTAAAAGCGAAATGCTTGTAGTCTTCTTTTAATGATTTCATTCTATTCTTCTTCATAAAAGAATCACCTGCCAGATTCATAGTATACGACTATTATAATATACTCTGGCAGCTTACAGAGAAAGTAAATCTATCCATTTGTTATAAAATGTTAAGAGCCTGCTCGATATCTTCCAGCAAATCCTCCCCATCCTCTATTCCCACAGAGATTCTGATCAAGCCGTCTGTAATGCCGAGTTCAAGCCGGCGCTCTCTCGGAATAGAGGCATGTGTCATTCTAGCCGGAACAGAAATTAAGCTTTCTACAGCGCCCAGGCTTTCTGCAATTGTAAACAGCTTAAGTTTGCCTAAAAAGGCATCCACTCGCTCTTCACTGCCAATATCAAAGGAGATCATGCCTCCAAAGCCTGATCCTTGAGATTTCGCAAGCTCATGTCCCGGATGGTTTGGAGAACCAGGGTAATATAACGTTTGAACAGCAGGATGCTGCTCAAGAAAGCTTGCGATTTTCCGCGCGTTTTGATCGATTGCTTCCATTCTGAGCCCCAGTGTTTTGATCCCTCTCATTAACAGCCATGAATCCTGAGGGCCGAGCACGCCGCCTGTTGAATTTTGCACAAAATGCAGCTCTTCTCCAAGCTCTTTCGAAGCTGTAATAACTAAACCGCCGACAACATCACTGTGCCCGCCGAGATATTTAGTCGCACTGTGAAGTACGATATCAGCGCCTAAAGTAAGCGGCTGCTGAAAATATGGTGTATTAAAGGTGTTGTCTACGATTAGAAGAACCCCCGCTTTTTTCGCAATATCTGCCATCAGTGATAAATCGGTGATTTTGAGAAGCGGATTTGTCGGTGTCTCAATATAAATTGCCTTTGTATTGGGACGAATCGCTTTTTCGACTTCTTCTCTGCTGCTTGTATCCACAAAAGTTGATTCAATGCCGAGACGGTTAAGCACTTTTGTCATCACTCGATATGTCCCGCCGTACACGTCATCAGTCAAAACCACATGGTCTCCGCTGTTAAACAGCATCATAACAGCTGTAATTGCAGCCATTCCTGAGCTGAACGCATAACCTGCTTCCCCGGCTTCGAGCTCTGTCACAAGCGTTTCCAGTGCAGTTCTTGTCGGGTTGGCCGTTCTTGAATATTCATAGCCGGTATGCTGGCCTGCTTTTGGCTGCTTGTACGTGCTCACTTGATATATCGGAACGGAAACAGCTCCTGTTTTCTCATCACCTGTGATCCCGCCATGTACCATCAATGTTTTTTTCTTCATATCAGATGCCTCCTTCGTATATATGTTTGCTGATATACCGATCACTGCTGTCTGGGAATACTGTGACAATATTTGTTCCGGCAGACGATTTTTTCGCTTCCTCCAATGCCGCATAAAGCGCTGCACCAGAAGAGCTTCCGATCAGCAGGCCCTCTTTTTCAGCCGCTTCTTTAACAAGTCTAAAAGCATTCTCATCTGTTACCGTATATATTGCATCAAAATGGCTTTCATCCATATAGTCAGGGATAAACTCCATGCCGATCCCTTCTGTTTTATGAGCATGAGGCTCTCCGCCGTTTAATATGGAGCCTTCCGGTTCGACAATCACTGTTTTGACTGCGGGATGTTTTTCTTTTAAGAAGGATGCTGTTCCCGCGAATGTGCCTCCTGATCCTGCCCCCGCGACAAACGTATGAATATTGCCGTCAAGCGCTTTCCATATTTCAGGCCCAAGAGTCTTATAGTAAGTCGATGGATTTACTCGGTTTTTAAATTGCAAAACACAATAGGAATTATCAATTTCCCTCTCCAGCTGTATCGCTTTTTGAATGGCTCCCTGCATTCCGTCTTTACGCGGCGTATGCACGATTGACGCTCCTAGCGCCTGCATAATTTGCTGCTTTTCTTTGCTGAAATGTTCCGGAACACAGAAAATGGCTTTTAAACCATGTTTTCTGGCGTTAAGGGCAAGCCCGATACCTGTATTTCCGGCCGTTGCCTCTATAATGACTCCCCCGGGCTTCACTTTGCCTGAATCCAGGGCGTCACGAATCAGCATATCTCCCAGTCTGTCTTTTATGCTTCCGCCAGGGTTCATCATTTCCAGCTTGGCATATACAGCCACTCCTTCAGGAATATCAAAATTCTTCAAGCGGAGAAGCGGTGTATTCCCAATCAGCTCCGTAATGTCCGTAATAACTGTCATATATGTCCTCCTCCTTGATAGAGGTTGTTTTAGAGAAAACGGAGGAGAACACTCCCCCGTTTTAATGAATTCGTTTGATCACTTTTAACACAAGCTCTGTTGAGTGAACAGCGGCCTGCTCTAAAAATTGGTCAAATGAGACATGTGATTCTTTTCCTGCGATATCAGATAATGCTCTGATCACAACAAACGGCGTTTTAAACTGGTGGCACACTTGAGCGACTGCCGCTGCCTCCATTTCAACCGCATACAGATCAGAAAATCTCGCACGCACCTCTTCGACCCGCTTCGGATCATTCATAAAAGAATCACCTGTTGCGATCGTTCCTTTTGCAACTTGAATGCCGTCAAGCTCAGAAATCGCTTCTTCAGTAATGCTGATCAGCTTTTCATCTGCGGCGTAAGCAGCCGGAAGGCCTGGCACCTGTCCGTATTCATAATCAAAGGCCGTTACATCTACATCATGATGGCGAACGTCAGTAGAAATGACGACGTCTCCCACATTCAGTGTATGATGAAATCCGCCCGCTGAGCCTGTGTTAATCACATAATCAGGCTTGTAGCGATCAAGCAGAAGTGTCGTGCTGATCGCAGCATTCACTTTTCCGATTCCTGATTTTAAAAGAATGACTTCAGTTCCTTCATATTGGCCTGTTGTAAATTCACAGTGCGCGATCGTTTCTGTTTTTGCATTTTCCAGTTTGTTTCTTAGGATGGTTACTTCCTCTTCCATTGCTCCGATGACTGCTAGTTTCATCTATACACATTCCCTTCACTTTACCGTTTGATCGCCTCCATTATCCACACGAAGTCGTTTTGCTGAATGAATTGGACTGCAAAACCTTCAGCTGTAAACATCTCTTTCATCGTTTCCAATGTGGGATAATGCTCTGTCTTTAAATCATTCGCCAGCTGATAGAAGCCCTGAGAACGTGCTTTATCAATGGCTTGATTATACGCTTCCTCGTGTTCAAAGACAGTATCGGCAAACACTATTTTATCATGCATGTGAAGGTATTTGCCATATTGCTTTATTGCAGCTCGTTTTTCTTCGTCAGTCAAATGATGAAAAGCATATGAACTGACAATCGTGTCAGCCTGAAATGGCGGTTCAGGGAATGTCAGGAAGTCTCCGTCAACAATTTCCGCCCTGCCGCGAAGCTTGTCAGATGCTAACTTGCGCATCGCCGGAGACGGCTCGACTCCAAATACAGATTTCCCCGCTTCAAGCAGTTTCGCTGTCAAGTTGCCGGTCCCTGGCCCAAATTCTAATACACGAATCCCTGACCGGCTGACAATGGCATTCAAAATATCATCATAGCCTCTGAACGCCTCTTTATACTGAATATCAAAACCTTGAACTGTTTGATCGTAAGTTGCGGCCCAATCCTCAAAAAGAGGGATAAATTCACGTCCCATAGTTGTCACACTCCATATTTTATAATTCCTATAAGCATACTATGAATTAATGATGGAACAGTTCCTATCTTACCATATCTTCTTGAAAGTAGGTACTAAAACACTTTGTGTTTTTTATCCAGTCATATATTGCGCGTACAGCGTAAAAAGGCTTATACTTCATATGACTTGTAAAGGCGGAGGGGTCGAAAGATGAATTTTCAATTGGATCTGATTAAAGACAAAGTAGAATTTTTCGAAGCGGCATCATTGCAGGAGCTTGAAAAGAAAATCAACACACAAATTGAAAACAATAAAGCAATCATGCTGCGTGTGAAATCTGTCTCGCATCAAACTGCTGTGGCAGACGGAAAATTTTTTTACAGCGCCGTTGTTCATTTTGCGGCTGAGGTGTAAAACAAAAGCAGCCGAAAGATTCGGCTGCTTTTGTTTATTTTAATTTTTCTACTTTTGTCGGCTTCCAGCCTTTTTCATCAACCCATGTAATCGTTACTTGATATTTCTCTCCGCTCGTTTTATCTAAAATCTTACCTTTGGCATCCTGAGGGCTGCCGTTATTTCCGAGCCAGAGCACGGTCATGTTATCTGTTGAAACACCGGTTGCATATGATATGGCTTTCAGCATCTCAGCCCAGTCTTGTGAGCTTGAGTCATAAGTGGCGGCATGCTCGCCCTTCTGCTCAGTTCCGACTGCTTTCCAGTCAGGATTTTCATACGTTTTTTCCACATCACTTGATGAGCCGCCTTCTGTAACTTTTGCGTCTTTAAGCGGGTCATCTGAATTTGAGTCTGAATCTGAATCTGAGTCATCACTTTTAGAAGAATCATCTTTTTTGGAATCTGAATCTGAGTCAGAAGATTTCTCAGAATCCTTTTCGCTGTCAGATGTATCTTTCTTACTGTCTTTTATATCCTCATCCGATTTCTTTTCCGTCTTTCCTGAAGCCGGAGATTCCTGTTTTTGCGCCGTTTCAGAATCCTTGCTGACATCTTTGCTAGAAGGACTGTTAATGAAGAGATTGGCTGCTACTACAACAATTAGAATAGATACGATTGCGATTAAGATGTTAAGCACTAAATTAGCTTTCCTGCGCTTATCACGGTTTTCATAACGAGATTGATTATTGCTCAATAATTCTGCACTCCTTTATCCCTCTTGGCTCAGCATATATTTTACCATGTGCTGAGAAGTTGTTCTATTTCTGATTGATTTCAATTTCGTGTACTTTTTTAACAATATCATAAAACACCGAATTTGTCAGAGCCTTATCCCCCGGCGTATCCATGTGCAATACGACAAGCGCGTATTTCGGCTTATCCGCGGGAAAATACCCGGCAAACCATTTTTCATAAAGCGTTTCTTTATCTTTTGAAAGCTTGCCTGTCTGGGCGGTGCCTGACTTCCCTGCTACAGTATACGAGAGATCCTGAAACCTTCTGCCCGTTCCGGAAGGAAATTCCACCACCCGCCGCAGCATTTTTTGAAGCTGCTGTGCCGTATATTTGTCTATTGTTTCTCCTTTAAGCTTCTGATCTTTAAACTTGACGAGCGTTGTGCCGTTTTTGTATTCAATCTGCTCTGCGATTTTCACCTGCCGCTTTTCACCGCCGCGGGCGATTGTCGCCATCATATTAGCTACCTCAAGCGGCGTTACCTTTACATTTTTCTGCCCGATCGCTGTTTGCGCAATTGCTTTTTTGACTGATTTGTCTTTTTCATCCCCCCAAATCACACCGCTTTTTTCATTATAGAATTGGCGGAAATCTGACTCGTGGTACAGTTTTCCTTCCCAGCCTGCCCGATCTGTAAGGGACAGCTTTTCTGACATGTCTTCAATGACGGAATGGTCTTTCTTCATTAATTGTTCGGCAAGACTTGTAAACGTGTAATTGCAGCTTTGTGCGAAACTTTCTTCAAAGGACAGGGTTCCTTTGTCGTCTCCCGGTTCGCCGTACAGGTTTAAATTACAATTAAAGGTTTGACTCGGCTTTACCGCGTTATGCTCAATCGCAGCTGCCGCTATCACAGTTTTAAAAACGGAGCCGGGATAGATTGGCGTCAGCATATAATTTTGAAGCGTGTTTTGTCTGGACACATCGGCATCCGGTTTGCTTACGATGCCCAACACACTGCTCTTTTCGATGTCCAGCAGCACCGCTCCTCCTTTTTTCAGCCCCTGATCATCTAGTATGCCTTCTATCGCTTTTTGAATGCTTTGATCAATCGTTGTTTTGACTTGGAGCGGATAAAATGAGTTGGCCTCAGCTGTATATTTGACGTCCATGCCGAACAAAGGGTTTCCTTTTCCGTCCACATGATACAAAAGCTTCGTGTCCTGTTCCGGGAGCAAAAACTCATCAAATGTCCGTTCTAAACCAGTTGTGCCGATTTTCGTTTTAATCGGCAGGTTTTCCTTTTCTGGATACTTATTGCGGAGAAGCGCCGGATCTTGATTGGTTGTGCCTATCGTATGCGAGGCAAGACTGGGCTTGTCTTCATTCTCCATATATACGCCGTAAATGCCAGGATATTTCAAAGAATTGATTTTTGTGATAGATTCCTTCGAAAGTGTTTTGATTTTCTTTTGATGTAAAATAACTGGTTTTTTCGATTTTGCAAGAGTCTGATGCAAATCATCTTCAGACATGCCGAGAATCTCTGCGACTTTTTTAATCGGCCAGTCCTGCGTTAACAGAAAAGGAAACAAGACAACCGCAGGCTCGCTTGTACCCGTCAGCGCTTGGCCGTTTCGATCTAAAAACGATCCTCTGCCGTCAGAAATGAGCACTTCCTCCGTCCGCTGATTAACACTTTCCTGTATTAAATTAATTTTCTTTTTCGAAAATGATTCTGTGAAAAACAGCTGGATTTCCGCGAGCCTCAGCAAAAGCAGAAAAAACACGATTAAAAAAGCCAGGACAGCCAGCTTCATTCGTTTCGATAACTTCATAAAAAAACACCTCACCCACATTGTGGACGAGGTGTTTCTTTGCTAAACGGATATTATGAAATTTTCACAATTTTCACGAGCATTTCTCCGCCCGGCGTCTGAACTGTGACTTCATCATCTACTTTTTTGCCAAGCAGGCTTTTAGCGATCGGCGAGTCGTTTGAAATTTTCCCTTCAAACGGATCAGCTTCAGCGCTTCCGACGATTGTATAAGATTCTTCATCACCATCAGGCAGTTCGACGAAAGTGACGGTTTTACCTAAACCGACAACGTTAGAGCCGCCGTCATCTTCAATGATTTTCGCATTGCGGATCATATTCTCAAGAGTCGTTACACGGCCCTCTACGAATGCCTGCTCTTCTTTCGCTGAGTCGTATTCAGAGTTTTCGGAAAGATCCCCGAAACTTCTCGCAATTTTGATGCGCTCTACTACTTCTTTTCGTTTAACCGTTTTCAAATATTCTAATTCTTGTTCAAGTTTTTGTTTTCCTTCTACAGTCATAGGAAAAACTTTCTCTTGTGCCATGTCCCTTCACTCCTTCTGGTTGTCCCTCAACATCTTCGATTATGTATGAGAGCATAAACTAAAATACAAGAATGAGAACACAGGGCAGTCCTCGTTCTTCTCTCCCATATTGGTACTGTTTATCTTAAACTGAATCTTGTGGTTCTGCAAATATTTCGCGTTTATAAACAGGGAAAGAAGGGAATTTACACATCCCCTTCCTGCCTATACATAATATGGTCAGAGTTATTTATGTCTATGCTATGGTATTACAAAATCGCGTTTTGTTCAAGAATGGTTTGAATTTTTGTGACCATCAGATCAATTGTTTCTCTAAAGTTTTGAATACAACTCATTTATAACTAAATCCTATTATGTAAGGATTTTTGCAAGGCGTCATTATATGTTTATTTGCACTGATTTGCACTGGTTTATAAAAAAGTGTGGGCAAACCGTGGGCAATATGGGCATTTCACTTCTGTTATAATTAATGTATGAACTTGATAAGGGAGTGACCATTTTGAACCTTAACAAAGCCCGCGGATTTTTATATACTTTAGCACGCATCTTGGGTGATGTGCAAGCTGCAAGAAAAGGAACGTTCGGGAAAAGAATTGCTCGCCGTGCTGCTGGTAAAGCCACCAACAAATTAATGAGGAAAATCATTAAGTAGGCTTGTAACATGAATGATTTTGAACGTAAGTTATATCGGATCATCGTAAACATGCGTTTATATGGAAAGAACCCGACTTTGCCAGAACTAAAAAGAAAGACAGGGAAAAGCGAACAAGAAATACGAGAGGCCACAAAAATCCTGATCCGCAAAGGCGCTCTTTCATGGGATAAAGAAAAGAAAATATGGATTATTTAAAAAGCCCAATTCATATGAGTTGGGCTTTATTTACAATTGGATCGGTTATAAATGAAGCAAACATGGATCGAATGTAATTCTTAGAGCAGTTTTATTACACACCGGCAGGAACTGCGCTTCATATAAATAAAGGAAACGTTGCTTCTTATACCATTAGACATATTACAGATTGCTCAATTTTTATATAACTGTTGGAAACGTTTTTTCCGTCTGCGATAATTAAATAAGAGGTGAAATCAATGAATGGTATAGAATTTTTAGAGTCCGTGTCTCAACTGGGACAAATAATTTTATTGTTCTCCGGCTACGCCCTTTATTGGAGATTAGGTAAAACAAAAAAAGAACGAAGTCTTACAAAATACGAAACTTTTCTTAGATTCTTTGTAATGTTCGGCATATTTGCATGGGCACTTTCGTTTCTTGCTTTGCATTTGTGGTAACGACTTTCTGTCGATATATGACTTATTATGTCTAATTTGCTTAATTCTAAATTAAATTCCCTTTTTCTTGAAAAAATGTATGTTACTATTGAATTGCTTTACCAATTCAAAAAAGGGGGAGTTAACACATGTTGAAAAGATTGTTTTTTCTGGCGTCGATTTTCTTTCTTGCTATTGCCACAATAGCACCAGCAGCTTCAGCAACACAATTGAATCCGAAGGACGGTTTAGATGGCTTAACTGAAGAACAAATTGAAAAGTCTGTTGCAGAAGTTGAGTACATCTTTACTAAAATTTTAGTTTTTGATAAAGAGGCGGGATATACAGTCAATGAGGACGAGCTTGAAAAAGCTCCTTATCCTCCAGCTCAAAAAGAGGGCATGATCGCTTTCGCTAATTATATGAATAAGGAATATAATTATAGCGATGTCAAAATCAATAGTGTTCAAGGATGTTTAGAAGATGCACTTAACTTAAGTAAAGGTGCTTTGAATCAAGTTCAAAAAGCCATTAAAAACGGAGATTGGTTGACTGTTGTAGGATTTCTAGGAACTATAGGTTTAGCAGTTTCCCCAGCAGCAGTATTTGCATTCTTCCTACTCTGTGGTGCTCCAGTGGCAAAGATTGCTCCACAAGAAAATTGATAAATGAATTTTAAACCCCTTCTACAACAGAAGGGGTTTAATTTTTTATAATTTCTCTTCAAGTTTCGCTTTAGTCTTAGGCCCATAAATGCCGTCAGCAGTCAGACCACTTACTGACTGGAACCGTTTGACTGCATTTGCTGTTTTCGGACCATAAACGCCATCAATGCCGTTATTCTTCTCCCCTTTATCTGGATAGAAGCAAAGAGCAGCCAGAGCATTTTGAATCCGCCTTACGTCATCCCCTTTCCGCATAGGGTTTGTTACTCTAATGACACCAGAGGGCAGCGCATATGACGTTTTTTTGCTGCTTGGTTTAGGGCTCGAAGTACTTGAGCCTGTGAGCTTTAATACTTGGCCGACCTTGATCAAGTTCGGGTTCTTGATACCGTTCAAGCTTTGCAGGGATGCCACACTCACCCCCTGCTCTTTTGCAATTACGGAAAGAGTATCGCCTTTTTTGACTGTGTAAGTGCCCCCAGAAGCTTTAGGCGCAGGTTTTGAAGTTGTTTTCCCGCCCAGAGCCTTCAATTCTTTTTCAATGGCAGTCTTAACCTCATCCCATCTGCCCTCCGACAAAATACGGTGCGGGCAATACTTGCCGTTCCAATCCTGATGCTTGCGGACACGATCAATACCCCAGCCGCGCTCTTTAAGCAGCTGCACCACAAATTTGATTGCCAGCTTTTCTGCTGCCTTATATTTAGCGCCTCCTGACTTGCTGTAGCAAATTTCAACACCAATAGACTTACGGTTCCCTGTGCCGTTTGTGCCGTCTCCTGTGTGCCATGCGTTACGATTTAACGGTAGCCCTTGAATAACCTCTTTGTCATCGACGGCAAAATGAAAGCTTGTCGAGCTAGTATTTCCGATCATATAGCTGATCTCATTGGCAGCTGATGCATCATTGTAAGTGTTGTGAATGGTGATGTATTCGGCAGTCATGGGATTAGGGCATTTTAATTTATATTTAGCTTCTGATACAAGATTCTTTTTCACTTTGATTGTCATAAGTATTCTCTCCTTTATTTTTGATATAGAAAAAAGCCGCCGGGTTACCCAGCAGCATGTTCATCCTTTTCATTTGTTTGATCATTATCATTTTCGATTACGTGAAGTCGATCAGTAATGGCCGCCGGAATTTTAACGCCGATCTGTGCAAGGTTCTCAGTAATAGAAAGCCCTTCATTGGCGATATAAAAAAGAACGGTTCCAAATGTCAGGACCCCGTTCAGATTAAGAATTGTATCTATGATGTTTGCCACGATGACCACCAGAAAACTGAGCATCTTACGCACATAACCGAACCAAGCGCTCCGGCTCCGCAGCTTTTTGAATTTCCAAGCCTTGATCACACCCGTTATTACGTCAAGAATGCTGAGAACCAGTAGTAAATCAAGGTACTTCACACCCCCAAACAGATAAACTCTCGCTAAATCCAATGTTTCAAAATTAATAAACACCGTTGTCTCCTCCATTTCTTGTTATCACCTCCTTAGAGGCAAAAATAAAAACGCCTATTAAGCGCTTATCCTTCTTTGTTCAATTCAACCCGAGCAGGCTCGTCAGTCTCCCCAGAAGGGACGTCGATGGGAGAAGGGTAATCTTTTCCCGTTACTTCCTTGTATTGATCTGTAGTAATCCATCCAATATCAACGTACTTTTTTATGTCATCGTCTGTGTAGCATTCCCATTTATAAAATTGCTTGATATCCTCTAAATCCGGATAAAGAGACATTTAACTCCCCCCTTTCAGATCATTAATTGCCTGCTGTAGTTGTGCTATTATAAGTGCCTGCTCAGCCTCTCTTTTTCGTCGATCAGCATTTTCCTTTTCTGCTGCAGCTATTTGCAATGTTAGCTTTGCATTTTGGATTTTAAGAATATCAATTGGAGACTGTTCCCGTTCACTTGCTGCCTTTTCATATAGTTGTTCAATCTCTTCTTGAGTAGCCTCTTCTGTCCATGTCTGCTCTTCTGGATGAAACTTTGGTTTAACAAACGATGGTGGCTGAATGGTTGTGCAATTTTCAGGAACACTATAAATTCCTTCTTCATCCGGCTCAATTGTTAGAGGAACCGTAAAAAAGAAGTTTTCATCATATCCATAAACCTGTTTCATGACACACTTCCTTCCTGAAATCCTATTACAGCGTCAATATAGTAACCACCTACAAACTTACTTGGGTCTACAGGATTAGGATATTTAATTTTAAGATCACCATTTTCATAAATAACAAGGTTAGCCGTTCCGCCAGTTCCGCTGAGTGCTACCGAAGCCACTGCGCCACCGACAGGTACAGCCGAAGCAGGAATTGAGCCAAAAATGATCTCAGGTTCTGTTTTGATATGACCACGAATCAACAATAAAGGTCCCCACCGCGCATAAATTGCTGTTCGTGTGCCAATTGTAGCACCGTTTTTCAAAGTGATATTCGCATAAGTAACAGCTCCATTCCATTTCGCTCGTTCGGCTGCGGATGTATGTCGTTCCTGATTGTAATTGTGTTGCCTAAACTCTACTAAAGAAGCTTGCTGCACATTGTCTACATTCCCTAGTCCTACTTGCTCCTTTGTTACTTCATGGGGATTGTCTTTTCTGCCTTCGTGTGTGTCTGTATATGCCCTTGCATTGGTTTCAGCAGAGTTCCATTTGTTTCTTTCAGTAGTTGTCACATGCCTTACTACATCCTCTGTGTGTAAATCAAATTCTTTTTTTGTAGCCTGTTTTTCATTTAGGACATTCTCAAGTCCCACTTGATCTTTCGTCACTTTGTGTGGATTAGACGTATCAATAATGTGTGTGTCTGTATATGTCTTTGCATTCGTTAACGCTTCGTCAGCCTTCGCTTGAGCGCCTTCCTTTGTCTCAATCTTCTCTAAGTCCTCAAATTTCTTCCGTAAATCTTCAATAGTTTGGATAGTTTCATCATATAGCTTTTTAATCATCACTTTTAGCTTTTCAAATTCATCAATGTAATACTCAGCTACCGGAACAATATCTCGATCAACTAAATTTCTTACAATCTCGAATGTAAATTCATGGGCTGATAACGCTTGTTTGTTCACATAATAGAGATTTAAAACAGCCTCCACTTTCCCATAGTGCTTGATCTCATCATTGGACAAAACATATTCAGCTATGCCGTTAATCTTGTCCACGATTGATAGGGAACGATCAGAACGGCTGCCGTCTGAAAAAAACATGGTGAGAACAAGATTGACACCCGACAAAGGCAATGAGACGCCATTTTTAGTGAGCTTGAAAATGAGTTTGGCCGTTCCTTTATCCTGTGTAGACATTTGAATATTCGTTCGAATAACGGCTTGAGAATAAGATGTAATATCAAAGTTCAATGTAGACTGTCTAAAAATCATGAACCCATCACCGTTTTTTCTTCTGTCATTTGCTGCATTTTTTCCGTAAGCTCTTTAAGCTGCTGTTTCAAGTCTGCAAGTTCTTCATCTGTGTTCGGCTTGACTTGAAATTCAACTCGTTCACCCTGTTCATTCTCAAGCCACACGTTTTCAAAATTCACACCCTCAAGTAGAATCACCCTGCTGCCGTCCTCTCGGAAGCCAGAGACACTTTTCCTATCTTCTGATAAAAAGGCAGAGGCAACCTCCACTCGATCTTTTCCCATTACAATAAACATCTGCAGCCCTCCTTAATAAACGTCTTTCGCATCTGTTTTTGAATCAGATGAATTATCTACAATACCGCTGATTGTCCAATTTCCGCGACAGTCATTACCGAAGCGAACAACTTCTCTCACTGAGCTTGTAATATAAATACCGGCTCTGGCTAAATTCGTGATTGTCGAAATAGAGCGACACGTATTGTTTGATACTTTGATCCGTTTTGATCCGTTTGCGATTCGAATTGCTTCATATTCACCATGTTTACTGTTACCGGCACCCGTAATCAAATTCCCCTCCACAATAGAAAAATAGACATGAGACTGTTCAATCCCATATCTGGCAGGTCTTCGTATAATATTGTTTGAGGTGATAAGATCAGAGCACCCACCGAATGCCGCAATTCCATCACGGCCAACAAAACTAATGATATTTGCTCCCGATGTGTTAATTCCTATGCAGTCATTTAAGCGCACGCCATCACCGGAGATATCTGAAATAAGATTTCCTGTTATGACTCCACCACGAATGGCATCCAGCCTAATTCCGGCCTGATATGAACCACCGACACCATCAATGAGATTACCCGTAATGACAACATTGCGGCCAATCCCTTCATCATTGATAAAGCCTCTAACATAAATAGCTTCATTCTTTACTGTGTCATAGATTTTATTGCCTGATATCGTAATATCATAAAAATCTTGAGACTTAGACAGCTGTTCGAATTTATCATTTTTTGTATGCCCTTCATTAGTTGGATCAATTGCACTTATAGTGATTCCATAGTGACATTTCCTTAGGGTGTTTCCTGTGACGCTTGAGTGCTTCCAGTTGTACCCTCTTATGGCCCATCCGGTTGTCCCATCGAAAGTGTTGTCTCTAACAGTGATATTCTCATGCCAATACCCAATCGTAGATGAATGAGAACCGACCCCCCGCGGCCACGCCTGAGTACCGGGCGTTCCAGATGCCCCAAAATAGCAGCCTGTCACTTTGCCGTCTCGGCACACTGTGAAATCATATTCACCAAACGCACCAAACACTCCTGAACGTTGCGCTAAGTCAACTTGAATGGCTTCTGAAAACGAACGCGTGCCGTCTGGATCAAAGAATCCTAGAAAATCGCTATCAATACACGCGAAACGCTCACATGCGTTAAATTCAATGCCGTGATAACTTCGTACATCTTTGATAATCACATTCTTCACATAAATATTGCGACCATGGCCGAATGAAAATGCGTTAGTTCCACGTTGAATATGCAGCCCACGACAATCCCAAACCCCGCCCTCAATAATGATATTTCCGTTACCCTCGTAACCGTGATAATTTACAGTACCATCACCATTGACACCCATATATTGCCCGTAATAATTGAGCATTTCGGCTCCGTGAGCGCTAACTTTCGTATTTGCCCAAAAAATTAGAGGTGCTTCAAGCTTAAATGTGCAGCCGTTCGGTATATAAATGTGAATCCCATCACTATTCTTAGCTAAATCAAGAGCTTTCTGAATCATTGGGGCTGAATCAATTTCACCGGTGGGGTCTGCCCCAAATTCCAACACATTCACTTGCGGCAGCATGTCCAGCCGTCTGTTTAAGCGCCGAAAGTCATAATCCACCCGGTCTTTGGCGGTTTCATGAACCGTCGCATCTTCGGCCACTCTTAATGCAATCAGTTCTTTGATATTTGTCCCGTCTGCCTCCGTGATAACGTTAGCCAAGGTGTTCCTCAAGTTTTTGAGCATGTTCTCGACTGTCGTTAAGTCGTGCGTAATTTGGTTAGACGAATGAGCTGCCTTTGCCTTCTTATGGCCTTCAATTCTTGATTCATTAAGATTGATTCCTTGTTCTGTTATACGTGCATTATCATCTAATTGAGCAAATAGACTGGCGTTTGGAGCATCGCCAAGCCTTTTATTTAAATAAACTGTCATGATTTCACCTCTATTTCTGTCCTACTATGAGGATTTTTATTTTTGATCCACCCGGAACCCCTAGAGGGCTACTTATATTTCCTTCTCTAAAAAGAGTTATATTAATTTTATTTACGTCCACATCTTCGGCGTACAACGTATAACCCGCCTCTTTCATAATGGAATTGGCATCCCCAGTTACATACTGGATGGTGTAATCATCGTCTGTATTCAAAGAAAGAATACCAGCTGCCAAGGAAGCAAAGCCCTCGCCATTAGACACAAACCATTCACCATTTGAGAATTGTAAAGAGAAAGTATATGTGGTCTGCTGAGACGGTTGTGCAGTAGCCAAGCTCTGCTTAATTTGAGTGATTTCAGCCAGTCCAGTGGCTAATTGATTTTGATAATTCTTGATGGCCTGCTCCTGATTTTTTGCGCGCTTTTTCTCTTCTATTTCCACGTCTACACGGCTTTTTCGCTTCCCGTCAATTGTCAGGTCAGAGGGCTGTTCTGGTTTCAATGGGTTGTATGAAGCCCCGGTTGCTCTCAGCTTCCCATCAAAAGTGACCCCGTTTAAAGGCGTATCCGCATATACACGAATTGTATCGCCTGCCATTACTGGTTCTTCTAGGTCAACCAGTGCCTGATCTAACAATTCCACATAGTCGGCGTCATAGGAAACCTCTGCGTAAGGATTGACTTTGGTTTTAAGCAGCTTAATCATATCCTCCTTTGTGGTGATAGAATCATCCGTGACCGGTTCCGCCCAAGATGGCTGCCCATTGATTAGAAACTTTTTTTCTTCTGGGTGAACATAGGTGACCGGAGGGAAGACATACTTTTCATCCTCACTTTTGAATGTCCTGTACACCTCGATAATGTTGCCGCGAAGCAGATACATAACCGGATCAGCTTTCTTTGTGCCTTTGGTGTTTGGGTTATTGCTGTCCCTACCTTTAAAGGTGGCGACAACCTTATAAGTCTTGCTGTCTAGGCCGCGAATGATATCAAACTCTTTTTCAGTCGGGGCTGAATCTTTATAGACAGATATGGTTTTCGTCTGATCACCTATCTTAAATTCCCATTTACCACCCAGCTTTGACACTAGGGTTTTAAATTTAAAGCCTGTCCCTGTGAAGGAAAACGAAAACGTGGCGCCTATTTTCTTCGTGTAATCTGCTTTTAATGAACTATCATACGTCCAGATGCCTGTTTTGGAATCGTAGGGGATCGACTGATCCCCCAGGGTGTCCTTATCTTCTTTGAGCTTCCCGTATCCTTTCACCCGTGTTGTCGTGTTATCTTCGCTTGTTGTGATCTGTAGGGACGTGAGATTCGAAAGGTTATCCAGCCTTTTTACAATCTCTTTGCCGGCTTTTTTGTAAATGTATAAATGCGTGTTATCCGGGATGATCTCCACCCCAAAGGTGGAAATGATTTCATCCATCAGCTCGGAAGTCTTTTTATTGCCGAAACCCTCCAGCTTTTTAGCCCCGATCTCCTTTGCATCAGGCATAATTGTAAATGTGATTTCACTGCCTTTTACTGCGTGCTTAAGTGCTTCATTGAGAGTTTTTGTACCTTCTATCGTTTCATGAACAACATGCTTGATCGCCCTAAAGGAATAGATATGCGTAGCTGTTATATCTTTCGTTAGCAGAGCGCCTTCCTGTTTGATCGTAGGTGTGTTAATGAAATACTGCTGCTTTTTATACCGCACCTCGTCGATAATAATAAAATTCCTTCCGACTAAAGCATTGAAAGGAATCTGATTGTATTCAGTCAAGGTAATTGAAAAAGATAAATCTTTTTTCCCAGTGACATCATCATTCACTTTAGGCTCAACGTGAATAAGCTCATGTTTTTGGCCCGTTTTAATGTCATGGACAAACATCTGATTCAAAGAGCCTCACCTCCTATTTATAATAAAAGTGTGTAATGAATCGGATATCGCTGTAGGTAGCGCCGGCAATCCTAAATTGATTCTGGCCCGCTGCGAGAGTCGGGAACCGCCCACTCCTATCGGAAATAGGCGTAGAGTTCTTCAAAATGTGATGCTTCAAAAGCGTTATCTTATCCGTTTTTGAAAATTTTCCGTTCAGCGTCAGGGTTTCATTTGTTGTGATATTAGTGATTGAAATATCAGTACCCTGCAGGTACATTTCGACGTTGTAATTGTAGTTAATCGGGTCCAGTTTTACGTCCCCTATGTTATCCACTACAAAAGAGTTTTTATTTTTAAAGTGAAACACAGGAGTTGTGTCCCGCCGGATATTCATGCCCAAGTGAAACTTTTCGTCCTTCAATTCCATAGATGCAGTGCTGTCATTTAAAGACTCAGCAAGCCCCTGAATGGCCGTTAATGTAATATCGACTTCCTGATACTTTTTGCCGTTTTCTTGATAGATGGAAAATGCGTCATCACACGTAACAAGCCATCGTTTATAAGGCTGCTGTGTATTGATTACATAGTAGGGGTCCTCTCTTACAAAAAGGTTGTAAACGGCGTCCCTCTTGATCTGGAACTGATAAGAGCTGTTTGCCTCCACGAGCACTTTTATGTTGATTTTTCTTTCTGTGTATCGTCCAGTGTTCCCCTGCTTAAGCATCATCGTCCCATTAATGAGCGCGTTTGTTCCAGCCGTCTGCCTTTCGAACACTGGAGCCTCCGGCCTAAATGAAGAAAGCGAGACACCTGAAAGAGTCTCGCTTAAATACTTGCCGTCTATTATTAGATCATAGTTTATCAACCTACCACTCTCCTAAGAGAAGCTTACATTATTCAGCAATCCCTTTTGGTTTCTTTCCTTGTTGTATGCTTCGTCTTGAATTTTATTTAATTCCTGGATGCTTAGTATTACATTCGGGTCTTTCGCCACAAGCTGTGTTAATAGTCTTACCGTTTGGCTTAACAGATTTATTTCGGCTTGTTGATTGCTGTTTTGTTGCTGCAGCAGAGTGACCATCGTTTGCAATGCGTTTGCATCGCTTGAGCTTGACCGGCTTTCCGGTTCATACCCAACCATTTTACCTGCCTGGCTGAGAACCTTATGGGCTTGGCTGCGCCTAAATTGACGCAACGGCAGCAGCATTTCCCCTTTATGGACCTCGGCCATGTGATCGCGTGTAATCAATCCGCCTTTATCGTAACCGACATAACGGCCGCCTCGCGCCATAGACTTCAAGCCAGGATGATTTAAGATTCCGCCGTATCTACTGTTCAGATAGTTAATAGAGGCAAGGATCTGGTCAACTGGATTTTTGATATTTCCGTGCCCTGGTTCCTTATTGGCGTTGAACGTACTCGGGATAAACTGCATCAATCCTTGTGATGGGTGCCCTGCTTTCCAGTTTGAATCCCATCTATTTACAACGTTCGGGTTGCCGCCTGATTCCTTCATCGCTATTGTTTCAAGCGCTGAGGCATACTCTGATCCCAGCCCCTTTATCTTTAAGGCTTTAGCAACCCACTTTTTGACGGCTGCTGTGCCGCCTTCACCAAAGTTGCTTGATTCTCCAAACTTATCTTTGATGAAATTGACAAAGTTCTTTTTGATAAGGGAGAAAGAACCCTTTAGGACGTCTCCGGTAATGCCTTTTACTTTAGGCAGTTTTAACCCCAGCTTTTCAATAACCTTTTTGACGAGTTTTGACGGGTTGCTGATATAGTCAAATACATCTAAGGCAAGGTCCTTCACTTTTCCAACGGCTGCCTTTGCTCCATTCCACATCTTTGAAATAAAGCCTTCTTTCTTCTTCGTTCCGTTTGCATAAGCCGGAACCCCTGAAAGAAAAGCTTTAGTGTCAATTGCTGACAAGACTTGTGTTCCTTGAGGAAGGTTCATAAGCGTATCAGTCGCAGGGCTCAGCCCCATGTGACCCGAAGGGGTTATAAAAGCTTCCGGTCCAGCATTTGAGCCTTTACCATCACCGAGAATGGCTAAACCTCCTGGATGCCCGCCAGTACCATTTGCATACTGTGGCACTTCCCATTTAGGGATTTTAGTATCAACCCCGATTTTTCCTAGAATCCAGTTAATGCCCTGCTGAGTAAAGCCGTTAATGATTTTACCGAATCCGCGAAGCGTTCTGTTTCCAAACGCTTTTATTCCGTCCCAGGCTTTGCCTGCCATGCTCTTAATTCCGTCACCCATTTTCTTAGGCAGCGCCTTTGCCCCGTCTACAATGTCAGTGAATTTTTTAGAAATACTAGTTTTCATGTCAGTGACAATTTTCAGGGCTTTATCTTTCAAGTAGCTAAACATTTTCCCGGCATTTGTGGCGCCATCTTTAAACAAACTTTTGATCCAGCCCCACATTTTTGGGAATATACCTTTTAAGCCAGCGCCGAGAGCCTTGGCACCGCCGAGAATCTTGCCGAAAAATGAAAGTTGGATTGCATTCCAGACGACTTTTATCGCGCCAGAGAAAATTTTCTTAATTCCTTCCCACATTTTTGAGAAATTCCCTGTCAGTAACCCAGAGAAAACGAGGATAACGCCCTGAATTACAGACATTGCGCCAGTAATTACGCCCTTTATGTTGCCCCATACAGATTTAATAATCGCAAGTACGGCCGGCATGACAAATTGGACAACGGACCACACATTTTGAAGGGCCTGAGAGATCACAGAACCGTTTTGCTCCCAGAAAGACTTCCACTGTCCCGTAAGTTGACCTATGAACGACATCACGCCGCCTAGTGCCTGTTTGACCAGAGGACCAAGAGTTCCAAAAACTTGGGATGCAATAGTGCCGAGAGTCGAAAAGGTCGGCTTCATGGCGTCAAAGCTTGCTTTCATGTTGGATATGATGGGCTGTGCCTGCTGCTTAAAGCCAGAAAAAGCAGTCTTGATATTGTTTATCCCGTCGATAATGGTTTGGACCGTTAACACCGGGAAAAAGTCCATCAGTTTATCGGCACCTTTTGACGTATCACCATTGAAAACGTCCATTATGCCAGAAAAAATAGTTTTTAGATTCTTTCCGGCATTCGCGATATTGTTAAAAGTCGGTTCAAGGCTTTTCATGCCAGACTCTAAGCCAGACATGACCGGCTCTAATACGTCTAAAAGGCCGTTGCCGATCGGAAGGAGAGCCGACAAGGCGGAACGACCTAACTTTTTCAGCCGTGCCCCGAAGTTATCCTGGAGAGCTTTTCCGGCCTCTTTCGTTTTCCCGTTCACATCGCCAATCTTTCCATTAATACCGCCGAGGGCATACATCGCGTCAGCCTCAAGGTCTTCCCATTTGGTGCCGTACAAAGCTACCCCGATATTATTCGCCTTGACTTGGTCTTTCATCCCTTTCAGCTCACCCAGAACCGCGTTAGAAACGTCTTTAACCGTCCCTTTTCCTTTTAGAAATTGGCTCCATACTTTCTGAGTGCTTCCGGAAAGCTGCGCCATCGCTCCGGACGTCGAATCGGAGCCGTCTTTCACTCTGATCTGAAATTCTTTCATGACGTCATTAATGTAGTCGAGATTATAAACCCCTGCCTGGCTGCCCTTCGTTAAGAGCTGGAAATATTCTTCCGCAGAAAAACCCATTTTGCCGAATAAAGGCGCGTACTCGCTCAGGTTATCAAACATTTCGTTTGAAAAGTTTAGCCCCTTTTGGGCACCGTACGTCATCAAATCAAAAGCCTTTTGGCTCTCAACACCGAAACCTTTCATGATATTGTTGCCAGCTCGGGTGACTTCATTTACATCTGCGTCAAAGGTTTCTGAAAGAGTAATAGCCCCTTTGGTTACATCCTTTAAATCCTTGTCGCTGAGCCCCCTGATATTCTGACGGACCTGTTTCAGGGCATCTTTGACTACATCCATATTTTCGCCAAAACCGTCTTTCCAAACGCTTGTCGCTGCTTTCGTCAAATCTTTCGCTTCATCTTTGGTAAGGCCCAATTGAGCCCTGAATTCACCCTGTGATTTTTGAGTATCAAGCGCCATTTTAGCGCCCATTGCTCCGACTGCGGCAGTTAACCCGGTTACTCCCGCAATCCCGGCAGTCAACGCGCCCACTAGCCCCACTTTGATAAAAGAACTGAATTTGGATACTTTCCCGCCAGCGTCTCCACTTGCATCGCCAATTTCTCTTTGGCTGTCCGTCAACTCATCAGCGCTCTCGCTTGCTTGGCTTTGGGCTTGTTCCAGCCGTTGGTATTGCATCTGCGCGCGCCGTAGAGACCCTTCCAGAGAATGATATGATTGAATCTGAGTATTGAGCCGCTGGGCGTATTTCTGGGCCTGCTGTGAGCCTTCGCCGTATAGCTCAACCTGTTTCTCGTAAGATTTCCGGTATTCTTCCACAATCCTCTCTTGAATGGAAAGCTCATTTGATAAGCCCTCAACCTGCTTTTTGCTGGCCGTGAGTTCATCACCCATCGCTTTAAACTCTTGAACAGTCGCTTTTGTGGCTGTCCGTGCTGTTTTGAGGTTATTTCTAAGACCGGTTATCCCTCTGTTTACGCCGGCATCGTTTAGCGTGGTATTAATGACTAAATTTCCTATTGGTCTGCCTTCTGTCGCCAAATAGTTACCTCCCTTCTATCTTTTTTTAGAAACACAAAAAGAGCGCCATTACCGACACCCTTTTACAAAGTTGCACCGAATATTTGATAAGCAGGGACAAGTTTGTTTTCTTCCTCATGCTTGTAAGTTGCAAGATCAAAAAAGCGTTGTACATCCATGTCATCTATTTCATGAAGCTTGTAACCATTTTCCATCAAGTCAAGATACATTTGCTTCATCCTGTTAAGATAGTCCCTGTAGGTCATTGGCTTCCCTGCTATTTTTGAGACTCCACGGCCTTCTTCTTCAATTGAGCCTTTTTTTTACTCTTTGTCATCGCTTGGTCAATGATATCTCTTAGCCAGCCTCCTAAATCCTCAGAAGCAACACCGTCCAAAATATCATCAAAATTAAATTGACCTTTAAAAATATCCACGACAAGACCCATCATATCCGTCATGACCTCATATTCGGTCATTTTTGAATCCTCATCCGTTGCAAGCGCATGAATCTCCAATGCTCTGTAAGTAAACCGCGATGTAACAATCGGCTGAATGAATGTTTTTTCAGGAACGGAGACAATTTCCCCGTTTTCGCCAATTTCAGCATTTGCATAATCTTTCAATACTGCTTTAATCATGTAAAAAACCACCTTCTTATTTTTATAGAAAAAGCAGCCGCTGTCCGGCTGCCCGTTTTATTTCCCTAAATCTGCGCTTACTTCTTCTGTTGTCATGCCGTCTGGCAACATTCCATAAGCACGCTGATAGAATTTTTCTAATGTGAATCCATCGTTTTGATCATAACCAATTAGGAACACAAGCCCGTCCGATTTACGTGGCAAGAACTGTCCTTCGATCGTGTCTGTTTGATAGTCCACTTTATCTTCTTTCGTTTTCCCTTCTACAGAAGGGATGCCAAATTTCCCTTTTAACAGAGCGTAATACACATAACCTTTCTCATGGTGTTTTTGACGCCATGTGATGCTCACGTAAGGCGGCTCCATATCTTTATGGTATTCTTCAATACCATCGACAACCTTAACACCTAAAAGAGTTCTTTTCATTTCTGTAGTAAGGTCTGCGACATTTAATTCAAGTTTTGTTTCACTAACTCCTGTACTTTTTACCGCAAAAATGCCGTCATCCGCATAAAGAGGTGTTAGTTCAGAAGAAACGTCCAGCTTCGCTTCAATTGCCCCTGGCATATCTTCAATCTTAGAGGCTTTTTCATCAACAAGCTCAGAATATTTAATGCCACTTAGCCCCGTCTTAGCCATTCATATCATCCTTTTCTATGTTTATTTTTTGAACATCAATTAATTTCGTCGCTCTGTATCTACGGGCGTACCGATACAGAGCAATATCTGGGTCACGGTCAAAGGCTGACGCATATTGCTTGTAGTCGCTCTCTGCCATGATCTGATCAATCACAGGCTGAATAGCCTGGGCGTCCTTTATTGTTTTGGTCCATAAATCTATTTGAATATCAACCTCAAATGTTAGGGCCCTATCATCCGCATAGTCTTTTCTGTGACTCTCAAGCTCGTTAATGCGAATCATTGGAGCCTTTTCTATGTCCTGATCTTCTTCTGGAACAAAGACTAGGAATATCCGGCCATTGTCCACAAGAGAAGTAAGTGTTTCATTTTCACTTAAAAGCTTTTCAACTTCCTGAATGGGAAGCATCATAGTCCCAGCTCCCTCATGTAAACTTGCTGCACGATCTGTAAAACCGTCTGCTCCATCTCGTTTGATGTCCTCTCAATGAAATGCTGCGGGGGCTGCTTGATCGTTCCAAAGTTAGAGAAGTGTAGGCGAGATGCTGTTTCTTTTCCATATCCCACACTTGCATATATCTCCCCGTCTTCCTTCGCCTTTGAATAAACCACATTATCTTTCATGTGCACTTTGTGGGGGTCCTGGTCGCTTTCTCGGCCTCGGGGTGTATTACGTTCCAGAGCCTCAGCAAAAACCTGTGTACCTGCCTGGACGGCTGCTTTGGCTGCCCTGGTATTTTTTCTTGCAAGCTTATCGAGCTCTTTTTCTATACCGCCGATACCGTCATCTTGCCGTGCCATCAGCTCACCTTCTCAGCAAAAACATTTATCAGGTTTTTATCCTGAGAATTTGGGATAATGTCTTTTATTTCGTAAAGTTCCTCATTATGGAGAACATGCATGCTATTTGTCGCCTTCTTTACCTGCTGATAGCGAATAATGAACGTGATACTGTTCTCTAAGAAGGTGCCAGCTGTCGTGAGCTTTTCCCTTAACTTCTGTTCTCTTATCTCAGCCCAGCAAGAAAATAAGGGCTCATTTACCACAATATTCTCCCTGGTTTCTGGGTCCTTCGCGTTCTTTCGTGTAACAAAAATGATGCGTGTATTGAGCCGGCTAAAGTCCATCTGTATACGCCCCTCTGAATTGCTGAATAAAGTTTGTTACGCCGAAAGGTATTTCTTGCAATGCTTTGTCCATTGAGGACACACGCTGTTCATACCAGGCACCGACCAGGAACATGACAGCTGTATCAAATTTAGGGTTGTTTTGAAAGAAATCATCCCTGTTTGGCGAAAGCGTTACGGCATCCTTGATATAATCTTCCGCAGTATCTTTTAGCCGCTGTATAAATCCATCATCAAAATTGTGATCTATCCGCATCGCAAGCTTTAATTCTTCCAGCGTCATTCCATCACTCCTTTACAAACAAAAAGGGACGCCGGTATGCGCCCCATTACGTCATTATTTTGCTTGTGCTGCTTGTTCTAAGGCTTCAATACGTTTAACAAGTTCATTGTATTGCTCTTCCGTTCCAAAGCCGGCTTTACCAGGATCGCCCTTGTCTCCTTTAGGGCCTTGCGGGCCAGCTTCACCTTGAGGACCCTGGGCACCGGTCTTTCCTTGAGGGCCTTGTGGGCCTGTATCTCCTTTAGGGCCCTGCTCGCCAGGATCTCCTTTAGGGCCCTGCGGACCTGCTGGACCTTGTTCTCCCTGCATCCCCTTGATAAACAGAGGTTTTTCTTCACTGTTTCCGCCAAGGTAAACCCGTGTTATCGGTTTTCCGTCCGTGTCCATTTCCGATGCTGTCCATACGTTTCCACTTTTATTTAGAAATTCTTCCGCCATTTTCAATCATCCTTTTCAAATTATTTTTTATTGTCCCACGTCTACCGCTGACTGATCTTCTGTGCTAGTTGTCGTTTGATTAATAGTGACAAAGTAACCGGCTTTCTCATCAGCCTTTTTCACGTCGAAACGAACTGCCAGAGAAAGGACCTGACCGTAAACGTCATTCTCTACCCATTTCGCCGTAGCCTCCACACGGTTTGCGAAGAAGACGGCTTTTTTCAAATCTCCGATAAACATAACAGCGTCGCCGGCTTTCTCACCTAAAACAGTATCGTCCACAACATTGACCTGGCTGCCAAGCAGCATCTTTCCTGTTGGTGTAGAAATGTCTTGACGTAAAATGTACTGGCCGTTTTTATCTTTCAACGTATCAAGGAATTGAAACGCTGATGCAGTCGCAACAATATTTCTGGCGTATGCTTGCTTTAAATCAACATTTAAGATGCGTTTGATTTCGTCTGTACCTGTCACTGATTTGGCTGGGAATGACCGAAGAACCTCCGCCACTTTTGTATTTTTTGTGATACGTTTAACCTGCTGCAGATGATTTGCCACGATGGCAGTCAAATCCACACCCGAATCATCAATAGCCTCCTGAGAAATAGGCAGATGACCGCGATATGTTTCTACGGCCCAAGGTACTTTATTGAACTTAGGTTTCGCCAATTCAGGGTTTTTCTCTAATTCCGCCACAGAGACTAGACCTGTATCAGCGTTTGCTAGAACCGGATAACTACCTGAAGCAGTGGACACATTCACGTTATTAACAATTGCGGCAAGGTCCACAACATCTTCCGGTTCCTGTTGGGGTTTGGTGATTACATCAATTGGAATAATCGCCTCAGCGCCATCAGATTTTAACCCGTCGCGTTTTTCCCCTTTTGATCGCAAAAACTCTTCAAAAGCTCTTACCTCTTCTGTCTTACCTGGTTTGATGATTGTACGGAAGCCACCGCCATGCATTGATCTTTTCTCCTCGTCGTCTTCTTCTTTACCGCCAGCTGGCGCTGGGTTCTCCGGCTTAAGCCCGGCTAACTCTTCATACTCCGCAAGCTTTTTTTGCAGGGCGTCAAGCTCTTCTTTCATGGAGGTAATTTCACCTTTCAGAGCTGTAGCTTCGTCCAACTTGTCTTCCTCTGCTCGTTTTTGGGCATCTGTGATTTTTGTATTAATGGCCGTTTGTTTTTTAATAATCTGTGATCGTAGTTCCTTAATTTTTTCAGTTAACATTTGTTTGCTCCTTTTCAAATAAAATAAGCACCCGATTTTCGAGTGCTTTTACAATCCTATTTTTAATAAATCCAGCTGCAGCAGCAGCTTTTCTTTTTCCGGATTCCGGTTTCTTTCCTCGTACTGCTGTAAATTCCGTTTGGCAATTGTCACGTCAGTGTCTTCATAAGCCGGATAAGTAACGACTGACACATCTGTAAGCTTTGAAATGTTTCTCAAGCTCCTCAACGGCAGGCCGGTTTCCTGGTCACGAGTAAAACTGTCTCCATCCTTCCCCAGCATGAAGCCGAAAGAACAATTTGAGATATTGCCAACCCGCAGATTTTCGTATAAATCCAATGCGTACTGTGTATTCGGCAAAGTAACGTCAAATCTTAAGCCGATGTCATCAACTTCAAGCTTAAGCGTGCCGGCAGATGTACGCCCGAGAATCTTGGACGGGTCATGGTCAATTAAAGCCCGCACATCGCTCATGTCTGTCTGATCCAAAGCCCTTTTATCAATCATTTCAATAAAACCGCCCAAATTGTGGCTGCGGGTGCCGAATTTTAAAGCATAACCGCTGATCACTTTTGGGCCGTCATCGTCTGAATGAGCTTTTAAAGCTCCTTCCTGCGACGTTCTAATCTCTACTTCCTTAGACATTCCCCTCACCTCCTTCACCTGCTGACGAGATCGGCAGGCTCTTTGCTTTTGCTTTCTGAATCTCATCCATTGAATCAATGTTCACATAGTTCAAACTCATGTAACGCTTGTCCCCGTCTGGTATTGGCTCGTAACCATACTCAGCCAAGGCATTATTGAGAGAGAAAATACCGTTTTGTAGCAAGGCAATAACGTTCTCGCGCTTTGTTTTTGCGTCCGTTTCTCTAAATCGCCGTGTGTCGAATTGGAATTTCCGCTGCAGGTTTAAAGGGTACGGCAGCATTTTGAAATTAAGCTCTGAGGCGATGGCCGCAAAATAGTTTGAAAGTGTATTTGTCAGATAGTCCAGGTTTGCTTGTTCTAGTGAAGTGTTGACCTGCTCAATACCCAGCTTGTGCGCCGGCAGCCCGAACACTTTCGCTATCTGTTTCGTTGAATGCGTGTAGTTATTCACGATCTCAAGCACTTTAGTATTAATTTCTAACTGGCTAAACTCCATATTTTCATCAAGTACAACAACCCGCTGCTGATTCTTTATGCCAGAGTTTGCTTTTTCAAATTCATTACGGATTTTGTCCTTTGCCTCAGGAGACAAATGACCTTTTTTCATGTTTACAATACCGCTTAAATTAACGCCTCTTCTGAAAAAGTCTGTGACAAGTCGCTTCCCCGCCTCCTGGCTTTCAATCTCGTGCTTAAGGCTAGAAAGGGGACTCATACCCGTTATTCCGTCCATGCTGAAAAATTTAATGTGCAGTACATTTTCCGGCTTCAAGACTCTTTCTTTGCCGCCAGACGGATAATACCGGTACAGTATTTCATTCCGGTCCTGCAGCTGCTCGGCATAGACTTCACTGTTCAATAAATGGATCAGCTCTAAGGGCGTGCCTTCTTTATCCCGAACTATTTCCGCATAAGACTGGCCGTTCATTAAAGCGTTAGCAACCAAGATAAATTTAAAAAAGTACCCCGAATAATAATCATTTGGCTTCTCATTCAGTAACCTGAATAGATCAGAATCCTTTTCCTCAACACCATTTTGATGAACCATAATTGGCGACGCTGCAATGTCAGAGGAAAGAGTGAGAACCGCGGTGAATACATCGCTGTTTTTAATCGCACTGACAGACGTGTAAGACAGCCCGTCCAAACCAAGAATGATTTCATTGAACTCTCGGGCTCCTGGGCTCTGTTTATCTAACGATCGAAAGAATGCCACTTAATCACCTCCCTCCCTCTTCTTTTGGATTCAGTAAGAAGGCAATGACAACAAGAAAAAGCCCTGCCACAATAAAGCCGGCTACTGGATGGAGAAAGAAAACCCCATAGTCGATAACAAACAAGCCGGTCAAAAATAAAAGAGTATGCAAGTTCAACTTAATAAACTGACATACTCCCAACAAAAAAGTATTTATTTTTCCTAATTTCATGGTGTTCCCTCCTTCCTTAAAGGGTGAATTCTTCGCTTTCATAATAAGAATTCCAGTCAAATTCCTCTTGTTTGTAATGGTACATTGCGCCCGTGTGTGCGTTCATCATCGCCGCTGCAGGGTCAATCTTTTCCCTGTTCAGCGCTTTGTCAATTTGAATCGTATCATTCACTTTTTTCAGCATTGCATTGTGCATCGCCGTATCAAGCAATGGATTCTTACTGTGTATGATTTTCCCGTCGAATACATTCAAACGAAAATCTTTTGTTGGTTCAGATAATGTGCGAGGACCTTGACGAACTTCAATCAGCACATCTTCATAGCCATATTTCTCAATCTCATTTAAGACTAAAGATATATTGTAAGGGTCAAAGAAAATCCCCTTTACTTGTAAATCAAATTCTTTAATATGATTGATCATATACTCCACAACTTGCTGCAGATTAATGATCCCTGATTTCTTATCGGTTATGGTACAATACCCAGCTTTCGCAAGAGTGCGATAGTCCAGTTTGTCACGTTCAATTTTATTATCCAGTCCACCTTTGGTTCCAACAAATGAATGACTGTCCACATAAAATGTCTCATTCTCATCCTCTAACGGATAAATGAAACTGAGGGCAGATAAATCATCTGTTCGTGATAAGTCAATCCCTATGTAGACTGGCTTTCCTGTAATGTCCGGTGCATCGTCCACACCGCGCTTTTTCCAATCGTTCCCGTTGATAAAACTTTCAGAGGAAGCAGACTGCCATATATTAAAGTTCTTTACGAGTGTACCGTTTAAATCATCTTTATCAAGAGCCTCTTTTAGTTTTTTGCGCAGATTGGTCAGAAGTTTTTTTTGAAGATCCTCTACCTCAAGTAAAGGGTTACTTTTTATCCAAGTGCTTTCGTCGTAAATTTCCTCTTCGTCATCCTGTTCGTAGACAATTGCAAAATAGTTTTCGTTTTCCTTGCGGCCACTTAGAATATCGTCAACATAAGGGTACTCCTGCGAATACATGGGGCCGTTCAGCTTAAAGCCGGCTGTACTAATGATTAAGATAAGACCCTGGTCCTGCTGCCCTTGTGAAGACTCCAGGACTTCCATCATTTTTGTGTTGGACGCTGTGTGGTACTCGTCAAGAATTCCAATAAGAACGTTCAAACTGTCCAAGTTATCAGTATCCCTTGATAAAGGCATAATGACGCAGTCATCTTTCAGGTACCGGATTTCATTTTGTATGATCTTTGTCCATTTTCTAATTGCCTTTGACTGGCTTCTTATCTTTTTCAATTGCATGGAAATCATTTTAAAGACAGTTTTTGCTTGGCCTCTTGAGTTAGCTGTCGCATAAATTTGCCTGTCAAACCTCGGGGCCTCCCCGTAAATCAATTCGTACAACGAAAGACCCGCTACAAGTACGGATTTTCCGCCCTTCCTCGCCATGCTTATATAGGCTTTTGTGAAACGGCGAAAACCTGTCTCCTTATTTCTCCAAGCGTAAAGCATGTATACAATGAATTTTTGAAATAGAGCCAGCTTCGTGGGCTTCCCCGTTGATATATCCGGCAGTATCTCAAGAAACTTGATGACCTTTTTTGCCTTTTCAGGTCTGTATTCATATTCATAGGATGGGTCAGCTGCTCTTTCCAAATCTCTAAGGTGACGCTGACAGGCTTTTATTACTTTTTTGCATGCCGTTATTTCTCCGCTGACAACCTTTTTCGCGTAAAGCGTGCCTGGATCAATTCTCTCAGTCGTCATCGTTCATCATGGCACCTAGTAGGTCCTCCTCATCGTCATCCCCGTCAAGCCCTACAATTCGTAGACGTGAATCCAGAGATAGACCGAGCTGACCCGCAATCCCGCGAATTTCCTTTGACATACTGTTCATAATATCGACGGACGGATTTTTCTTTTTTACTTCAAACCCTTTACTATTAATTTCAATAATGGTTTGTCCGTCTGTCATTATGTCTTTGAGAGCCATTCTATATTGAGCGTAGCTGTTGCAATAAATGGCTAGTAACGTCGAATCCAGTTCAGAGATTGGCATTTTAATAATATGCGGGTAGATCCGCCTCCACTCATTTTTAGCCATCGTGGACAGCCAGTATGGTGGCTTTTCTTGCAAGGGCGAAAAATCTTTGAGTTTTTCTTCCTGCTGCAGACGTTCTTCCCGCTCTTCGTTGGTAATTTGCCCTTTTAACGTTTCTGTCAATTGCTTTCGTCTCGCCAATCAAAACCACCACCTTTCGTCCAAAATGCGAACTATAAATTTGAGCGAATTCGGCAAATTAAGAAAATGAAGATCGCCCCATACCTACCAAGGATTCGGCCACCCAAATGAAAGATCAAAAACAAGGGCGAAAAAGTAAAAATCAAAATTTCATTTCAACATTTTTTGCAAAGTTAACGGGGCGCCGATGCCCAGGAAAATTTTTTTGGTACCCGGTTAAAGTTCGGGGGGACTTAATTCATTTTCCCGTTAAAAATTTTAGAATCTCCACCCACAATTGGGGAAAGACCATGATACTCTCTAACTTCGTTTACTGTAAGTACGCCACACCGCATAAGACCTGCAAATTTATTTGGATTCATAGGCTCTTTTTTAGGAACCTTCGGAGCTTTACCTGTTGGTCTAACATGAACCTTTGGGGCTTTAACTATCGGCCTAAATGGCATAATCATTCTCCTTTCCCAAACGTGACTTGGTTATGATGATACTGACATAACACCTCAAGATTATTTAAATCAGTACGTGCCTGATCGTCGTTTAATACATCTCTAAGCTCTTTAAACTTGTGATGGACTACTAACCTATGAGACTTATTTAAACGCCCCTGTGAGGCACAGACGGCACAATGATAATTACTCTCTCTTAGCTTCTGTTCACGAAGAAGCTTCCACTCTCTTGAATGGTAATAGGAATAGAGCTTATTGTTCTCCCTGTTGTACCTCACATCTTTGTTGTACTGCTTATCAGCATAGCCCTCGTGCTTCTCACAATAGCGCTGTGTCCAGTCCACATAGTTACGGCAGGCTGGCGCGTTACATCTTTTCATTGGCATTGACTATCACTACATCCCTATCACTCACACGAGTTGATATACGTTTATCGCCTTCCTTAAGCTCGATGACAGTATTGATTACCAATTCACCTAAAGGCTTCATGATGCTCCCTCCTGGCGTTTGAAGTGTCTGTTATGGACAATTGCCTTTGTTCCAAACTTACATTCTTTATCAACGTATTCAATGTCTATATGGGTTGGATTGATTGTCGAATCATCATTTGTTAGATAAGAAAAATTTGCGTTTATAATCGAATCAATCTGTTTCCCTTTGTGAAAAATACGAGGTGCCGAATCAATGTCATCCAGCTCAATTTGCAACAATGGCGGCTCTTTAACTTTGTGTTCTGCCAAACTGCTTAAAACACTTTTTGGAATATGGATATTCTTGCCGCCGTATTTTCCGCTGATATAGGTAATAGCATCAGTGGCAACAACAAAAGGACAAAAAGACTTTTCTTCCGGGAATGGTTTTCGCACAAACCCTGTTAACAATTGACCAAGTCCATGCAGTCTCTCAACAACACATAAAGGCACGCCTTCATCACATACAACGTTTGTGAGTCCGTCTAACGCTATCTCATTTTCATAACTGATGAATGTTAAATCTGGATGCAATTCTTGATAGTCTTTTGCAATTCTCGAATCATGCATAAGAATAGGAGAATTATTTTCTCTCGCAAACTGGATCAATGCAGTTGTTTTGCCGAGAAGCCTTTGATTTGATCTTGTATAAATAATTTCATTGCTCTCTGCTGACTTTTCCAATAAATCAGAAATGCTCATATATGACAGATTTAACTCCATGTAACGCCGCTCCCTTTCCACAAACTAAAAAGCGCCCTCCCGAATGGGAAAGCGCCTGTCGGTTTATTACCTATTACCATAATAGCTTATATAAAACAAAATGGTCTGCCTTTATATTGCCATGTTTGTGCCGTTTGTCTGCCAAAATTAAAACTTTTGTAATTTAACTCTTTGTCTCTCAACTTCTGTAAGTCTATAGGTACCGGGTAAAATTTCTTCTTTATCGAATCCATAAAATTCAATATCATAAATTGTTTCATTGCTTCTTATTTTCTTTTTAAAGAATTGGTAAGGTAGTGAATCATCAAAATCAATAATCAATTCATCTATTATTCTTTCATAATATCCGGATGTATTTATTAATTCGTAACCTGCTTTCATAGAACTGAACCTCTTCATTCGAACACTCCTTAATGGTGGTTTTCATGAGAAAAGTATAACATATCCACATTATCCACGAATTACCCATATGTTTTATACTGTGCAACTCGTCGAACTGAGCCAACCCCTTGTCCTCTCTGTTTTTAACCAATATCCCTAAAATGAATTACACACCTGTTACTTTTGAGGAATTGACGAAAAATGCAAAGAAAAAGGCCCATCCTTGTTGTTTTGGATGAGCCTGGTTATATTTTAAATTTCTTCATGGCGTTGTTCATGGCGTCTTGATTGATTCCGATGTATCGCAGGGTTGTCCGTTGGTCCGAGTGATTAAATATCTCCTGCAGCATGGCAACGTCCTTCGTTTGTTTGTAAAAGTGATATCCAAATGTTTTCCTCAATGTATGTGTGCCGATGTCATCTAAACCAACATACTCAGCAGCCGCCCTGAGAATCTTATATGCCATCGACCGGGATATTGGCTTGTTAATCCCTTCACGGCTTTTAAAGAGAAATTCATGATCCTCTTTCCCTTCGACATAGGCCTTAAATTCTCTTTGAAGAGCTGGCGTCATATCAATTCTCTTTTTCTTTTTCGTTTTCTTCTCTATGAGATTGAAGTATGGCCGTTTAGCGTCTCTCACTCTCAGCTGCAGAATATCTGATATGCGGAGCCCTGAATTGATACCGGTCACGAATAGCATGTAATTCCTCATGTTTTGCTCTTTTAAAAACCTCTTGATGTAAAAGATGCATTCCGGATCACGTATAGGCTGAACAAAATTCATTAAGAAGCTGCCCCTTTCTTGTAGACTTCTTCTCTTAGAGCAAACGCCAGCCTATAGAGAGCTTTTGCCTTTGCACGATAATAGCTGCGCTGGCTCATTCCCATTTCTGCATATACTTCATAATCATACATTTCTTCCAGTTGCATATAGAGCATGACGATGATCTGCCGTTCTCTTTGAGAGAGCCGGTTAACAGCCCTTTGAATCCTTTTTAAGAATTTGTCACGCTGAATCTCCCAATCAAGACGCTTTAATGCTGCCTCTTCTGTTGAGGAATGAAACTCATTCGTGATACTTGGCGGAACAATGCTGTAAGTAGGTGTAACCTTTGGCAAAAAATCATCTGGCACCTGTAAGAGATATAACCGATATTGATCCAGCAGCTTCTCAGCTTTTAATTTAGTCGCTTCTTCGTCAATCTGAGGAATGTTTAATGTTAATTGATTCATATTTTTACCCTCCCGTTTATTTACGTCTTAAAGCCCCGCCTTTGCCTCTTTTCAATGTTTGCCTATCTTGACCCATCATTTGCCGCCAAAACCGTTTAGAACGCTCCTGCGCGTTTTTATTAGGCTTTTTCTTCCTCTGCTTCATGCCATCCCTCCGTTCAAATAAAAAACGGACACCAACCAAAGCACAGGTTTCTCTGTACAGTGATTAGTGTCCGCAGGCGTCTCCATCTTGGACTTATATTTATTTTTCTAGACTAAATTACTTGGTATTACTTCCCCGCCAATAAAAAACGCAAGGGATTCGCAGCTACCTTCGGTTAGATCATCCCATTTGTACGCTTCTTCTATTCTTTCTGTTAACATCAGACCTATGTCTCCATTTAAAGCGCTGAATCTATAGTCTTTCACATAATAATCGTGTTTGCCGACTTTTATAATGTATTCACTCACTCCGCGCCCTCCAATAACTTAGGAGTTTCATAAACGTTGCCGATAACCTTCAAGTTTTTTATAAAGCCTTCAGGGACATTGTGCCGCCCCTTTGCTATGAAAATAATGCGCTTCTTCCTAATGAAATCAGGTCCATCACAGCCAGCAAAAGCCTGCGCTAAATTCCTTTCTTCAAATTCAACTCCATCACCTGGATAGATCATTTTTCCATTTTCATCTTTCTGACCTGTTCCCCACATGAGAGCCGTTCCTTCTTCGTGACTTTCTGCGATACTAACCCTGCAACCGTCACCAAAATCCCGCCATAAAACCCATTCGTTACCCATTAGTTCAAGGCTCAACCCTTCATCATCCCAATAATGCATCTGCTCGCCGTCCCAAACTCTGTATGCTGTGTTCATAGTAGGGAACCGTCCATAATAAGGGTCTCGCTTTCCGGTTTGTTGAACGTTTCCATGATAAATTTTGTGGATTCAAGATTTCCCTCTCCGTCCCCCGCTTTCGTAAATTCGATAAGAGCATAATCACGGCTTACCACGTTGATTTCCTCTTCTTGAAAATTTTCGTATTCGTCTGTGTCAGCGACGGTTTCATTGAAGATTTTCTCGGCTTCCGCCTTGTCTTCCGCTTTGATCAGTGCGTAATATGGATCATTGATTTCATAGAATTTCATTGTTCTTCCCCCTTCAATTGTTTGGATGTCTGAAATGATCGGGTTGTCGGTATGGTTCATCAATACCCCTCCTGCTGCCGCTGATGATTGACGGCGTTTTTCTCCATGTAAGCAGCTTCGATTTGTTCAGGCGTGAACCCAAGCTGTTGACCCAAATTCAAAAAGCGTTCAAAAGACCTTACATAAGTCCCTTCATCCTCAATCGAAAAATAGAAACCGAACACAAGTGACATTAAATGTGAAAATGCTTTTCCAATACCGATATTAGTTTCTACTTCCCTTTCTTTTGAACGTTTTATGATCTGCTGAATCGTGGCATCATTATTAAATCCAATTCGATTGCCAATGCTCAGGATAAAGTGAAGGCAGTCCACGTATTCCTCAAGCAGTGGGTTTCCGCCTTTTCTGAAAGCACCATTAGGTGAAACTTCTAACGGATGTTTTGTTCTCGGCTCCCGGTCATTGCTCCAATGCTTAAAGCCGCGCCATTCATTCGCACACTCGGCCAGCTCTACTTGTAAAGCGAGAATGAGGTTTGGCAGCAAGTCCTGACCTTCCAGCCCCTTCTCTTTGATGATCCGTTCATCAAGCGCCTTTTGCATTTCGAACATTTTTTGTAGATTCATTGTCCGCTCTCCTTTACTCTAACCTTGTACCGTGTTTTGCAATCCTTGCTAACTTGTTTCAATTCAGCAGTGAAACAGTCGAGACAAATATTTTCTTGTTTTCGATGGTCACCAGTATTTTGTTTTAGCTGTTTAATATCTGATCGAAAAGCAAACCTTAAAGGCTTTTCAAAGATAGGCGAAGTATTTTCATGAGTATCCAATCCACATGTTTCACAGCATAATTTGTTCACGCTATTTCCTCCTCAACGCCCATGCTGCAGCAGCATTTTGGGCAGCAGGCATCTGGGCGGATTTTTATATCTAATTCGTTGTGACCATATTCAGGGCAGCTGTATTCGATCACACGCCGCACATCCCTTCACACTCATTCAAAAAGTGATCAATGTCGAGCTGATTCTCATTGAAATCAACTTCCTCCAAAGGCTTCCCGGACTTATGCAAGAAGGCGTTATTTTTGAATCGTGGCAGCTTCCGAATAAGCCGATCTATTTCCACTGCGTCATTCCATGACTCTGGGTCCTTCATTTTCATATCACGCCAAGCATTGAAGTCATGAAAAGGGCAGCCAATGCAGCTGGATTTCGCCGGGGTCCCGAGCCCTTCACGTTCAACGTAAGTAATGCAGCGTGACCGATCTATGAAAGCCACATCAACCAAAGGATGCTCGGCTACTTGCCAGCTTTCCCGGCTCGGTTTAACTCGCTGAATTTCATCAGTGCTAATGCCTTTCCATAGGTGAACGACTTCTTTAATGCGCTGCCTCGGCTTGTACCCTAGCAATGAACGGATTTTCCGGTTAACCGGCAATATTTTGTATTCGTTTGTACACTGGCGCATTACCATACCAATTTCACCCTTTGAACCCCGCGTGTATAAAGGCATGCTCGCGAATCGTTCTCCTGTCTCAGCCCCTTTTACAATGTCATCTCTAATGCTGCCATTGTCTGTGAAAATGATCTCTCGTCCATATGTTTCTTTGATATGCTCGTTTACTTTGTTGATCCAGTCGTAAACGTGTTGAGGCTCCCAGCCAGTATCAGAGAAAATGATATAGTCAGGAATAACGCCATTTATTTCACCTTTCAAAGCCATGAGGAGAAGGGCCGTTGATTGTGTGCCCCCTCCGTATGAAAGAACGTGTATATGCTTTTTTCCATCGTCATAATGCTGCTTGATCATGGCCGCGCCTCCAAGCTAAATAAAGATTGTTGAAAGTAACTTTGTTCAGCAGCAACCGGATTCACCCATAAAACCTCTTCACGCTTGGCACCTGCTTCGGCCGATACTTGCCGCACTTCTCTTTTCCAATGTTTGAGCCGTTCATCATAAACTGGATGAGCATAGCCTGAGAGAAGAACAGGACCAGGGTGTTTGTCCAAAGTCTCAAGCAACTCAACATGATCATCAATCGTCATTTCGTGTTTGTAATGCCGTTTTGTCCGTGTTTCGATGATATAAGGAGGATCAGCGTAAACAAGAACCTCTTTTCGCTTATATCTTTCAAGCAGCTGGACAGCCGGCTGATGTTCAATCTGTGCCTCTTTCAATCGCTTGGCTACTAACAATATCTTTGCCGGCAGTTTGCCCCACTCTTTAGCCGTGTCAGGCCCGTTACTGCTGATAAGGCTCCGCCAGCCTGTCCGATCACTTGTTTTTGCTCCTATGGCCTGCCAGCAACGTATAAGAAACCGGCGGGCGTCCTCTAATTCATTGCCTGATTCAGATTCATAGGAGGCGTAATACTCCTCTCTAGATAAAGGCGTCCATTCGATCAATCTTGCAAGCTCTTCCGGATGATCCCGAATCACCTTGAAAAGATTGACCACGCTGCTATCCAGATCATTTATCGTTTCAATGGTCGAAGGTTGCTTATTGAAAAACAATGCTCCGGATCCAAAGAAAGGTTCAACGTATGTTTTATGCTCAGGCATATGGCTAATGATCCAATCTGTCATTGACCATTTACTGCCCGGATAGTGTAAAATTCTCGGAAACCCCACGCCTTAACCCCCTATTCCCAACCGACTGCAATTGCAAAGAATAAAACCAAAACCATCGCCCCAATCAGCCAGCCATTTGTCTTGTCTCTTTTAGCAATAATTGCGTCGTTCCCAATCATTCTTAGATCATCAGCCTGAGCAACGATCATAGGCACTTCCTCGACATTAACCTTTAAACACTGCGCCGCCTCATAAACGGTCATCGCTTCGTCTTTCGTAGCTTTGACTGCCCGCTGTAGCTCAACTTGTAAAGGGATCATTTCGCATCACCCTCCAATTCATTTTGAGCAACTGTTATCGCGAAATTGAGATTGGTAATGATCTTCTCCAATGCCTTTTTGTATCTGCTACTTTCCCCGCTTAGGTGCTGAATGTCCTTTTGAGCCTGCCGGAATTGATGAACCGTTACTTCCTGCTGGCGCTTGTTTTCCTCGATGATTTCCTGCTGTTTTTTCATGAAGCCGATCATTATTTCTTTGACATAGCTCTTTTCGATGATGTAGCAAGGCCCTGCATTTATATCAAATGGCTGCAACTCCTCCTCAGAAGCTAAATGCCACAATGACAAGTCACTAATAATTTCCTGTAATTTATCCATGTCCGTTCCTCCCATATCGCAGAGAGGACCGGCCCCTCTGCGTCACATTTTATAGCCGATTTCAAAATCAATTCTTGAAAGATTGCCTTTTGACGTTTGTACGATTGTTTTGCCGTGCTCCGGCATTTCCGTTAACTTGAATGATTTATTGTTTCCGTCAATCACAATGACGTAATTTTTGTTATTTTCAATTTGATTAAGTACCTGTTCCAGATTTTCTATATGTTTTGGACAGTTCACTGTAAACGCCCCCGTATGGTATAATAAAAGTGTCGAGTTTTTATTATTTACCATACGGGAACGGCTTTTTAGTTGGCCGTCACATTCAATCGTTCATCGGGAAAACTTGCAGCTTCGTCTGTGGTTCTTCCGTTGGGATGATTGGATGTTTTTTTATATACTCCAAACGCTCCTCTTCCGTCATAACCCATGTAATGACTTCCCCATGCTGACGTAAGTTTTTATTTTCTGTCATGTCCTCGCCTCCTTACTCTTCGTTTAATTGTTTGATGCGCAGATTGTAAAGCGTCTCAATTTCATCGTCTGACTGGCGTTCCAGAAATGCTTTTCCGTATCCACCCAAGATAGTGAGCCACTCAATCAAGTGCTGACGTTCGGTCCATTTCAACGGTCCCCGCTCCCTTCTTGATCAATAATTGCATTGCAGCATTTTTATAGTCGGGCGGACATTCTTCATACCGCACGATGACCATAAGTTGATGAATGGTTGCTTTCTCAAAAGGGAAGGCGCTGCCTGATAAGATCATGCTCTGTCGCATCCTTTCCAAGAAGCCCGTTCATTCGTGGCTGAATAAAGTCCCTGTTGGCTTGATCCATAACGAGGAATAACACTTCGTCAATGTCTCTATTAAGCTGTTTTGAAATGCAGATGATAGAATCATTGGCTCCCCACATTTCACGGAATCGCTTGACTTCCCAATCATTCCATACAAAGTTTTTTTCAAGGAATGGAATATATACCGGTCCATCCTTCAAAAACCGACGCAAGCTCTCTTTTTTCTCTTCCATGAGCTTTTTCCTGATTGATATTTTCTTATTGGCATTTAACCCGTAAAGACGTGGCGGCAATATGCGGCCTCTTCCAAAATCAATGATTAGCAAAATGATTTCATCCGGCTTTCTGTTCAACAGCTCGGCCATATCGTAAATTGACTTACCGTCATACCAGTAATCTACAACCTGACGCATTTGTACCAATGACCATTCGAAATTAAGATCCACCAAAGCAATTTCTAAACGATCAGCCCGGACCGCATTCATGCCAAACACTTCCTTACCGTTCCTGTATACCGGTGAACAATGATCAATCTCCGTTCATGCTGCAGGTTTTTAGAAACCAGCCAGTTGTTAGGGTTTAAACCGTTTTGCTTGATAATGTCCTTTTGCACGCGTGTTGGGCGTTTACCGTGTTTCAAACTGCATTCCTCCTATAGTTTTTATAGTCTGCTATTTTCTGATCAACGAGAGCAATCAGATTATTGATCTCTTTTTTGCGTTCAGCGTCAGTAAGCTTTCGTTCTGGCTTGAGCTCCCACACGCCGGGCATAATTAGCTGAGCCTTAGTTCCATGCACTGTTCCCACCTCCTTTAATGCGTCTATCCTCTCCGGTAAACTTGACAACCCTTGTTCCCTGCATCATTCGGGATATGATGCGGCCGCCGTGAACACCGTATTTCATTTGGAGATTTTCCACGTTGTAATTGGTGGTAATGATATTAGGCTTGTCCTCCCGAGACTCAATAATTGTCAGGATCAAGTCAGTAGCCCATGATTCCTCACCGTCTTTATCCTTTTTGACATACTCCGCGCCCAAGTCATCAAGCACTAGAAGATCGCACGCCTCAATGTTTTTTAGAATAAGGCTCTCAGTTTCCGCCTTATCTGCGTATGAGTTCCTGATCTTTCTTAGCAGCATTTTTGTATTGGCGAAGATCACTTTTTTCCGTAGCCCTTTGACGTATTGTGCGACGCTGTGAGACAAGTGACTCTTTCCGATCCCGTAATTTCCTTGTAGTAGCAAGGAATCAAAGTCTCCCCAGCTTTCAAAGTTCTCAGCGTACCATTTCAGCTTTCGGAAGGCGTCCATCTGTGAGTCAGATAAGCCTTTCACGTTGAAATTGCCAAATGTGGCTTTCTGAGTATCCGGAGGGACCAGACTGTTATTCCAGAAGAATGCGTCCGCTGCTGTTTCTTCTTGAAACTCAATCATTTCTTTTTCCAGTGCAAGATTGTCACAAGTTAAACACCGACTATGCTTCTTGCCATTCTGTAAGTAAATCGGAACCTCGTTACCGCACCCCTCGCACTCCCTAACGCCGACCTTTTTGGGAAACAAGTGCTGCAGGCTTTTGGGAACTGCTTTAGAAAAGGCCTGTGTATTGGTTTGTTTCGTTTGATGGGCTGGAATCAAACTGGCGGCCTCCCTTTTGATTTAAATAATTTTCAAACTTGGTACCGAATAACGTTTCTGGACGAATGAATTTGTTCATTTCCGGATCATTTAACCATTCTTGGGTTTTAACAAGGATGACATGTTTAAAATCATTGAATCTAAAACCCTCGTTCCATCTTGCCTTAATAAGACTTCTTGTTTTCTGTGTAGCTGAACGATAGTTTTTACCGGATACTTTGTTCAAAAGGTCGATAATAAGTTTGTAAGGAATCACATCATTTTTGGAAGATGTGTCGTCGAGTTTACTCGACAATATATATTTTTCTTTTTCTTTTTCTTTTTCTTTTTCTTTTTGTCCCCTTGACGTTAACGTGTCGTGGTACGTGTCGTTCACGTATCGTGAAAATGATTCCCTGATAGCGTCATTAGGAATATGCGGATAAACAAGTTCTATCAACGTTTTGTCCTTAACTTCCTGCAGCTCTTTTTCAATGCAGTCCATCATTGGTTTTCCAGCTTTATTGAGGTTGTATTTCCCCCACTTCATAATGGCGATTTCCCTAGTATCAGAGTTATACACGACTAACCTATGATGATTTTGAAACCGGTCCATTAGACTGTTAATTGATTCGATTGAATAGCCAATATCAAACGCCATTTGTTTCTTAGTGATTGAATAAATGCCGATCTGAGTTGTGAAAGGATTCGTGAGCAGATAGAGATAAAAATATCTGTCCTCCGGCGTCATTTCTTCAAGCACTTTCGGGTCTTGCCAAAATTCAGTCCGAACGTGTCGATACTTAGCCATTAGTTTCACTCCTTTGCTCTATTGCCTCCGCTTTAGTTAAAGGCCAAACCGATCTTTTGCCGTTAACAATGACTGCGCCCAAAAGATTGTCAGTTCTTTCATTTCGGATAACCTTCCCGCCTTGGGAAAGAAGTTTAGCCAGAGCTTTTTCGTGAGTTAACTTAGATTCACTGACAACCAAATGAAACCTGTTATTTTGCCAAACATGACTTACTAAGAACATTTCATCCAATCCTTTCCGCTCTGGTGCAATTTTTTTGAGCAATCCACGCCTCGACTGCACGCCGCGAAAACCTCTGTTGTGTTTTTCCTGAGCCGGGTCGCCCTGGTAACTCAAATACCGGAAAATCAGGCTGACTGAAATATAATTCTTCTGCTGTTCTGGCTGTGCATTTCAAGATCCCCTCGTACACTTCTTTTTTAGTGAGAAGTTGATCTTGTGAGGATAAGACCGAGATCATTTCTTGAATCTTAGGAATCAAAGCAGCACTCACATTTGCAATAACGTCATTTGTAATTCTCTCGATATCTGATTGTTCGAGTTCAATTTTCATATTGTTCCTCCAAGTAATTTTTTATTTCCTCACAGGAAACTCAATGTTAAAAAAAATGACTCATTGGAATATTTAGTTTGCGGGCTATTTTTTCTATACTTGTAATACTTGGGTTTACTTTCCCGTTCTCAATCTTCGAAATATATGATGCTGAAAATCCAAGTGTCTCTGCAAACTCTCTGAGTGTCTGCCCTTTTTTCGTTCGAATTTCTTTGACTCGGTTTCTGAATTTCGAGATATTCATTTATTCACCTCTTTCATGAGTTTCCTGTGTGGAAACTAAGAAAACTATAACACCTTATCTTGGAATTGACAACCCCTCCCTTACGATAATTTGTATACTATTTGTCAACACAGGTGTTATAATGTCTATAATACAGGTGATAAAAATAATTATATATTTTACAAATAAAAAACTTTTAAATGGCGAAATAAGGTGATTATTTGAATAAAAATATAGGTGCCAATATAAAAAAATTACGTGAAGAAAAAGGTTATGGTTTAGTTCAAGCAGCTGAAGGCATAGGAATATCACGAGGGTATTTATCTAAGTTAGAAAAAGGTACGCAATATCCATCTGTTAAAACAATAGATAAGATTGCCGAATTTTTTTCTGTTGATCGTTCTTACTTTTTTACTGATCTTAACAACTTGGATCAATTCTCGGAAGCTGAAAAAGAAATTACTTTTGAGCGTGACTTATCTATTGAAAACCTTAGAAAGAAATATAACCTCACTATTGAAGGCAAAGAGGTTTCTGATGATGAAATTAATGTGATGTTAGAAGTCTTAAAAGCGTATAGAAAATCAAAGGGTAGTTCGGATATCGATTGATTCCTCTTCAGCCAGTTGTTTAATTTTCTCCAGTAGTTCATCAAGTGAAACATCTTTTTTCATTTTCAGTAACCCCTTCTGCGAACATCTGTTCTAATTATAATCGAATACACTTATAAAATAAATATGTTCAGAAGGATTTCCTATTTTCTCATTTTGTCAAAATAGGAAATCCTCTTTAAAAACACGAAAGACGTTGCCTATGTATTTGGCAGCGTCTTTTTAATAAAATATAGCTTTTTCTTTTTTAGGCTTTGGTGCTTCTTTGGATAACTTATAACTCATCCCAACTGGAGGATCAGCCAGTTGTTTAGTTCCTGTTGATGGAACAACTATATTGCTTTTCGAACCCGGAGCATCCTCGCTATTATTTGCACTAAAAACAAATGCTAGTGCTATTGCTAAAGTAATCAAAACTCCTATAATTGTCTTTTTCACTAATTTTCACCTCCCTTTTTAATATATTATAATCAACTCCTAATTTTAGCAACTCCATTTTTGGTAGATTTGCTCTAAAGTAATCTTTCTTTTCACAAAAAACATGTAGCGATAAAAGTAACTTCTCCTGACTTCTTTCTCTTCTTCCGTCAAAATAAAAAGCTAAAGCTGAATAATATTTGTCGTCATAAAAATATTTCAAATTAGCTTTATTGACTACGGATTTAATAAAATCAGTCACTATATATTCTTTCGGTACGGGTTTGTTCCAGAAAAGGTTTGCTATAGCTAATTGTTCTCTTAAATCATTAGCTACAAAGTATCTTTCTTTCGTGTTGTTTAACTGAATTCCTTTCTTGAGAAAGTTTGATGTTTTCTCGTATGATTCAAATAAATATGATAAACCCAATATAAAATAACCATTAGTCACTGAGTTAACACTAAAATTTCTTTCGATAAGCTTTTCAGCAGCTAGTCTGGATTTATCTATTTCGTTCTCAAACTTAAGATGCATATTGGCGAGAGCTTCGTCTGTGCGGCTTAGAAATGCTTTTTTAATAAATGGATCTTTAATTTCTGGAAGCATATTGTGAATTTTTTTTATGTAGTGCAGAGATAAATCATACTTCTCACTGTAATAAAAACAAAGCATCTCAAGAATTTGCAAAAGTGTTTTTAAATCATGAGAATTGGGTTGCAGCTTTTTCAACATTTCGAGGTAATCAACCTCACTATAAACACGATTATATTTTGACCATAGTTGCCACTGATAGACTATTGCCCATTCCTTTAGCTCTCTGTTATTTCCGTCCAAGGTTTTGTTGAGTAATATACAAGTGACTGAGTCCAAACTTTTAGAATGAGCATACTCAAAAGCTGTTTTTATATTTTTCTTAGTCGCCTCAAGGCAACATTGCCGCATTATTTCAACCTCGTTATCCTTATCAAGATAACACACTATCTCTAACACCATCCAAAGTGAAATTTCTTGCCCATTCAAAAACTTGCTTAAGTGGGCAGCGCTAATTCCAATTTTATCGGCAATCTCTTTCTGTTTTTCATCCGAAGACTCAATTATACCCTTTAAATGATTTCTAACATCAACTATACCTTCACCCATCATAATCACCATTTTAAAATTAATTTAACATACTGAACAAAAAAAGATTGTCGATTAATGACGAAAAACTCAAAAAAAGAACAAAAAATTTAAATAGAAATAATTTTCCGATTCTTCTTTATTATACCACAATTCTGACTAAAAAGATATATTTTATATGTTATTTTGGTTCTAAACTAGTAAAATCAATTACTGTTTGATTCACTGCCTTAGTATCATACTTTATGGATTTTTTCCTACAAAAACATTATGTAACATTGCATAATAGTATTAGAGTCTATATTTCAGAAAAAAATTGGAGGGAATAGCCGTGGCAAGTTATAGGAAGCGTGGGGATAACTGGGAATATAGAATCACTTACAATGATCCTATAACCAGAAAACGTCGAGAAAAAACAAAAAAAGGCTTCCGAACAAAGAAAGAAGCTATGATAGCAGCTGCCGAAGCTGAATTAAATATTGATCAACAATTTTATGAGAAGAACGACTCCATTACCATTTCGGAGTATTTAGACTTATGGTTTGACACGTACAAGCACACTGTAAAAGAAAGCTCTTGGAAGGCTCGTAAAGACAGCATGGTCATCATAAAAAAACATATCGGAAGCATAAAGGTGAAAAACATCAATGCGTCTATGTATCAAAAATTTCTGAATGATATTGCACCTAATTATGCAAAGAATACACTAACAGGCGTACACCAAGTTTTTAAGATGATGACTAAAAATGCTATGAGAGATTCATACTTCAAACTTGATCCTCTTGTGGGGATTCGTTTGCCTCGTACAAAAGACGCTGAACGAGTCACAGATGATCAGGACCTGAAAGACATTAAATTCTGGGAGAAGGAAGAGATATCTAAATTCCTACAATGTGTAAAAAGAAGAGGACGGCCGCAAGATTTAGCCATGTTTGTCCTGCTCGTTTATTCAGGGCTTAGAATTGGTGAAGCAGTGGCTTTAAAATGGGACAAGGTAGACTTCGAAGAATCAATCATACGAGTCCGCTATACGTTGTATCAGCAAGGCGGTCTGAGAGACAATTATAAATTGCTCAGTCCCAAAACTTCATCATCAATACGAAATGTTCCTGTGCCTCCCCAAGTCATCAACCAATTAAGAATACTGAAACATATACAGAATCACATCAAAATGGAGAATCGCGATCAGTATAAGGATGAGGGATTTGTGTTTACAGACAAAAACGGACGCCCTATCCCAGCCCGGAATTTCAATTACAAATTAGACACCTATATAAAAAAAGCTGGTGTCACCCGGATCACACCCCATAACCTGAGACACACATATGCATCACTTCTAATTGACGCAGAAGTTAAATTGAAAGAAGCCCAAAAACGTTTAGGACATGCTTCATCAAAAACAACCTTAGACATATATTCGCACATCATGAAAGATACAAAAACTGAAGCAATCGTTCAATTTAATGCAGTTGCAAATGATATTTTTTAAAAAACGTGGGCAAAAAATGGGCAAGGTCGTTTTTCAGACCTTGCCCATTCGCTTTAAAAGCCTATTATATAAGGTTTTTCTCTAGTATCGTCTGAATCTTTGTGACCATCAGATCAATTGCAACGTGATTTTGTCCGCCTTCCGGGATAATAATATCAGCGTATCGCTTTGTCGGCTCAACGAATTGATTGTGCATCGGGCGGACAACAGACACATATTGTTCAATGACAGAATCAATAGAGCGTCCGCGCTCATTAATATCTCTCATAATCCGTCTGATGATGCGCAAGTCAGCGTCTGTGTCAACGTAAAGCTTGATATCCATCAGGTCGCGCAGCCTTTTATCTTCAAGAACAAGAATGCCTTCAAGAATAATCACGTCTTTCGGCTCTACGTGAACCGTTTCTTCTGACCGTGTGTGAAGCTTATAATCGTAAATCGGCTTTTCAATCGGACGGTAATTCAATAGGTCTTGAATATGCTCGATTAAATAGTCATTATCAAACGCAAGCGGATGATCATAGTTTGTATTCAGCCTTTCTTCAAATGGAAGATGGCTTTGGTCTTTATAATAGAGGTCTTGCTGGATCATTAAAATCGAGTGCCCTTTGAATTGTTCATAAATTGAACGTGTTACACTCGTTTTTCCTGAACCGGAACCTCCTGCGATTCCAATGACTACTGGACTCTTACCCATGGGTGATTACTTCCCCTTTCTCATCATGTTGCTCGGATAAATCTTTTTGTCTAATTTGAATTTGACAATTTGCAGGGGATGGCGGGCAGCGTCTAGCTCATTTCCGTCTTCGTCCCAAATGGTTTCAATCGTATGTGTAAAGTTTTCGATTTCCGGACCGAAAAATTCTACTTCGTCGCCTTTTTTGAAGAAATTGCGCTGCTGAAGAGTGACCATTTGTGTATCCTCATCATAATTCAGCACTAAGCCGACAAAATCAAATGTTGTTTTTTTGCCGTGTTCGCCAAACATTTGCTCTTCATAGCCTGGTGTTCCTTCGAAGAAAGCTGTCGCAGTGTCACGGTTGGCGCATTTATCAAGCTCTTCCAGCCATTCTTTTTGAATCACAAAGTTATCGGGATCAGCGCAATAAGCGTCAATCACTTTACGATATACGCTGACAACTGTCGCTACGTAGTGAATGGATTTCATCCGTCCTTCAATCTTTAAGCTGTCGATGCCCATTTCAATCATTTTCGGAATCGACTCAATCAGCTTCAAGTCTTTCGGACTCATTGCAAACGGAGCGTCTTCTTCACTGTATAAAGCAACGGCATTGGCACCGTCGGTTTGATATAAATCATAATCCCAGCGGCATGACTGGCAGCAGCCTCCGCGGTTGGAATCGCGGGCTGTCATGTGATTGCTCAAGACACAGCGGCCGGAGTATGCAATACACATCGCACCATGGATAAAGGATTCAATTTCGATATCTACTTTTTCTTTCATTTCTCTGATTTCGAGCGCGCTTGTCTCACGGGCCAGCACCACACGGTCAAGCCCTTCTTCCTTCCAGAACTGAACAGCCTTCCAGTTGGAGAGAGATTGCTGCGTGCTCAAGTGAACCTCAACGTGAGGCGCTACTCTGCGGCAGGTTTCGATAATAAGCGGATCGGCCACAATGATGCCGGCAACGTTGGCGTCGCCGAGAGCTTTTAAATATTCTTCAAGCCCATCAATATTCTCGTTATGAGCAAAAATATTTGTTGTGACGTAAATTTTCGCGCCGTATTTTTTCGCAAATTCCACGCCCTCTGCGATTTCTTCAATCGTAAAGTTATCCGCATTCGAACGAAGCCCGTATTCCTGCCCTCCGATAAAGACGGCGTCCGCTCCGTAATGCACAGCAATTTTCAGTTTTTCAAGATTCCCCGCAGGCGCGAGAAGCTCTGGCTTTTTCGTAATCACACGCTTACCATCAACTATTTTAGAAATCTTATCATTTACGGCAGTCATAGCGTAACCTCCTTTTCATTAATAAACCGTTTCTTTAAAGAAGAAGCCGGTATCTATTTTTCTGTTTACTGGCTGAATGTTTTCAATGCGTTCGATCCAGTCTTCTTTTTTCGCTTCGTAATCGTCACGGTTTTCCGCACACAGATCAATCGCTTCTCTGTACATGCTGGTGACTTCCACTAAGTATTCAGATGATTTCAGAACACCGTCGATTTTGAAAGAATCGACTCCCGCATCTATCAGCTCTTCAAGTTCATCAATAATGCACACATCGTTCGGGCTCATGATATGTGTGCCGTTCTCATCTTCGAAAATCGGATATTTATTATGGCGTTCCTTATCATGCAGGAACATGCCGGATTCTTTTTTCTTTCTTTCAATGTCCATGACTTTGCCTTGGTATTCGAAATAGTTTCCGATCAAGGAACGTTTCGACTGGAACATGCAGGTCATTCCATGCACCTGAACTTCAATTTCAACTTCTGCGTTTTCTTTGATCTCAACAATGCTGTCCATATTTAATTCTCTGGCAAGCACAGATCGAGCTGCGCCTTTACGTCCCCAGTAGTTGCATGTATAATAGTTGGTTCCTGTCGTTTCTGTGCTCCAATGAAGCTTCAGCTCCGGCGCTGATTCACGTGCAGCCATAAGAACCGCAGGATCGCCGAATACAGCCGCATCAACGCCCGTTTCCGCTAAGAAAGCGAGATAATCGCCAAGTTCTCCCACTTTATCGTTATGAAAAATTCCATTTACGGCAACGTATACTTTTGCACCTTCGTTATGGGCAATGTCTACCGCTTTCGTTACATCCTCACGGGAAAATTCCCCCGCTAATCTCAGACCGTATCTCTGTTCCCCAACTAAAAACGCAGTTGCCCCCGCCTGAATCAGCGGCAAAATGTCTGCCGTACTTGTCGGTGTGACTAAGAGCTCTGGCTTTTTCATGACGTTCACCTCTTCTTTTTACTGATCGCAAGCCCGTCCCCAACAGGGATAATCGCAGTTTGATAATCCGGATGATTCATCAGCCAATGATTATACTCATCGATTTTTGATACCAGCCTGCGCCTTCTTTTTGGTTCTATTTTGCTGTAATCCTCTGCCACCAGACCTTTAAACAGCACGTTGTCTGTTAAAATCACCCCGTCTGGCGAAAGCATCGGTTCATATAAGTGAAAAAAGTTTTGATATTGACCTTTAGCAGCATCAATGAAAATCACATCATATGGCGCTGTGACATGAACGGCTTCTGCTAATTCGAGCGCGTCCCCGTAAAACACATGGATTCGGTCATCAAGCTGAAAATCCTTTATGTTGTTAACAGCTTCCTCATGGCGTGTCTCATTGCGTTCAATCGTATATATTTCTGCAGACGGCAGTGCCAGCGCCATTCGAATGGCCGAGTAACCGATAGCCGTTCCGATCTCCAGTATTTTCTTCGCCTGTTTGACAGACAAAATTTGGAGCAACACTTCTATGCCCGCTTTTTCCATAATCGGAACATGATGTTCTTCCGCATATGCTTCCAGTTTCCTCACGTTATCCGGCTGAGGCTTCAATAATGCTTCTATATAGTCATTTATTTGTTCATAGCGGTCTGTCACAATAAACAGCCTCCCGTTCTAAAAAGGAGTGCCCCAGTCTTTGACACAGGACACTCTCTGAGCACAACTTGTATACGTTAGTAAACAACCCGATATATTTTATCATAAAACCTTGCGGAATGCGAATAAAAGGAGAGCTTTTGCTCTCCTTTTATTTCTGATTTTTTGCCGAAATATATTTTTCTTTTGCTTTATTATGTTCTTTTAATGTTTTCGTAAATACGACCTCACCGTTTGATTTTGCTAAAAAGTACAGATAGTCCGTTTTATCCGGATGAAGCGCCGCTTCCCATGACGACATTCCGGCATTGGCAATCGGTCCTGGCGGCAGACCGGTGTTTTTATACGTATTGTACGGCGAATCGATTTCAAGGTCTTTATAAAGCACCCGGTCTTTATGTTTGCCAGCCGCGTACAAGACGGTCGGATCGGTCTGAAGCGGCATCTTCTTTTTCAGCCTGTTATAAAAGACGCTGGAAATTTTATGGCGATCTGCTTTTTCAGTCGCTTCCTCTTCGATCAAAGAAGCCATCGTCAGCAGCTTATGCACAGAAAGCTTTTCTTTCTTCATTTCTGTTTTGTATGTTTTCACATAAGAATCTGTCTGTTTCATCATCTCAGTTATGATGTTCTCAAGCGACGTATCCGGATCGTGGAATGGATATGTAGCCGGGAATAGGTATCCTTCCAGCGGATGCTTTATATTTTTCTGAAAAACATCGTTTGTAACGGTGTCCGGAAATTCCTTTTTCAGCTGATTGATAAACGTTTTATCGTCCAGCTTTGCCATGACCTGTTTTGTTGAGTATTTCGTTTCCTCCGCAATGGCTGTGGCGATCTGTGTCAGCTGTTTCCCCTCAGGCACCGTGATTTGAAAGGCGTAGCTTGTTGCTCCGCTTGTCAGCTTCTTGATAATGGCATCCAGATCCATTCCTTTGTTCAGATGGTAGTACCCGGCTTGGAATCCGGAAGCTTTTTTATATTTCACATAGTACTGAAATGCCTTTTCACTTTTTATGACATTGTTTTCCTTCAAAATCGATGCGATCGCAGATACAGACGATCCGCTCGGAATGTTAATATTAACTGTCGTTTTATTGTTTTTTTCAACAGGTTCCAGCAGTGATTTCCCATATAAAAATGCTCCGCCTATGATGAGAAGCAGCACAATAATGGAAGACAGTACAATTCTTTTTTTATTTAAAAATGATTTTTTTTGCTGATTAATATACATAAGGTCTCCTCCCATCAGCTTTTATACTACATGATTCATGCTGTTTCGGCAATTTATTACAAAAAAAGTCTCTTTATAAGCAGAAAAAAAGCCGGAGCAGTATAGGCTCCGGCTTTTGGCGCGGTTTTTACTCTTCGTCTTCTTCCGCTAAAAACGTGTTTAATGTCTCTTCGATCATATCCCATTCTTCATCGGTTTCGATCGGGAATAGTTCGCCGTCTTCACCATCTTCGTTTGGCGTAAAGCTGGAAGCAAGAATTTCTACTTCTTCGTCATTCTTTGTTTCAATTGGGTAGTACAACACATAAGATTTGCCAAACTCTTCGTTTTCAAATGTAAACAGCACTTCGCAAAGCTGTTCATTTCCTTGATCGTCAACAATTGTAATATTTTTTTCGCCGTGTTCCATTATATTCACCTCTGGCTTTAATTTAAGCTGTCAAGATATCCTTGCAGAATCATAACAGCCGCCATTTTATCAATGACTTTTTTTCGTTTCTGCCTGCTGACATCAGCGGCAATCAGCATTTTTTCAGCCGCCATTGTGGTAAGACGCTCGTCCCACAGCACAACAGGAACATTGTACGTGGTTTCAAGCACTTTCGCAAATGTTTGGCTGGCTTCACCTCTCGGGCCGACTGTTCCATTCATGTTTTTAGGAAAGCCGAGCACGATCTTATCTATAGTATAGTCTTTTGTCAGTTCAGATAAACGGGGTAATCCGTAATCGCCCTCTGCTTCATTTATCTTTATGGTCTCAATGCCTTGAGCAGTCCAGCCCATTTCATCGCTCAGAGCAACACCGAGTGTTTTGGTTCCTAAATCGAGCCCTAATATTCTCATTGTTTATTTACGCCTCTTTATGCTGTTCTAAATAAGACTTCACCAATTCCTCGATTAATTCGTCTCTTTCAAGTTTGCGAATTAAATTGCGAGCGTCACGATGCCTAGGAATATAAGCGGGATCACCTGACAGCAAGTATCCGACAATCTGATTGATTGGATTGTAGCCCTTTTCCTGAAGCGCGTCATACACAGTAATCAGCACCTCATTTACGTTAGTCTCGGCAGAATCATCGGAGAAATTAAATTTCATCGTTTTATCAAACGAGCTCACCGTTTTGCACCTCTTTCCCAAATTCGCAGGCAAAGTTCAGCCTGGGGTCCTAATCTTACCATCATTCTACACTACATGGGCAAATTATAAAACGGATTTCACCCAATCTTCTACAGAAGCCAATGCTTCTTCTAATTTTTCCGGCTGTTTGCCGCCCGCCTGTGCCATGTCCGGACGGCCTCCTCCGCCGCCGCCGCAAACTTCCGCGGCTTGTTTGACAAGCTTGCCGGCATGAAGGCCTTTCTCAATCAGATCCTTTGTAACACCGGCAGAAATATTGACTTTATCATTTTGCACAGCGCCAAGCACGATGACCGCAGAGCCGATTTTTGCTTTCAGTTCATCAACCATTGTGCGGAGATGGTTCATGTCTTTGGCGTTTACCTTTTCCGCAAGCACGCTGACACCATCAACTTCTTTTACTTTTGATAGAATCGCGCCTGCTTCAACGTTGCCGAGTTTCGCCAGAAGAGATTCATTTTCTCTTTGTGCTTCCTTCAGCTCAGCCTGCAGCGCAGCAACGCGCTTCGGCACTTCTTTGATATTTGTTTTCAGTTCGTCGGCAGTCTGCTTCAAAACTGAGATCTGGCTGTTCATTTCCACGTAAGCGCCTTGTCCTGTTACAGCTTCAATCCGTCTAGTGCCCGCTCCGATTCCAGACTCAGATACGATTTTAAATAAGCCGATTTCCGCTGTGTTGCTGACATGGCATCCGCCGCAAAGCTCAAGGCTGTAATCCCCAACTTGAACAACCCTTACAATATCACCGTATTTTTCTCCGAACAGAGCCATAGCTCCCATTTCTTTTGCTTCAGCGATCGGTTTCAGATCAATGCTGACCGGGATGCTTGCCCAAATCTTTTCGTTTACAATGACTTCAATTCGTTCGAGTTCTTCTTTTGTCACTTGCCCGAAGTGTGAGAAGTCAAAACGAAGGCGGTTTTCATTCACAAGGGAGCCCGCCTGATTGACGTGCGTTCCAAGAACATCCTTCAATGCCTGGTGCAATAAGTGCGTTGCCGTATGGTTTTTAATCACGCCGCTTCTCATATGATCTTCAACCTCAGCTGTTACATGCATGCCTTTTTGAACGGTTCCGCTCTCGACAACACCTTCATGCACATGCTGGCCGTTCGGCGCTTTTTGCACATCTTTCACTTTTACCACTGCCTGCTCGCTGCGCAAAAAGCCTTTGTCGCCGATTTGACCGCCGCTTTCCGCATAGAAAGGTGTTTCGTCAAGAATAATCTGTACAGTTTCGCCTTCATGCGCTTCTTCAATTAACTGGCCGTCCTGCAGAAGCACAATCACATTGGCATCAGCCTTTGTTTGGGAGTAGCCGACAAATGTGCTTTCTTCTGTTACGTCGCGTAATGCGCCGCCCTGCACCTGCATGCTGCCGACATCCTGACGTGCATTTCTGGCCCGCTCGCGCTGCTGGTTCATTTCTTCTTCAAAGCCTTTATGGTCAACTGTCATGTTCTCGTCTTCCGCATATTCTTCAGTCAGTTCAACCGGGAATCCGTACGTGTCGTAAAGTTTAAAGACATCCGCACCTGAAATGACGCTGCTGCCCTTATCTTTTTCCTTTTTGATCATTTCTGATAAGATGGCAAGTCCTTCATTCAGTGTTTCGTGGAAGCGTTCTTCCTCCGTTTTTATGACCTTTGAGATGAATTCTTCCTTCTCTTTTACTTCAGGGTAGAAAGCAGCCATGATCTCAGCAACAACCGGCACAAGATCGTACATGAACGGACGATTGATGTTGATCGTTTTGGCATAACGCACAGCGCGGCGCAATAAACGTCTTAATACATAGCCGCGTCCTTCATTTGACGGAAGCGCCCCGTCACTGACAGCAAAAGCAACCGTTCTGATGTGGTCGGCGATGACTTTAAATGCAGTGTCTTTTACATGATCTTGGCCGTATGCTTCACCGGAAATCGTTTCTGTTGCTTTGATGATTGGGACAAACAAATCAGTATCAAAGTTTGTCGGGACATTTTGAATGACAGATACCATTCTTTCAAGCCCCATCCCTGTATCGATGTTTTTCTTCGGAAGCGGCGTATACGTGCCGTCCGGATTATGGTTGAACTCAGAGAATACAAGGTTCCATACTTCAAGATAGCGGTCATTTTCTCCCCCAGGATAAAGCTCCGGATCGTCAGGATCGTTCCCGTACGCTTCACCGCGGTCGTAGAAAATTTCTGTGTTCGGTCCGCTCGGCCCTTCGCCGATGTCCCAGAAGTTCCCTTCCAGGCGAATAATTCTTTCTTCCGGAACACCGATTTTTTTCGCCCAAAACTCATACGCTTCTTCATCTTCCGGATGAACTGTAACAGAAAGAAGCTCTTCGTCAAAACCAATCCACTTGTCACTCGTTAAAAATTCCCAAGCCCATGTGATCGCTTCTTCTTTAAAATAATCACCGATGGAAAAGTTTCCGAGCATTTCAAAGAATGTGTGATGGCGCGCGGTTTTACCCACATTTTCAATATCGTTTGTTCTGATTGCTTTTTGAGCGTTTACGATTCTTGGATTTTCCGGCACAACGCGGCCGTCAAAATATTTTTTCAGCGTCGCAACACCGCTGTTGATCCAAAGCAGTGAAGGATCTTCATGAGGTACTAATGACGCGCTCGGCTCTACAGCATGTCCTTTTTCTTTAAAGAAATCCAAAAACATTTGACGCACTTCAGCAGAAGTTAAGTGTTTCATTGTATTTCCTCCTCTATAAAAATCGAAATTCTCTTCAGTGACAGCAAAAAAGCCCTCCCCCTATGCAAACACACGTTTACACAGGGACGAGAGCTGTCTCGCGGTACCACCCTGATTACGGGCCTTATAATTCGCCCGTCACCTTTCATCCAATAACGCAGGATGTGCGGCAGCGATTAACTGCACTCAGGATTAGCTTCCTCCGATCTTCTGATAAAGCTCCTTTCAGCTTACGGAGCTTCTCTCTTTAACAGGGCTTCGGCGTACTCAGATCCGTCACTCGAGATTCGTATGTATTCTACGAGAAATTATAGACAAGCGGCACGCCAATGTCAATGCTCCGTCCGCATCCGCAGAAAATGGATCATCATTACTTTTAAAACAGCCGCAGCAGGCACTGCCAGTATCATGCCGACAATCCCCGCCAGCTCACCTCCGGCAAGAAGCGCAAGCATGATCACTACCGGGTGCATCTTGAGACTTCTGCCGACAATAAACGGACTGAGGACATTTCCTTCCAAAAATTGAAGTACAAACACCGTAATGACAACGACAAGAACGGCCTTCACAGAAATCGTCATTGCAATCAAAAGCGCAGGAACAGCGCCGATAAAGGGACCGAAGTACGGGATGACATTCGTAATACCCGAGATAAGACCCAGTATCAGCGGATACGGAAGGCCAAATATCCAAAATGTAATACCGGCTACGGCTCCGAGAATCAAGCAGACGAGCAGCTGGCCGCGAATGTAATCACCGAGAGAATCATCTACATCAAGCAAAAAAGCGCTGCCCCGCTTCCTCCACGACTTCGGCGTCAAATACCACACCGTTTTTTTCATCAATTCGATGTCCTTGACCATATAAAATACGAGAAAAGGAATCGTTGCCGCAATTAAGAAATAGTCGAGCACTTTACGGATTCCGCTAATTGCCCCTTCGATTGTGCCGGCGAAAAACGCCTCTGTCTGCCTAATCATTTTGTCTATGCGCTGATGCATGCCGTCCGGCCAGTCATCTGTATGGTTATGCACATGGAGAAGGAGCCCATTGTACGTCTCGGCAAACATAGGTATATTTTCTGACAGATCCGTCAGCTGCACGATTAGAACAGGCACACCTTTATATAATGCCCAGCCCAGTCCGCCAAAAAAAAGGACGTAAATCACCAAAATGCTTAAAGTCCTTGGCAAACCTTTGTCATGAAGCCACTCAGTGACCGGAAGTAATAAATAAGAAATAAAAATAGAAATGATCAAGGGAATAAAGATCGATTTTATGACGAGCCACAGGGGAGACCATAACATATCTAGCATACAAAAGACATAGACTGTTAACAGGACCAATAAACAAATGGCCACCCATAACAAAAGCTGCACCGGTTTCTGGAGCATCTGCTTTCACCTCTTCTATATCTTTTGAGGATTATAGGGAATTATTCTCTTATGTTTTCTTTACACCTACAAATGGAATGGATATTTCCCCACGCTGAATTTTCAGAAAAGTTTGACCCTTTCTCACTAAGGTATGCATCATATCGTGTTGTTACTATCCTCAACCTTGTAAGTTAGTTACATTTACACATAATTATTGAAGTTTCTGTTAGGAGGATTGCGATGATCTCATTTCAAAATGTAAACAAGCATTACGGAGATTTTCATGTGCTAAAGCAGATTAACCTGCAAATCGAAAAAGGTGAAGTCGTCGTCATTATCGGCCCATCAGGTTCCGGAAAAAGCACTCTGCTCAGATGCATCAACAGGCTGGAGACGATTAACGAAGGAACACTTACCGTAAACGGCACAGTTATTAATGACAGAAAAACTGACATTAATAACGTACGGCGAAATATCGGAATGGTGTTTCAGCACTTTCATTTATATCCTCATAAAACCGTGCTGCAAAATATTATGCTGGCGCCCGTAAAAGTACTCGGACAATCCGCTGAACAAGCGAAGGAAACTGCGCTGTATTACCTTGAAAAAGTCGGAATCCCTGAGAAAGCAAACGCCTACCCTTCCCAGCTTTCCGGCGGGCAGCAGCAGCGTGTGGCTATTGCCCGGGGACTGGCGATGAAGCCGGAGGTCATGCTGTTTGACGAGCCGACATCGGCGCTCGATCCGGAAATGATCGGTGAAGTGCTTGATGTGATGAAGAACCTCGCCAAAGAAGGCATGACAATGGTTGTCGTGACGCATGAAATGGGGTTTGCGAGAGAAGTGGCGGATCGTATTGTCTTTATTGATGAAGGAAATATTCTGGAGGAAGCAGCACCGGCTGAGTTTTACGCAAACCCGAAGGAAGAACGGGCACGCCTATTCTTGAGCCGTATTTTAAATCATTAAAAAGAGAAATGGGGGAGTTTGTATGAAAAAGATTTTATCGTTAGCATTGATTTCTTTAATCGCTGTTGTCATGCTTGCTGCATGCGGAAGCAAGGGGTCAAACGGAGAAAGCGCAAAGGATAGCAAAAAAGATACATTAGCTGCCATTAAAGATCAAGACAAAATTGTTTTCGGTGTTAAAACCGACACCAGGCTGTTCGGCCTGAAAAACCCAAGCTCAGGTGATATCGAGGGATTTGACATCGACATTGCCAAACAAATCGCTAAAGATATTTTAGGCGACGAAAACAAAGCTGAATTTAAAGAAGTCACATCAAAAACAAGGATCCCGATGCTTCAAAACGGAGATATCGACGCCATTGTCGCAACGATGACGATCACTGATGAACGAAAAAAGGAAGTTGACTTTTCCGATGTCTATTTTGAAGCAGGCCAATCACTTCTCGTGAAAAAAGGCAGCAAGATCAAAAGTATTGAGGACCTTGGCAAAGGCTCGAAAGTTCTCGCTGTAAAAGGCTCCACTTCCTCTCAAAACATACGCGAAAAGGCGCCTGATGCGAGTGTATTAGAGTTCGAAAACTACACCGAAGCCTTTACAGCGCTGAAATCCGGTCAAGGCGATGCTCTCACAACGGATAATGCCATTTTATACGGAATGGCTGACGAGAATAAAAATTATCAATTAACAGGAGAACCATTCACGGATGAGCCATATGGAATTGCCGTAAAAAAAGGACAATCGGCTCTCGCAAAAGAAATTAACGCTTCTCTCGAAAAGATGAAATCGGACGGTAGATATGACGAGATTTATAAAAAATGGATTAAAGAAGAACCAGCTGAATAACGAACATCCCGGGGTGAGCAGGCGATGCTCATCCCGATTTTATAAGGAGAGTGAATAAAGCATATGAATGTGTCTATTCTATTCGATAACTTCGACATGTATATGGACGGTTTTTACCACACGCTGCTCGCAAGCCTGATCGCGCTGGCCGGCAGCTTTGCGCTTGGCGTTCTTGTCGCGGTGATGAGAATAACAGTATTTAAGCCCTTGCAATGGCTCGGGACGGCTTATGTCGAATTTATCCGCAATATCCCCTTGCTTTTGATTACATTTGTCTTTTACTTTGGACTTCCAAATGCGGGTCTGAGGCTGGATGGATTCCAAGCGGGTACCGTTGCGCTCACAATTTATACGTCTGCTTTTATCGCAGAAGCCATCAGAGCCGGCATCCAGTCTGTTTCAAAAGGGCAAATGGAAGCAGCAAGATCGTCAGGCTTTACCTACAGCCAGGCAATGATATATATCATTTTGCCCCAGGCGATCAAAATTGTGATCCCCCCCTTGGGCAATCAATTTTTAAACTTGGTCAAAAACTCGTCTATTCTCGGGGTTGTTGCCGGATTGGATCTCATGTATCAGGCGGATTTGGTGTCATCAAGCACGCTCGTCGTTTTTGATGTCTATATCTTTGTGGCACTCTTTTACTTAGTGCTGACGATACCGCTTAGTATCGGTGTTAACTATTTGGAAAAACGGCTGGAAAGAAGCTATTGATAAGGAGTGAAAAACATTGGATTTCATCGGAGCTTATTCATCTGAACATTTAGCTTTTTTATGGGACGGCTTTCTCGTCACACTGTACGTTGCATTTATTTCTATCATTCTGAGCTTTATTTTTGGGTTGATCGCAGGTACTCTCCGCTATGCGAAAATCCCAATTCTTTCTCAACTGATTGCCGTTCTCGTTGAAACGATCAGAAATCTCCCCTTATTATTAATTATTTTCTTTACGTTTTTCGCCCTGCCGGAAATCGGGATCAAACTTGAAATTACAGCTGCCGCTATTACAGCCTTAACAATCTTTGAATCCGCCATGCTTTCTGAAATCATACGGAGCGGCCTGAATTCAGTTGACAAAGGGCAGATTGAAGCGGCGCGTTCCTCCGGTCTTAGCTATACACAGACACTTTTCTCTATTGTGATGCCTCAGGCGCTTCGCCGGATGGTTCCGCCGATCGTAAGCCAGTTTATTTCTTTATTAAAGGATACATCGCTAGCTGTTGTGATTGCCCTGCCTGAGCTTATTCATAACGCGCAGATTTTAAACGGGCAAAGCGCTGACGGCAGTTATTTTTTCCCGATTTTTCTGCTGGCGGCATTGATGTATTTTGCAGTCAATTACAGTCTTTCACTTGCAGCCAGACGCCTAGAGGCACGGCAGACATAAAAAGGATACTCTAAAGAGAGTATCCTTCATTCCTTAAAACATCTTCATCATTCTTTTTCTCATCCGCTTCATGCTTCGATTATTCAGCATGTCAGATTGAGTTGCCATTCGGTACACGAGAGCCCCGGCTCCCAGCGCCAAAAGAGAAGTCATTGTCCGATTCATCCTGCGCATCTCCTTTCGTTATTAAAAATTGATGCTGCGTTCATCCTCAGAAAACAAATCATCCAGGCTGCTTAGCGTTCCGTCTTCTTCCACTTGATGAGTTTCAATCTTCCCTTTGACCACTGTCAGCTCAATGAAACAGCCCCAGCAATAATATTGGTTCACGCCGATTTTCCCGATATCCTTACTTTTGCAGTTCGGGCATATAAGCATATCTCACACCTCTATCCGTTCAGAACGATCTCGTCTTTCCGCACCTCTACAAGCGAATCCGCTCTTTGGATCTGGCGTTTGCACCCCGCCAAGTCAGAAAAGAAACCGTCCGAGAGTTCATATGCTACGATTATGCCCTTGTCCAAACAAAAGTATACATCTTCCAGCATCCCCAAAATATCACCCTCTTGCGATTTCACGAGCTTCATTTTCATCTGCTCATATGTGAAGCATGATTTCGGAAGAGGCAAAAGCTGTTCTGAATTGACTGCGGCCAATATCCGGTCATGAAGAATGCAACTGATATCACATGCTCGTAAAAGCGCATGATGGTTATGAAAAAGACGTTTTTGTTCAAGAATAAATCCAAGACAATTTCCTTCAAGAGAAAAACAAATATCAGAAATCGTCCCAAGATAAAAAGAAGTTTGTTCTGAATATACAGGAAAACCTTCTACCTCATGGCATGTTCTCAAAGTGTGATCAACCACCTTTTGTTGAACAGGCTTAGGTTTTGCTTTTCACCTTTGACACATACGATGAAATCACTTCCACCCCCAATGAAAAAAGCTCCCGCAAACACGGGAGCCCTTTTTACAGCTGTTCTTCTTTCATAAAATCGAATGGCGTAATGCCTTCCATTCCGATATTTGCGTCGTGCACGCTGAACGGGAGCTCTTTTTGCAAAGCCGCAAGCTCAGCATCCATTTCAGCCGCCTGCGCTGACAGCCTGTTTTTTAATGAGGTCTGTCTGACAGTCGCGTCATTATTTTTCACGCCCCACTCCAGCGCTTCCTCTTCCCCGCATAAAATGAGAAATTTCTTCGCCCTCGTTATGGCGGTATATAGAAGGTTTCTTCTGAGCATTCTATAGTAGCCCTTCACTACTGGAAGAACCACGATCGGAAATTCACTGCCCTGCGATTTATGAATAGAGCAGCAATACGCATGAGTAAACTGACTGAAGTCTTTTTTCGCAAATGTCATTTCATTGCCGTCAAAAGAGACAACAGCCATGTCTTCTTTTTCTGTATTTTCCTTCGCATAGAAAATTGAAGTGATTTCTCCAATATCGCCGTTAAACACATTGTTTTCCGGCTGATTGACAAGCTGCAAAATTTTATCCCCGGTTCTATATACAACGTCACCGAACTTAATTTCCCTCCGCTTTTCTTTTGGAGGGTTTAAAATATCCTGCAGCATCACATTCAGCTCATTGATTCCGGCTTTCCCTCTGTACATTGGGGCGAGGACCTGTATATCTTTTGCCGTATATCCTTTTTTCAATGCATTCGCGACAACCTTCTCAACCACTGCTTTAATTTGCGAACCACCGCAGCGAATAAAGGAACGATCCTTTGTCGGGGCCGTCAGGTTGTTCGGAAGCAGCCCGTTTTTCATCTCGTGGGCAAGCTCGACAATCGACGATCCTTCCGCTTGCCGGTAGATGTCAGTCAGTCTTACGGTCGGAATCACCTGGGATGCCAAAAGGTCTCTGAGCACTTGACCGGGTCCGACGGAAGGCAGCTGGTCTTCGTCTCCGACAATGATGATTTGAATATGGTCAGGGATCGCTTTGAATAAATGATTCGCAAGCCATATATCAAGCATACTCGCTTCATCGATAATCAAAAGCTTCCCTTCAATCGGCTGGTCCTCTGTATGAGTAAATCCTTCCGCGCCGTTCCAGCCGAGCAGCCGGTGTATCGTAACCGCCGGAAGCCCCGTTGACTCACTCATTCGTTTCGCCGCTCTACCTGTAGGCGCGGCCAGCACAATCGGAAAGGCTTCATCTTTTTTATAATCCGACGGATCAAGCGAAGCACCGTGGAGTTCTCCATACAATTCCACAATGCCTCTGATGACCGTTGTTTTACCGGTACCCGGCCCTCCCGTTAAAAGAAGCATCGGTGACGACAGCGCTTTTTGTATCGCTTCCTTCTGACTCGGCGCGTACTGAACATTCATACGCTCTTCCAATTCCCCTAAAGCCAGAAGGAATTCTGATTCAGGAAACTGGTCGTCATATTCGGTTTGGCTTGCGATCTGTTTCACACGCTTTGCAACATTTTGTTCAGCGAAAAACAACGACGGAAAGTAACATCGTTCATCTTCAATGACAATATCCTTATTCTCTCCAAGCGCAATCATTGCATTAGCGGCATCCATTTCTGTAATGCGCTGTCCATCTGCCGCTGACTGATTTAACAGCGTTTGGGTTTCGATAATCAGTTGCTTCGTTTCTATGTACGTATGCCCTTCTGAAAGGCATGTCGTTTCAAGCGTGTACAAAATAGCCGCTTTTATCCGCTCAGGATGATTCCCTGAGAGCCCCATTCTTCCGCCAAGCTCATCTGCTTTTCCAAAGCCGATGCCTTCCACGTCTCTCACAAGCTGATAAGGGTTTTCCTGAATTTTCTCAAGCGTCTCGGATTCATAGGCCTGATAGATTTTCATAGACAGCTGAGGGCCGAACCCAAATTGATTCAGCGAAATCATAATTTGCTCCAGTCCCTGATGCCGCTGCAAAGCACCGGCAAGGGTGTCAGCTTTCTTTTTTGACAGTCTCGGAACATCATAAAGGACTGAAGAATCAGCCAAAATTTTATTAATCGCACTGTCACCCAGTTTTTTCACAATCTCTTCAGCAGTTTTTTTACCGATTCCTTCAAACAGATCGCTCGACAAATACTGAATGACACCTTCTTTTGTTGTCGGGATCTCCTTTTTGAAATGCTCAGCTTGAAATTGCAGTCCGAACTTTGGGTGAGTAACGGTTTTTCCGTAAAACGTGTAGGTCTCTTCTTCTTGAAGCGCAGGGAAGTAGCCCGTTACGGATACGACTTTATCTTCAATAGCTTCGGAGGTCTCTGTGACTTTCACTTTCAGAACCGTATATAAATTGGCGTCATTGTGATAAATGACAGTGTTTACTGTCCCTTTTAAAAAGGGCTCCTCCTCCATTTTCAGCTGATCCGGGTGCTGCTGCACGAGCCGTCCCTCCTCCTGAGCTTTTTATGATGGGTCGATCAGTTTTTTTGCATGAAGCGCCAGCATATGATTGGGCTGGATTTCGATAGCCTTGTCCAGCATTTCAAGCGCTTTTTCACGATTTTCTTTATAAGCATAAGCGACACCGGAGTTATAAAACGCATCCGCGTGCCCCGGGTCTTGCTCTGTTACAGCTTCGAATTGGCTGAGTGCTTCGTCCAGCATGCCTTCGTTCGCTAAGCACATCCCGAATTGGAAACGCGCTTCTGCATCGTTTTCATTCAGCTCGACGGCTCTTTGTAAATATGGCAGAGCGAGCTTAGGCTGCTCAAGCTTTACGAGAACGGTTCCAAGCATGTAGAAAAGATCACCGTTCTCCATTCCGGCACGCAGCGCTTTTTCAAACATGTCTTTCGCTTCTTTGTACATTTCTTTTACAACATAGACATTTCCTGCTCCATAATAAGCAGTGGCTGCAGCACTGTCTAAGTCAAGCGCTTTTTCATAAAACGCAAGCGCCCGTTCCAGTTCATTTACTGATGAAAGCAGGTTAGCAAAGTTAATATACGGAATTGCGTCTTCTTTGTTCTCTTCAATCGCTTTTGTAAAAGCCTCTGCCGCTTTTTCGTAATCGCCTTCCTGCATTGCCTCTATACCGGCTTGATTGTAGTCCACAGACATCTTCCTTTCATTAAAAAACCCCAACTCGCTGTTGAGGTTTTTTTCATTTTATACATACCACAATTTTGTTCCGTCTTTATATACGTCATCGATGGTTCCGCCGCCAAGGCATTCTTCGCCATCATAAAAGACAACGGCTTGTCCCGGTGTGACAGCACGGACCTGTTCGTCGAAGATAACCTCCGCTTCGCCTTCCCCAGTCATTCGAACCGTGACTTTATGGTCTTCTTGACGGTAACGGAATTTAGCCGTGCAGGAAATCTCTTCGCCCTTCATGATATCCGAACGAACCCAGCTGATATTGGTTGCTGTGATTTTATCGGAGTAAAGGAGCGGGTTGTGGAACCCTTGATCCACGTAAAGGATGTTCTTTTCAAGATCTTTACCGACCGCAAACCACGGCTCGCCGCTTCCGCCGATGCCAAGGCCGTGACGCTGTCCGATCGTGTAGTACATTAACCCGTCATGGCGTCCTTTTACTTCGCCGTCCATCGTCATCATATCGCCCGGCTGTGCAGGGAGATATTGGCTAAGAAACGTTTTGAAGTTGCGTTCGCCGATAAAACAGATGCCTGTGCTGTCTTTTTTCGTTGCCGTTGCAAGTTCTGCTTCTTTGGCAATTTCACGCACACGGCTTTTTTGAAGCTCGCCGATCGGGAACATGACTTTGCTTAGCGTATCTTCTGTCAGCTGATTCAAGAAGTACGTTTGATCTTTGTTTTCATCAATGCCGCGCAGCATTCTTACTTTGCCGCCGCTTCTGTCGACCCTTGCATAGTGGCCAGTCGCTAAATAGTCGGCGCCAAGTGACAGTGCATGCTCCAAAAATGCCTTGAATTTAATTTCTTTGTTGCACAGCACATCCGGGTTTGGTGTTCTGCCTGCTTTATATTCATCGAGGAAGTATTGAAATACCTTCTCGTAATATTGCTTTTCAAAATTAACGGCATAGTACGGAATTCCGATTTGATTGCAGACGCGGATCACATCTTCATAATCCTCTGTCGCCGTGCAAAAACCGTTTTCGTCCGTATCATCCCAGTTTTTCATAAAGATTCCGATCACGTCATAGCCCTGTTCTTTTAACAGTAGAGCCGCCACAGATGAGTCTACTCCGCCGGACATGCCGACAACGACTCTTGTATCCTCCGGCCGTTTTTCCATTTCATTCACTCCAATAATTAAGTCCGCCTTATTGTGTCAGCCGCTTTACAACAGCAGCCACATGTTCGGCAGCGGTTTTCACTTGCTCAGCCGTATTGCCGAGACCGAAGCTGATTCGAATTGAGGACGTCAGCCGGTCGCTCTCTTCACCGAACATGGCAGTCAGAACGTGTGACGGCAGGACTGAACCAGCGGTGCACGCTGATCCGCTGGAGACCGCAACTCCCGCCATATCAAGATTTACCAGCAGTGCCTCCACAGATGCACCGGGAAAATAAAGGTTCATGACATGCGGAAGGCTATGCTCTTGATCTCCATTGATCTCGAATGCCACATCGGCATCCTTAAGCGTACCGGCAATGATTGTTTTAAACGATTGATACTTCTCGTTTTTTTCGTCCCGTTCTTCGCCCGACAGCTTGACCGCTTCTTTCAGCCCGACAATTCCCGGAACATTTTCTGTTCCGGCACGGCGTTTTCTTTCTTGCTCTCCTCCGAATAACAGCGGAGAAAGCTTTACATCCTTACTTGCATATAAAAAGCCTGTCCCTTTTGGCCCGTTGAGCTTGTGCCCAGAAACAGACAGAAGGTCAATATGGCTGCTTTTCACATCAATTGGAAAAAACCCGAATGCCTGAACAGCATCGGTATGAAAATAAGCCGTGTGTTCCTTCAGCAGCTGGCCGATTTCATCGATCGGCTGCACAGTTCCGACTTCGTTATTTCCATACATCACTGTCACAAGGATTGTATCATCACGTAGTGCTTCTTTCACCTGATTTGCACTGACTCTGCCGTTTTCATCAACATCCAGATACGTCACTTCAAATCCGTCTTCCTCCAGTTTTTCGCAAGTGTGAAGCACGGCGTGATGCTCAATTTTTGTCGTGAGGATATGTTTTCCCTGATCTTTTCTGGCAAGCGCAGTTCCCATTATCGCTAAGTTGTCGGCTTCCGTTCCCCCGCTAGTGAAAATAATTTCCTGTTCTGCCGCACCAATTTCAGCTGCAATCTGCGCTCTTGCTTCGTCCACCCATTTGCGTGATTCTCTTCCAAATGAATGAATGCTGGATGGATTGCCGAAATTTCCGGAGAAATGCGGTATCATTTTCTCCAGCACGCGATCATCCATCGGAGACGTTGCGGCGTGATCCAAATAAATCCGTTCCATTTTGTTTTACACCTCTGATTTAAATATAGAACATATAAGCTTCTTGCTCCCCATCTGTATAGCTGGCAAGGTCCTCTAATGTTGTGCTGTCTAACACTTCTTTAACGGCATCCCGTATGCGGATCCACAGCTCCCGCTTGGCAGGCTCCTCGTCTTCGAGCACTTCCACAGGGCTGATCGGACCTTCAAGCACGCGGATGATGTCTCCAGCTGTAATGGCATCCGGCTCACTGCCTAATACGTATCCGCCGTATGCGCCTCTGATGCTTTTGACTAAGCCGGCATTTCTGAGCGGTGAGACCAGCTGCTCTAAATAATGCTCTGACAAATTATTTGTCTGTGCGATGCTTTTTAATGAAGTCGGGCCTTCACCATGCTTTTTCGCGAGCTCGATCATAATGGTGAGACCGTATCTTCCTTTAGTTGATATTTTCAACAAGAACACCTCTGTTATTTCATGATTTTCCACATATATAATGGTAATTTCTATATAATTCGTCCGTTTATTAAATAATAGACCAACTGCTATTATAGCATACCTTCTGCGAATTTTCATGGAAGCTGGCGGAAACGGGGCTTCCCCCTTTTCTAATTTCCGGTTTTCCGTTACCCTGTAATTAAGTAAGGAGAGATGATGATGAAGCCATTGGCATATCGGATGCGTCCGACGAAAATAGAGGATATTATCGGCCAGCAGCATCTGGTGGCTGAAGATAAAATTATCGGCAGAATGGTTCAGGCAAAACATTTGTCATCCATGATTTTGTACGGGCCGCCCGGAATTGGAAAAACCTCAATCGCAACAGCAATCGCCGGTTCAACAAGTATTGCTTTCCGCAAGCTGAATGCCGTTATTAACAATAAAAAGGATATGGAGATCGTAGCCCAAGAAGCCAAAATGTCCGGCCAGGTCATTTTGATTTTGGATGAAGTCCACAGACTCGATAAAGGAAAACAGGATTTTCTTTTGCCTTATTTAGAAAATGGCATGATTATTTTAATCGGCGCCACTACAGCTAACCCATATCACGCCATAAATCCGGCCATCAGAAGCCGAACGCAGATTTTTGAGCTAGAGCCATTAACACCTGAATTGATTAAACAGGCATTAGAGCGAGCTCTTCATGATGAGCACCGGGGGCTTGGCACATATTCCGTTTCAATTGATGACCAGGCGATGGAGCATTTTGCCCACGGATGCGGAGGAGATGTCCGTTCCGCTTTAAATGCGCTTGAGCTTGCCGTATTGTCAACGAAGGAGTCTGCGGACGGCGTGATTCACATCACGTTAGAGTCTGCGGAAGAATGCCTGCAGAAAAAGAGTTTTTCTCACGATAAAGACGGTGGTGCGCATTATGACGTCTTGTCCGCTTTTCAAAAATCGATCCGCGGCTCTGATGCCAACGCCGCTCTTCACTATTTGGCCAGATTAATTGAAGCGGGTGACTTGGAAAGCATCGCGAGAAGACTGTTGGTTATCGCCTATGAGGATATCGGCTTAGCCAGCCCGCAGGCCGGACCGAGAGTGCTGCATGCAGTTCAGACCGCCGAACGTATCGGCTTCCCTGAAGCGCGCATACCGCTGGCCAATACGGTCATTGAGCTCTGTCTCTCGCCAAAATCCAATTCAGCTATTTTAGCAATCGATGAAGCGCTCGCGGACATCAGAGCAGGAAAAATCGGCGATGTCCCAAAACATTTAAAAGACGCGCATTATAAAGGAGCACAGGAACTTGGAAGAGGAATCGACTATAAATACCCTCATAATTACGAAAATGGATGGGTTGAACAGCAGTACCTCCCTGATCCTTTAAAGAACAAGCAATATTACAAACCGAAGCAAACTGGTAAATTTGAATCTGCGTTAAAGCAAGTGTACGATAAATTAATAAAAAGAAAATAAAAAAACAGCCTTGAATATGC
>NZ_NSDH01000049.1:0-66795 GCF_002289525.1 Bacillus sp. 7705b | reverse complement strand
GCCTCTCTGCTTTTTTCTTATTTATCTTCGTCTTCTGTTGACGTCTCTGAATCCTCGCCGTGTTTTGTGTAATCATAATCGGAAGGGTTCACCTTTGTAAAACCTTTCGGGTTGTAGAAACGCAGCAGGTCTCCGTTTATGATTTTATCGGACATTTCGAGTTCCTTCTTGACGAGTGAGTCTTCTGACTTGTCGATCTCAGATTCATCAAGCTGTTTCCCGGTTTTTGTGTCATAGTACTTGCCGGATATTTTCGTGTACTTCGGTGATATAAAGTCTCCGTTGCGGAACGGAATTACTTCACGGTGTTCTTTAGATAAAATATCAGAACCGGACATCAAGTAGTCTTTCGTATCCACTCCGAGCAAATGCAGAAGGGTTGGAGCCACATCGACGTCTCCGGCATATTTATGAACTTTTTCGCCCTTCACGCCGGCAGCGTGGATAAAGAGCGGCACCCGCTGAAGCTGGGCGTTGTCATAATCGGTAATTTCGTCTTTGCCAAGCACTTTCGCCATCGCGTTATTGTGGTTTTCAGAGATGCCGTAGTGGTCTCCGTACATCACGATAACCGATTTATCATATAACCCGTCTTTTTTCAGGTCATTGAAAAATTGTTCAATGGACTGATCAAGGTAATGGGCTGACTGGAAGTAGTTGTTGACGACAGAGTCGCCAAAGTCTCCAGCCGGGAAGTCAGTATCCCCCTCATCCATTCCGAATGGGAAGTGGTTAGACAGCGTAATGAACTTCGTATAGAACGGCTGCGGCAGGCTTTCTAACAGCGGCATTGATTCTTTAAAGAACGGTTTATCTTTCATGCCGTAGTTTTTCGTGTTTTCTTCGTTCATATCATAGTAAGCAGAGTCGAAGAACTTATCAATGCCTTCCGCTTTGTACATTTCGTTTCGGTTCCAGAACGTCTGCGTATTCCCGTGGAACGTAGCAGATGTGTAATCTTTAGACTTCAAAATCGCCGGAACGGATTGAAGCGTGTTTTGCGCTTTGTTCACGAAAACGGAACCCTGAGCCAGCGGGTACAGAGAGTTTTCCATCATAAATTCTGCATCCGATGTTTTACCTTGTCCTGTTTGGTGGAAAAAGTTATCAAAGTAGAACGTTTCGTTATCGTGCGCCAGTTTATTTAAGAACGGTGTCACTTCTTTGCCATCAATTTTATAGTCGATGATAAAGGACTGTAAAGATTCAAGTGAAACGTAAATGACGTTTTTTCCTTCCGCTTTGCCGAAATACACATTGTTCGGCACATCGTAATTGGCTTTCATGTAGTTCTCAACTTCCGTTACGTCGCTTGAATCGGCAAGTGCGCGCTGGCTGTTGGATTTGACATTCTGCACAGCGTCATAAATCGTGAAATTGTATGTTCCTAAATATTTGACAAGATAGTTTCGGTCAAATGATCTCGTCAGCAATTCAGGACGGTCTGACTCCGCAACTGCCAGGTTGATTAAGAAAACGAGAATCGAAGACGCAAGAACGATTCGGAATGATTTTTTGTTAGACGTATCGGCAGGCTTGTTCACTTTAATCGCTAAGATAATCAGAATGATCGTATCGATAAAGTAAAAGGCGTCAGTCGGTCTCATCAGCGAAAATGCGCTGTCACCGAGTTGGCCGCCGTTTGTTTTAGCCTGCATAATGACCGGAATCGTAATAAAATCATTGAAGAATCGGTAATACACAATGTTTGCGTACAGTAAAAAAGACATTAAAAAATGAATCACTATGATGGCTGTCTGCTGTAATTTTTTCTTGAACAAAAGTCCAAATCCAAGAAAGAATAAGCTTGAGCTGAGCGGATTCACAAAAAGCAATATTTTCTGGATCGTGTTGTCTATTCCTAAATTGAAGTTCAGGACATAACCGACATACGTCTTTACCCATAACAGGACGACCGCAATTAAGAAGAAGGCCAGTCCTCTTTCTTTTATAAATGTTTTCATTGTTACACTCCTTTTTTCCGATCACAGTTCGAGCGAAACGATAGAAAAAACGAACGTATCCAATATAACACGAATCAGCGGATTAGAAAAGTGAAAATCGTCCGATGGAAAAAGTGGCGAAAAACGCCGTCGAATCAACGTTTTCTTAGGGATTTGCCAGATGTAAAAGCAGGTTTCTTACTGTAAATAAAGGAATAATATGGTTTGTGACAGCTGTATGATAAAATATGTTCATTAATGAAAAGAGGTGGGACGATGGATTATTCTCATATTGTGTCTGAAGATAAGATTAAACGCGCCATCAAAGACGGAGAATTTGACAACCTGCCGGGAATGGGAAAACCGCTGCCAAAGGATGATGCGGCCCACTTGCCGGAATCCCTGCGGATGGGCTACCGAATGTTAAAAAATGCAGGGATAGCTGAGGATGAGGGTGCACTGAAAAAAGAGCTTATGACCCTTAACCATTTAATCTCCAAGTGCTATGACGAAAAGGAACGTGAGCAATTAGTAAGAAAAAAATCAGAAAAGCAGCTGATGCTCGATAAGCTTGCCGACAAAAAAGGTATGTTTTCCAAACCAGCGTCATCGTTTTATAAGAATCAAGTATATGAGCGGCTGGGGCCAAACAGACCTTCTTCCACTTAGTTTTCCTTGTCAGGCGATGTTTTTTAGCCGTCCAGCTTCCTTTCTTCCTCAATTTGACTCAGTTCTGTCTGCCCTAAAAGGTTTATGTTTTTCCATCTGTGGGGAATTGACCCATAAACGGGAAAGGGTGATGGGATGGAACAACTATTAGAATGGGTAGAGCGTATATCTGATTGGCTGTGGGGGCCGCCGCTAATTATCTTACTGACGGGGACGGGATTGTACTTCACCATTTTGCTGAAGTTTTTTCAATTTCGCTATCCTTTATACATTTTGAAGCAGACGATCGGCAGCGTAGGAAAAAAGCCAAAGGGAGAGGGGACAGTTACGCCGCTTCAGGCATTGACATCAGCCCTCAGTTCGACGATTGGGGCGGCGAACATTGTCGGAGTGCCTGCGGCTATCATGTTTGGCGGTCCCGGGGCTGTTTTTTGGATGTGGCTGGTTGCCTTATTTGCTATGGCAATTAAGTTTTCAGAAAGTGTGCTTGCGGTTCATTACAGAGAAAAAAATGAGCAGGGTGAATTTGTCGGGGGACCGATGTATTACATAACAAAAGGGCTGCGCATGAAATGGCTCGGCGTGTTTTTTTCTGTTGCACTGATCGTAGAGCTGATTCCAAGCATAATGGTTCAGGGGAATTCAGTTTCAGTCTCTCTTGCCGAAACGTTTTCTTTCAATAAAATATACGCCGGAATCGGCATCGCGTTTTTGATTGGTTTAGTTGTAATTGGCGGGGTGAAGCGGATCGGAAAAGTAACTGAGTTTGTTGTGCCTCTCATGGCAGGTGCATACGCGGGAGCCGGTCTCCTGATTGTTCTTATGAATCTTTCATCTGTTCCGGCGTTTTTCTCTCTCATATTTTCGAATGCGTTTACTTCTTCTTCGGCAGCAGGAGGATTTGCAGGCGCTGCCTTGGCTGAAACCATCCGCTGGGGGTTTGCCCGCGGCCTGTATTCTAATGAAGCCGGGATGGGAACCGCCCCGATTGCACATGCGGCGGCAATGACTGACCACCCCGTAAGACAAGGCTTCTGGTCTGTGATCGGCATTGTCATTGATACCTTGATCATCTGCACCACCACGGCATTTGTCGTCCTTGCATCCGGTGTCTGGACAGGGAAGAACGCCTCAAGTGACCCAGCAGCACTGACTACGGCTGCATTTCAGCATTATTTCGGAGCTGGCGGAGGGTACTTCGTTTCGATTTCTCTCGTCTTTTTTGTTGTCTCGACCATTATGGTTGTCATATTTTACGGCGTAAAACAAGCTGAATTTCTATTCGGAAGGCTGTCGGGACATGTCATTAAATTCGTCTATTTAGCGGCTATTATCATAGGTGCCGCCGGCGGAGCAAAAGCCATCTGGGGCTTTCTGGACTTAGCGTTAGTTTTCATCCTCGTTCCGAATGTGATTGCGCTGTTATTATTGAGCAAGAAGGTAAAAGCGCTGTATACCGAATTTTTCACATCTGAACAGTATTACCTGAAAGATAGAAGAAAAACGAAACAGAGTGCTGTTTACCAGACAAAAGAAGCTGAAAACTCTTAGGGTTTTTGGAACTCAACATCGTCTTACTCTTGATGATCAATTAGATGAACAAAGGCAGCAAGATCGCATCACCACATTAATGAGCGTTATTGACTCTGAGGCTTTCTGTAAGTAAAGCCTCTCTTGAACCTCTGATGGCGGACTCGGCGATCGGTTCTTCAATGCTTCTCCTTTAGCCGCCTTTCATTTTTACAATCAGGCATTTTGACGTCGACAAAATAATAGTTTCAAACTCGTCTCTGCCAATACACTGGAAATAGACAGCGTATTGGCAGAGATTCCTCGTCTTTCTCTATTTCATCCTTCAGATGCCGCAAAAAGGAGGGAGGGCGTGATCCTGAATAGATTCAGATTTTACGATTCCTTCGATATATACAACAAATCCGCACAGTCCATTTCCGAAGTCAAACCCTCTAAACACGATATCTCTGAGCAGCTTTCTGTTAATAGTGTTTTCCTTGAGATAGGAGAAATCGGCCCTTCCTTGTTGGCCTCGAGCTCACGGAGGAACTTGCAGGGCATTCTCGTGTTTATTCATAGGGCTCACCTCTCAAAACATTTGCTAGCTTTTTAGAGTAACCTTTCTGTTAAGCCATTCTATGACTTTACGAATAGTATGAAAGCGCTACAAAAAGTTGTTGACTACATGTATATACAGGACTACAATATAAACATAAGTTGTATATACAAGTTATCAAACGGAGGGGTTGGCATGGGGGAACTGAACAGATCAGCACGGCAAATTGTTGAAGCAGTCGGCGGTGCTGAAAATATTGCAGCGGCAACTCATTGTGTAACACGTTTACGCTTCGCGTTAATAGATGAAAGCAAGGTTGACCAAGAGGCGCTGGATCAAATCGATGTTGTAAAGGGATCGTTTTCGACAAACGGACAGTTTCAGGTTGTGATCGGCCAGGGAACAGTCAACAAAGTATATGCGGAACTGGTCAAGGAAACGGGGATTGGCGAGTCAACAAAGGACGATGTGAAGAAGGCCTCAGAAAAAAATATGAATCCTTTGCAGCGTGCTGTGAAAACGCTTGCAGGTATCTTTATTCCGATTTTGCCGGCGATTGTCACGGCGGGTCTCTTAATGGGAATCAACAATATCTTAACGGCGCAGGGGATTTTCTTCAGTACAAAATCGATTGTGCAGGTGTACCCGCAGTGGGCGGATCTTGCCAATATGATCAATTTAATCGCAGGCACGGCCTTTACGTTCCTGCCAGCGCTGATCGGCTGGTCGGCGGTGAAGCGGTTTGGCGGCAATCCGCTCCTCGGCATTGTGCTCGGCGTTATGCTCGTGCATCCTGATTTACTGAATGCGTGGGGGTATGGCGCTGCGGAACAAAGCGGAGAGATCCCTGTATGGAATCTTTTCGGCCTTGAAGTGCAGAAGGTCGGCTACCAGGGGCAGGTGCTCCCGATTTTGCTCGCTTCGTATTTGCTCGCCAAGATTGAATTGTTTTTGACGAAACGGACACCCGAGGGGATACAGCTTTTAGTCGTCGCGCCGATTACGCTGCTCGTGACAGGTTTTGCGTCCTTTATCATTATCGGTCCGGTCACATTTGCGATCGGGAATGTGTTAACTTCGGGGCTTATCTCGGTGTTCGGCTCATTTGCCGCGCTGGGCGGGCTGCTGTACGGCGGCTTATACTCAGCGCTGGTGATTACCGGAATGCATCATACGTTTTTGGCAGTTGATCTGCAGCTGATCGGCTCTAAGCTCGGAGGCACATTTTTATGGCCGATGCTGGCGCTTTCAAATATCGCCCAAGGATCAGCGGCGCTGGCGATGATGTTTATCGTAAAGGATGAGAAACAAAAAGGTCTTTCCTTAACATCAGGCATTTCCGCTTATCTGGGCATTACAGAGCCTGCCATATTCGGGGTGAACCTTCGCTACAAATTTCCGTTTATCATTGCGATGATCAGCTCAGGGCTGGCCGGGATGTATATCTCATCTCAAGGCGTTTTGGCTAGCTCCGTCGGTGTTGGCGGCGTGCCCGGCATTTTCTCGATTATGAGCCAGTACTGGGGTGCATTCGCAATCGGAATGGCGATTGTCTTGATTGTTCCGTTTGCCGGAACATACGCTTATGCGCGACTGAAACGTAAATAACAAAGGGGAGCGGGACGTGTTTTTGACGGTCCCTTTTTCCCATTTTCATTAAAAAAGACGGTGGTGGAGACAGATGAAAACAGAACAAACACCATGGTGGAAAAAAGCCGTGGTTTATCAAATTTATCCGAAAAGCTTTAAAGATACGACGGGAAACGGCATTGGCGATTTGAATGGAATTATTGAAAAGCTTGATTACTTAAAAACGCTTCAGGTTGATGTTCTTTGGCTAACGCCGATTTACGACTCGCCGCAGCATGATAATGGGTATGATATTCGGGATTACTTCACGATTTATCAAGAGTACGGCACAATGGAAGATTTTGAACGCTTATTAGCTGAAGCGCACAAAAGAGGCTTAAAAGTCGTCATGGATCTAGTGGTCAATCATACGTCAACTGAGCACAAATGGTTTAGAGAGGCGATTTCTTCAAAAGACAGCCCATACCGTGATTTTTATATATGGAAAAACCCGAACGAAGACGGCACAGCCCCGACAAACTGGGAATCGAAATTCGGCGGCTCGGCATGGAAGCTTGACGAAGCTTCAGGCCAATATTATCTGCACCTGTTTGATGTCACACAGGCTGATTTGAATTGGGAAAATGAAGAGGTCAGAAAGCATGTCTATGAGATGATGCATTTTTGGTTTGAAAAAGGAATTGATGGCTTCAGGCTTGATGTCATTAATCTGATTTCAAAAGACCAGCGCTTTCCGAATGCGGAAGACGGCGATGATGGCCGTACCTTTTACACTGACGGGCCGCGGGTGCATGAATTTCTGCATGAAATGAACGAAAAGGTGTTTTCACATTATGACAGCATGACGGTCGGTGAGATGTCTTCTACATCGATTGACCATTGCATCCGTTATACAAATCCGGGCAATGAAGAGCTTGATATGACGTTTAACTTCCATCATCTCAAGGTCGATTATCCAAACGGAGAAAAATGGGCCTTGGCTCCGTTCGATTTTCTGAAGCTGAAGGAGATCTTATCCGTGTGGCAGACGGAGATGCAGGCGGGAGGGGGCTGGAACGCTTTGTTCTGGTGCAATCACGATCAGCCGCGCATTGTATCGAGATATGGAAATGACGGTCCATATCGGGTGAAATCAGCAAAAATGCTTGCGACGGCCATTCATATGATGCAGGGCACGCCTTATATTTATCAGGGTGAAGAGCTCGGCATGACCAATCCGAAGTTTACCGGCATCAGCTCCTATCGGGATGTCGAGTCGCTGAACATGTATCACGCCTTCAAGAAAAAAGGCATGGCGGAGAAAGAGATTTTAGCCATTTTACAGGAAAAATCCCGTGACAATTCCAGAACACCCGTCCAGTGGGATGATACGCCGAATGCCGGATTTACAACAGGCACGCCATGGATACCGGCCGCCGGCAATTACCGGGAGATCAATGCCGAGGCGGCGCTGAAGGACAAACACTCGGTCTTTTATCACTACCAGAAGCTGATCCAGATCCGAAAAACCTATGACATTGTCACGGAGGGAACGTATGAACTGATCGCAAAGGATGATCCGAACGTTTTTGCGTATATGAGACATGGCGAAAATGAGAAGCTGCTCATCATCAATAATTTTTACGGGACGGAGGCAGCCTTTACACTGCCGGACACGCTGAAGCCCGGCGAGTGGAAGGCAGAGGTGCTTCTGACAAACGATGAAGAGAGAGAAGAACTGAAGAATATGACGCTCCGACCGTATGAGTCCATTGTTTATCATTTAACAAAACCGTGCTAAACTAAGCTGGGTGGTCATAAATGAAGGTGAATAAATTTATCACAATCTATAAAGACATCGCACAGCAAATTGAAGACGGCCGATGGAAGGCGGAGGAGATTCTTCCGTCTGAACATGAATTGACCGCACAGTACGGCACATCAAGAGAAACGGTTCGAAAGGCGCTTCACATGCTGGCTCAAAATGGATATATCCAGAAAATCAGGGGGAAAGGCTCCGTGATTCTCAACCGTGAAAAAATGCAGTTTCCGGTCTCTGGGCTTGTCAGCTTCAAGGAACTGGCGCAAACTTTGGGGAAAGAAACGAAAACAGCCGTTCACAAATTCGGGCTGGTGCCCCCGTCAGATCTGATCCAAAAACAACTTCGGGCACAGCCGGATGATGACATATGGGAAGTGATCAGGTCAAGAAAGATTGACGGGGAGCATGTCATTTTGGACAAGGACTACTTTTTCAGAAAGCATGTGCCTCACCTGACGAAAGAAATTTGCGAAAACTCCATTTATGAATATATTGAAGGAGAGCTTGGTCTTTCGATCAGTTACGCGCAGAAAGAAATTGTGGCCGAGCCGTGTACGGATGAGGACAGGGAATTGCTTGATTTACGCGGCTATGACCATATGGTGGTTGTGAGAAACTATGTCTTTTTAGAGGATACAAGTCTCTTTCAATATACGGAAAGCAGACACCGTCTGGACAAATTCAGGTTTGTCGATTTTGCGCGACGGGGAAAATAAAGAGCGCCTGCCTGCGGCAGAGCGCTTTTTTCTCTTGGTATCAAAATTGATACTATCATACAAAAATGTGCGTACTTTTACTTTTTATGAGAATGGCTACAATAGAAGTGAGAGTAACCAAAAGGAGAGGTGCTTAACATGGCAGATGTAAAGAAACAAATTCTGGACGCATACAATTTCAGACATGCGACAAAGGAATTTGACCCGAATAAAAAAGTATCAGACAGCGATTTTGAATTTATTTTAGAAACAGGAAGACTATCTCCAAGTTCACTCGGCCTTGAGCCTTGGAAATTCGTTGTTGTCCAAAATCCCGAATTCCGCGAAAAGCTTCGCGAATACACATGGGGCGCGCAAAAGCAGCTTCCGACAGCAAGCCATTTCGTCCTGATTCTGGCGCGTACAGCGAAGGATATGAAATATAATGCGGACTACATCAAACGTCATTTAAAAGAAGTAAAACAAATGCCGCAAGACGTGTATGAAGGCTATCTCAGCAAAACAGAGGAGTTCCAGAAGCACGATTTGCATTTGCTTGAAAGCGACAGAACCCTGTTTGACTGGGCATCCAAACAAACCTATATTGCGCTTGGCAACATGATGACAGCCGCTGCGCAAATCGGCGTTGATTCCTGCCCTGTGGAAGGCTTCCAATATGATGAAATTCATCGCATCCTTGAAGAGGAAGGCCTTCTGGAAAACGGAAGCTTTGATATTTCTGTTATGGTGGCGTTCGGCTACCGTGTGCGAGACCCTCGTCCGAAAACAAGATCTGCTGTTGAAGATGTTGTGAAGTGGGTATAAAAAAGAAAGCTGCTCGATAACGAGCAGCTTTTTTTATGCTTCATTCGCTCTGTTCTGTTTTCTTCGCTGATGCAAATATAATGCTGTTCCGAGTGCGCTGATCAGAAATCCGGCCAGCAGGATGGAATACATGGAGGTGGCTGTGTCAGGAAGCAAGCCGCCAGCCGGTCCATCGGTTCCCGATCCGCCCGATCCATTTGTTGGTTCAGTGCCGGGGGGTGTTTGATCGCCGCCTTTGCCATCATTCGGCTGCTTTCCGCCTGGATTGTCGGACCCTCCGCCATTCTTGCCGTCGTCATCGCCGCCTGTCGGCTGATCGGACGGGAACGCCGGCGGTTTATCGTGAGCACCGGAATTTAAGATCGTGTATTCGCTGAAGTGGTTTGTGTATCCTGTTACAATATCGTCGTCAACTGATCCCTTTTCTGTCTTTGTAAAAGTTTTCTTTTTCCGGTCGACATGGTAAATGGCAGGGTTGTGAGCTTCTTCAATATCAAACATCCGAAGCGATAGCTCAACCGGTTCCTTGAATGATTTCACTTCTTTTCCTTTTTGCTTCACTGTAAAGTCATATACATTTGATAGGGAGACGTTTAATTCTCCCTTAGATTTGATTCCGATTTCAGTGTTCGCGGTTTTGATGTTCGCCATTGGAAGCTTCATGCTGTACCAGTAGTTGAACACCGTCAGGGAAGGATCTAATTCTCTATCCTTCAATAGCTTGACCTGGTCTTTTTTCATTTTTAGATTGATTGGTTTCTCTTGTGATCCTTCAGACGTTTCATAATAGACAAACGGCTTGTTGGCGTTTTTGGCATAAATCGCAAATTTGTCTTCATCGAGTGTCCAGCTGCCATCCTTCTGCTTTGTCGGCAGGAATACTTCTTTGATCCGTCCTTCCATTTTAGGAGAGACCTTGTCACCAAGCTTTTTCAGCTGCTCGGTGAAAATCTCATAATCTACGTAGCCGAGGTCTTCACCATGAGAAGCTTCCGTAAAGACAGAGTATCCGTCTCCACCGCCGCCGACAAAATGATTTGTTGCGACGCGGTAGGTATCATCTGTATTCAGATCAACTTTGTCTCCGTTAGGCGATTCGATTTTCACGTCTAAAACACGGTGTCCAGGTTCGTTGTTTAATGTAAAGGTATATTCAATTCCAGCCACCTGAGGGAAGGCCCCGCCTCCGTTCTCCACATTGCTTAATCCTTGTTCAAGAGCTTCTTTGATTTGTTTTCCGGTCAAATCAGCCACGTAAAGCGTGTTGCCGAACGGCATCACGTTCAGTACTTCGCCGAGAGTGATATCGCCTTTGTCAATGCCTGCTCTGATGCCGCCGCCATTTGTAATCGCAATGTTGGCGCCGGATGCTTCTTTCGCTTTTGCAAGCATGCCGTCCGCGATGAAGTTTCCGAGATTGGTTTCCTTCGTGCGCACATGCTCACGCTGGCCGTCAAGGGCTACATCCGTGTAGCCGACTTTTTCATTTTTGACGTCCTCTAATTCTTTTTTGAACTGATCGAGCTCTTCTTTTACTTCCGCGTTTTCTTCAGTATTCTCATCAATCGGCAGTGCGCTTAGATTTGATTTGTCTGTTTGAACGACGCCGTCATCATCAAATGCGACATCGACACGCCCTAAGAATTGGCCGTATTCTTTTGCCTGCGCCACGATTGTCGGTTCGTCGTTTTCCACGACCTCCATTTTGTCCACGAGAGTGTGGGTGTGTCCGCCGATGATCAAGTCAATGCCCTTCACTTTTTTGGCTAGCTCAAGATCGCGGTTATGCCCAATGTGGGTGAGCGCGATAATTTTGTTTACTTTTTCTTCTTCCTGAATCGTTTTCACGGTGTTCTGCGCAGTTTTAAATGCGTCGTTAAATACAATGCTTTTGCCCGGGCTTGATGTTGTGGCTGTGTCTTCTGTTGTCAGTCCGAACACGGCCACTTTCTCGCCGTCAACGTCTAACAGAATGTACGGATGGATGCCCGGCTCTTTCTTTTCTCCCGCAGTAAAGGTCTGCGGCTTTTTGACATATGATTTTAGCTTAGGTTCATTTGATACATCCACATTCGCGCTGACGATTGGGAAATCAGGCGCTTCAAAGTGATAGCGATTCGCCGGATCGACAGTTGTGCTGTTCCCGCTGAGAAAATCAGAAAGAACGGACGGACCTTTATCAAATTCGTGGTTTCCGAAGGTCATGGCGTCATAACCCATCATGTTCATCAGTTTCAGGTCGGCTAAACCGTTCCATTTCGTGAAATACAGGTCGCCGGAAAACACATCTCCCGCGTCAAGCAGGATGTTGTGGTCTGTTTCGTTTCTTACTTCGCTGATTTTCGTCATTCGTCTGGCTGCGTCATCAAGGTGCGCATGCGTATCATTTGTATGCATGACGGTAAGATCCCATAATCCGCCTTCAGGAGGATCGGTATCTGAACCGTCGTCAAATTGAAGCTTGTACACGCCATAGCCTTCATTTGAAGAATGTCTCACATAAGCGACATCATCGGCTTTGTCCGCAAAAGGCTTGGCTAAAAGCGAAGATTCAAACGTCAAATTCGTGCCGGAAACCGGTGCAATCGACCAGTTGTTATCGGCTTTTGGATTTAATGTTTTCTGTTCAATAATGTAATCCATCAGTACCTGTCTGTTTTCAACTGCGGAGCCGTGGACAATCTTATCACTCGTCAGATGAGGGAAACCGCCGCCGCCGGAGGCCCGGTAATTATTCGTGACTACGAGAAATTCCTGGCTCGGGCTGATCGGTTTGCCTTCATAGGAAAGGTTGATGATCCGGCTTGAATCCGCGTTAATCACTTTTCCGTTTTCGTTGTATTTAGCCGGTTTTGTGACATCGACCTGATAGGTGACGCCGTCAATCACGTCAAAGTTGTAGGAGCGGAAATTCTCATTCAGCAAGGCCTGATCGCCGCCTTTTGACGGATCGATATGATTAAATTGGCCAGCTGACATGTCGAGCCAGTCCTTCACCTCGCTACCGGTCAGCTTCACGATTTGGAGGGTATTATCGTACAGATACAAGTCTCCGACGTTTTTAATCGCAAGATCCCCGGCCGGAATGTTTGTATAGTAATTGGCTCCGTTTCTGCCGCCGGCTTTAAACGGCGCGCCTGCTGACAAAATCGGAAGATCTTTATACTCGGTATCCTTCATTTCATTTTCCGCGTACCATTTTTGCGCATCTGTCACAATTTGAATAGAAGGGTCGTCCTTGACTTGTGCAAAGAAGCTGTTAATGTCGGCTTCTGTTTTTCCGACAGGCTTTCTGACATATTCCAGCGTGTTTTGATGTGTTTGCTGAATGGCTTTTGTGACGGCTTCGTTTCTGGATGTGACGCTGCCGGAAATTGATTCGATGCTGCCCTTGGAATCTGCGACCTTCCACGAGCCGTCTGTTTTTTCAAGCTTGAGGTCAATGACGCCTAAGTATTTGCCCCAGCTGCTTGGCATGACGACCGGAATGCCGTTAATGGTTCCTTTTTCAACATCGAACTGAGCGGCACCCGCATATTCTGCGGAAGGGAAGAGTCCGTGCTGATGGCCCGAGACAATCGCATCAATGCCCTTTGTTTTCGTGGCCAGGTCAAAAACAGCGTTTTCTGCACCTGACGATTGCGCCTGCTTTTCAATACCAGTGTGGGCAAGGGCAATAATGACATCCGCGCCTTCTGCCTTCATTTTCGGAATCGTTTCATTGGCAGATTCGACGATATCCTGCACCTGAACCTGTCCTTCGAGATTCTTTTTGTCCCAGGTCATGATTTGCGGCGGGACAAAACCTATGTAGCCTACTTTGATCTTCTGTTCGTTTCCGTTTTCATCTGTGACTGTTTTCTCGTTAATAACATATGGCGTATAACGGTGTACGCCGCCAGTTGTTTTAACATTGGCGTTTACAATCGGGAAATCGGCTCCTTTGATCGTGCCGTCGAGAAAGTCGAGCCCGTAATTGAATTCATGATTGCCAAGTGTTCCTGCGTCATACTTCAGCGCGTTCATGACGCTGATGATCGGGTGGGTTTTTGCACCGGAGATAATGTTGTCTTTTTCGTATTTCACTGCGTATTCGCCCAGCGGATTTCCCTGAATCAAGTCACCGTTATCCACGAGCAGGGTGTTTGGGTTCTCCTGGCGGTGCTTTTGGATCAGCTGTGCCGTTCTGACAAGCCCGAATTCTGTCGTTTCTTTGTCGCTATAGTAATCGTAATCCATCATGTTGGCATGAATATCAGTTGTAGCCAAAATACTGAGATTCACTTGAGGAGCCATGTTTTCTTCTGCATGAACGGGCGGTGTTGGGAGGATTAGGCTAAGTATCATAATTGGGGGCAGCAGAATACGGAGAATGTTACTGACGTCTTTTCGTCTTTTCTGTATTCTCACCAGTTCTCCACCTTTCAACGAAATTTGTGTTACTGGTTCTATTGTAAGAATATTTTGTAAGCATTTGTAGATGTTTCTTTATGATTATTGTAAAAGGGAGAAAAATAAGTATTATGTATCATCTTTGGGTGATGTGAATTGGGTCATTATGCTTATCGTTTGTCAGCTCTGCAAAATGTTTATTATATTGTGGCTGGGGTAGAGTGTTTTATGTAGACATATTAAGGGGGAGGTTATCAATCATGGGTAAAAAAATCGCAGTTGTGCTGACAGATTATTTCGAAGACAGCGAGTATACTGAACCAGCAAAAGCATTTAAAGAAGCGGGGCATGAGCTGACCGTTATTGAAAATGAAAAAGGGAAAACCGTAAAAGGCAAGCAGGGAAATGCGCAAGTCACAGTCGATGCGTCCATTGATGACGTAAACCCTTCCGACTTTGACGCGCTTTTAATTCCGGGAGGTTTTTCACCTGACCAGCTTCGTGCCGATGAGCGTTTCGTCCAGTTTACAAAAGCGTTTATGACGGACAAAAAGCCGGTATTTGCGATTTGTCACGGCCCGCAGCTGCTGATTACTGCTAAAGCGCTGGAAGGCAGAAAAGCGACAGGCTATACGTCCATTCGTGTAGATATGGAATACGCTGGGGCCGATGTCGTTGACCAGGAAGTCGTGGTTTGCCAAAATCAATTGGTCACCAGCCGCACGCCGGATGACATTCCTGCATTTAACCGCGAATCTTTGGCACTGCTTGAAAAATAACAAAAACGGACGCCCTGCGGGGACGTCCGTTTTTTCATGATAGCTTGGAACCTGCGGTCAGTTTATTGTATCTGTAATACAAAAAGGCAGCAGCTGCTGTTCCGATGACGGCAATGCCGAAGTCGAACATAAAGATATGGGCTATGCCTCCCGCTTTTGCGATGAGCCCGGTGGCAATCGGCAGCAGAATCGACGCAATACTTGAAGCTGTCGCAACAATTCCGGTGACAGTGCCTTTGCGGTTCCAGAAAAGCTCTGTCATTAATGTAACGGTAATTTGAAACACACCCGCGGTTGAAAATCCTAAGAAAAAGGCTGTGATGTCCAGTACAGCTGGGACGTGAACTGTCAGCATAACGGCAAGCGTACATAATGTAATAACCGGGTACAGCAGTGTAATCATCACCGGTTTTACCCATCTGTTCAGCAGAAGGGCTAATAATAAAACAGATACCAAAGCGCCTATACTATAGTAGCTCAGCAATTGTACGGAAGCTGATTCAGCTAACCCTACAGCCTTTTGGGCGAAGCTTGGAAGCCAGATTTGAGAGACTGTAAATAAAGCCGTTGATGTAAAACCAATGATAATCAGCGCGGCGCCTTCTTTCTTCATGTCGGGTTCAGATAAGAAAGCAGGAGATCCCTGTTGCCCGGTGCTGATGGGTTGTTTCTGTTTTTTTGGCAGCGAAACCGCTGATAAGCAAAGGATGTTCAGCACATAGACAGCTGCCGGCAAATAAAATGCATATCCGTAGAATAGGCTATGGTCTGCCAAAACTGTAATCAGGAGCGGCAAAAGAGCGGCCCCGAGAGACATAAAAGCTTTTACCAAGACATTCGCCGAGCTGGGAGCAGTTGGGAAGAGCTCCGTTAAAGCCGGATATGTTCCTGCGTCCATGGCCGAATTTGCGACTCCGGCTAATAAAGCAAACACAAACGCAAGTTCATAACTCGGTGATAATGGAATACCGATTAAAAAGACAGCCATCATTCCGGCGGAAGCCACAATGAGCGGTTTTCTGCCTATTTTATCTGATAAAACGCCAGATATTCCGTATGTCAGCAGCTTGCCGAATCCGATAGCCGCAATCACATAACTGATGCCTGTCGGGTCGGTATTCCACTGTTTCGTTAAGGAGGACATGTTGGATGCGAGAATGATATTGACCATTCCGAGCAAGAAGTAGTTGATGTACATTCCGGTTGCTGTTTTGACGTATTTCGTTTTCATTCTAGTACTCCTTCAAAATCTTATTCGGCCATTTGCTGTATTCGCCGGTCTCAGGAAGCGCGGCGCCTTGCTGCGCGTCTTTCCGGCTCCCTAATAAACGAAAGCAAAAAGAATCATCTTCATCAATAAGAAAAAAGACTTGCCGGATGCCGGCAAGCCCCATTATTTTCGAAGTGATGCAAGTTCTTGAGCGATCGCCTGCATTTCGCTCGGGCTGAATGCTTCTTTTTTCATCACCATTTTATGCAGGTAGGTGAGGTCCTCTATTTTTTCGTCGCTGAAGTCTTCTGCTTTGATAACCCCGACATTCAGCATGTTCAGTTTTTGTGAAATCTCTTCAATCATTTGAGTTAATGTTTCTGTATTTTGGCTGGACAAATGATTACATCCTTTCTTTCGCGTCATTTGGTATGTTTTATTCTAACAGAATTCCATCAGAAAAAAACCCTATTCTCATTTCGTCCATTTATTTCAAAAAAGTGGTGACATCAGTTGAAAAGTGATTGAACATCCTACTAAGATAGCGGTAAAGGTTTCTTTTTAGAGAAATATGGGCAAAGAATAGGGAGGTTGCACAACATGATCAGCGTATTATTTGTTTGCTTGGGAAACATTTGCCGGTCTCCAATGGCGGAAGCGATATTTCGGGACTTGGCAGCAACAAAAGGATTAGAGGGGAAAATCAGAACAGACTCAGCCGGCATCGGCGGCTGGCACATCGGCAATCCTCCGCATGAAGGAACGCAGGAGATATTGCGCAGAGAAGGAATCAGCTTTGAAGGCATGCTGGCGCGCCAGGTGCGCGAACAGGATTTAACCGATTTTGATTACATCATTGCGATGGATGCAGAAAATATCGGAAGCCTGAGAAGCATGGCGGGTTTTAAAAAAGCCGCACAGATCAAGAGGCTGCTTGACTACGTTGATGATTCAGATCTTGCGGACGTTCCCGACCCTTACTACACTGGGAACTTTGACGAGGTCTATCAATTGATCAGATCAGGCTGTGAGCATCTGCTTGCATCCATTCAAGAAGAAAAACTATTGTAAGGGAAAGGAGAGTTCATCATGAACAATGAACGCTGGTTGCTGAAAGGTGTCATTCTCGGAGCTGCGGCAGGTGCGGCGCTATCCTTGCTCCATAAGCCGACAAGACAGGCCTGCGGCATGAGATGGATGACGTGCAAGCATAAAATGTCTCTGTACAAAAACAATCCTGAACTATTGAAAAACAATGTCATGACAAAAATTGATGAAGCAAAACAGCTGGCCCAGACGCTGTCAGATGAAGTCGGCTTCGTTAATCAGCAAGTCAAAGAGCTGAAGAAAACAACGCCGAAAGTGATGGAGCTGGTACAGGAAACAAAGGAACATTTTACAAAAGATAAATGATCAAACATTCGAGGTGAGACGACATGAACTTTCTGAAAGAGCTGTTCGGCAGATACACCCTTCATGAGGGGCAAAGCAAATCTGCGGAGCTGGCGTATTTTTTTCTGTTATCGCTGTTTCCGTTTTTGATTTTTATGCTGACGCTCACCGCGTATCTTCCGATTTCTACAGATGACGTGCTGGGGGTTGTAAAACAATACGCTCCCGGAAGTGCGATGTCCCTCGTTGAATCCATTACCCACCAAACATTAAATGACCGAAACGGCGGATTGCTGTCATTCGGGATCATCGCGGCGTTATGGTCTGCGTCTAATGGAATGAATGCCATCGTCAGATCGTTAAACCACGCGTATGAAGTGGAGGAAAACCGCTCTTTTATCATTGTACGTCTAACCTCAATTTTTCTGACGATCGCCATGGTGTTTACCATTTTAGTTGCCTTGCTTCTGCCGGTATTCGGACGGCAGATCGGAATGCTTGCTGCAGACTTTGTCGGCGCTTCGGACCTGTTTTTATCCATCTGGACTGCGATCCGCTGGGGAGTCAGCCCGCTTGTGCTGCTGATTGTTTTTTCCGCTTTGTACGTCATCGCGCCTAACAAAAAGCTGTCGCTTCGCTTTGTAATGCCGGGTGCGCTGTTTGCGGCCATCGGCTGGATTGTCGTCAGCACCCTGTTTTCGTTTTACGTCAGTACATTTGCGAACTATAGCGCCACATACGGAAGCATTGGGGGGATCATCGTCCTGATGATCTGGTTTTACTTAAGCGGGATTTTAATTATTTTAGGGGGAGAAATCAACGCGCTTTTACATAAACGTAAAAAGCTTCCTGATGAAAATCCCTACAATTAGCGCACCCTATAAAGGAACTTCAGTTCAAAAATGATCCGGGGGGCAAAACGTGATGACAAAGCATACGAAAAAAGGCGGAAGCCATAACAAACAGAACTCAAAGAGCAAATCGAGTCATAAAACAAGCGGAAGTGCCAACGGACAAAACGGCTATCATTAGAACAAAAGCCTCCTGACTTTGTGTCAGGAGGCTTTTTCTTATGAAGAGGAAGAATAGGTCTCAGCAGCTGGCCAGCTTTTTGGTTTGCCTAAAGCGATAGCGAGCCAGACAGCGGCCAGAATGAGGGTAATCAAATAAAACAAGTTAGCGCTTTCGAAGGTTTGCATATACCAGCCGCCTGCAATCGGCCCGAAAATGCTGCCGAGACTGAATGAAATGCCGCACAGCAAATTCCCCGCCGGAAGCAGGTGGGACGGAAGAAGGTCTGTCATAAAGCTGATGCCGAGTGTAAAGGTTGACCCGACTGCCATGCCCGCAATAAAGAAGCAGCAGCCGATCACGTAAGGAAAAGGGAACACGCCAGCGATGAGAAAGCAAAAGGCCCCCGTCAGCAAAATCACAAGCAGCACATTCCGTCTTCCGTATTTATCGCTGAGAATGCCGAGCGGGAATTGAAAAATAATGCTACCGATCGCAAATGCAGGAAGAATCAAAGCGACGGCGTCCACAGATAAACCCAGACGCAGCGCATACACAGGAAAGCTGCCGTTTAATGCAGTCTCCAGAAATCCGTACCCGAACGTAGGCATAAACGCCACCCATGCAAACAGCATAGCCTGGTAAAAGCGTCTGAAACTATTGTCTGATTTGGTTTCGTGAGGGCTGGTTTCCGGGTATGCATTTTGTAGCAAGAAAACAAAGAGCCACGCAAGCAAACTGATGCAGCCTGACACGATAAAAGGCAGTGCCGGACTCAGCTTAACAAACGGGACCATAAACGGGCCCGCAGCAAAACCAAGACCAAAGGAGAGTCCGTAAATGGAAAGATTTCTCCCGCGGTTTTGCTTTGACGACATGGAGGTCACCCACGTTTGCGTAGAAAAGTGAAGCATATGGTCGCCGATCCCGATGAAAAGACGAAGCAGGAACCACATCCAAACCGACTGAAGCCAAATGAACCCGAACAAGCTTAAAATGACGATGCTTCCGCCAATGACGATCAGCGGTTTGAAACCCAGTTTTCTAAGCGGGGCCTCCATAAACGGAGAAGCCAATAGCACTCCGATGTAGAGTCCAGTCGCATGCAGGCCGTTAATCGCCGCTGATTCACCATTTGTTTCAAAGATAATTGAGATGACGGGCAGCAGCATGCCTTGTGAAAACCCGGATATGGAAACGAGCAAAACCAGAATAAAAAAATGCATTCGTGACATCGTGTCTGTTCTCCTTTGTGAGATCTATGTTGATCGTACACCGATTTCCAAAAGCCGGCAACCTGAAAAAAGCCTATATCGCGCGCAAACATTTGACCTCGTGTAATCATGATGATTTTTGTGAAGAATAAAAATAAAACAAGTCATACAAAAGGAGTCAATTCACTATGAATCGTATCTTTTTTATATTAGTGGCGGCTGGTGTTCCGCTTTCTGTTATCGGCAGTTTGATGCATTGGCCTTCTGCCATTCTCTTTGCAGTCTATTGTGTAACAATTATTGCTCTGGCAAGCTATATGGGAAGAGCGACAGAATCGCTGTCCATTATTGCCGGGCCGCGGATCGGCGGTTTGTTGAACGCCACCTTCGGGAATGCGGTTGAGCTGATTATTTCGCTATTTGCATTAAAGGAAGGCCTTACAGGAATCGTGCTTGCCTCTTTAACAGGTTCAGTGCTGGGAAATCTCCTGCTGGTTGCGGGCTTATCGTTTTTTGTCGGCGGTTTAAAATACAAGCGGCAGGAGTTTAATATCCATGATGCACGCCATAATTCAGGGCTTTTGATTTTCGCCATTATTGTGGCTTTCGTAATTCCTGAGGTGTTTTCGGTTGGAATGGGGGATACAAGCAAGCTTAATTTAAGCATCGGGATCAGCATCATTTTGATTCTGTTATATGTGGCGGCTCTGTACTTTAAGCTTGTCACGCACCGCGGTGTATATCAGCCGAACAATGCTGTCCAGCCTGAGGAAGAGGAGCAGCCGGAATGGTCAGGGAAGGTTGCCACGATTGTTTTGTTTGCAGCAACAATTGTCGTGGCGTACATATCCGAAAACCTGGTGCACACATTCCACTCGGTTGCTGAACAGTTCGGCTGGAGCGAGCTGTTTATCGGGGTCATCATCGTTGCGATTGTCGGTAATGCGGCGGAACACGCGTCAGCCATCATTATGGCCTATAAAAATAAAATGGATATTGCAGTTGAAATTGCAGTCGGTTCGACGCTGCAGATTGCTATGTTTGTCGCACCGGTTCTTGTGATCTGTTCCATCTTTTTCCCGGTAAGCATGCCGCTTGTGTTTACACTGCCGGAGCTTGTCGCGATGGTGTCTTCCGTTCTCTTGATGATTGCCATTTCGAATGATGGTGATTCCAACTGGTTTGAAGGTGCCACGCTGCTAGCGGCTTATGTCATTATGGCAATCGGCTTTTTCCTTCTTTAACCTGAAAAAATGATGGATAACAACAAAGCGGGATGAAAAGACTAAGGGAAAATGCGATAGAAAGAGTGATATGATGAAAAAGCTATTTCATTCCACACTTATTGTGTTGTTATTCTTTAGTTTTTTCGGCGTTCAGCCCATCCACGCGAAGAAGCAGTTTAAGGTGCCAAATTCTGTAGCAAGCATTTCGAAAGAAAACACGTATCCGAATGCTTCACAGGATCAGCCGATGCTTCAGCCGAGCAAACTGGCTAAGGAACTGCTGAGTTCATCAGAGGTACAGATCGAAAATCCGCACCTTATCAAAATGCTGAACGAGTCTACGGTCTCTGGCACACCGCTTGCGGTCGGCTACCGGGCCACAATATTTCTCGGGAAATGGGCGCTTGGATATGAATCGAATGAAACAGTCGCCAACTGGGAATATAAAAAAATCAATACAAACCGCGCGGATAACCGCGGCGGAAAACAAACGGCTGAAATGCATTATGCCCAAGAGCAGCAATATAGAGTAACGGGCGGCCTGACAGCAAAAGTTCCAAACACGGAAGATGTCAAAAGCATGATGATGCTGAAGGCGATGAAAAAAACAAATCTTCCGCTTGCATTTGAAACGGTCATCGGAGCGGGAACAAAACGAGACCAAATTTATAAAGTCGCTCCGAAAAAACTCGGTTATTTAAACGCATATGCTCCGGCTGTGAATGAAAAAGGGAAAGTGACTTACGGAGAAGTCTATTTAGTGCTCAAAGGCAATAAACGAAAACTTGTTGTGAAAAATGTCACGTCACAGGGAATCGGCGCGTGGATTCCGGTTCAAGACCATGTCACGTTTAGCTTCCAGCTTTCCTCACAGCCAAGATAAATAAAAAACTGATTCCTATAATGGAATCAGTTTTTTTATTGGGTTCTTTCAATTCTTACAGCTTCCTCAAGCATTTGCACATTGTTTTGGTACAGCTGGCGAACGAGAACCCGTCTGGCGGCAAGGCTGGCACTGAAATAATCTTCATCCCGGACCATGCCCTTTACGGTAAATTCAACCCCGCGGTTGATTTTATTCAAAGCGGTGATGCCGTGTATTTGAAAAGGCTCTGTCGGGTTTCCGAATTCATCCCGCTTCAGTGAATCGCGAAGCTCTTCATTCAGCATGTCGCACGCTTCCTCCAGCACACTGTATACACGGTCTGGATCTTCTTTAAAGCTGATGAGAAAAGATTCGGTAATCCGCATAAAATCAATATTATAATTTTCTATTTGTCTGACCTCGCCGTTGCTGATGGTGAGAAGCTTTCCGCTCCATTCACGGATTTGCAGCGAGCGCAGGCCGATTTCTTCGACGGTGCCGTTAAATAAATTGTTTACCGTCACATAATCGCCTTTATGAAGCTGGCGTTCATAAATTAAAAACACACCCGCCAGCACATCCTTAATCAGTGATTGGGCGCCAAAACCGATGACGATACCGGCTACGCCCGCCCCGGCTAAAATCTTGCCGAAATCATGCACAAATAAAGAAATAACATAAAAGATAAAACCGATCGTCGCCATATATTGGGTGATAGAACGGACAAGGCTTTCAATGGTTTTCTCTTTTCTTTCTTCAATAAAGTCCGTCCGTTTAAAAAATAACTGCACCAATCGGTTAATGATAAAAACACCGATCCACAAAATGACGGCGACGAGGAGAATATCAACGATTTTATTCTGAAAAATCTCCGTAAGTGTTTCTTCCATCCGCATCTAACTCCTGGCTTGACGTTTTGAAAAATCTGTATCCTGGTAGTAGCTGTTTTTGACGAGAACGTTTGGTCCGAGGCACCGGACATTCGGGCAGTGGCAGTTCAGTTCTTTGGCCAGCTTTGTTTCTCTCCACTTTTGATAGGCGGAAGGCAGGCTGTCCGTCTGTATATTGCCGAGCGGCGGTGTATCGCCAAAGTCGGTCACAATAATATTCCCGTCAAAAATATTGACATTCAGGCGCGACCGGCCGTCAGGGTCATTTCTCACTGTCACGTTTTTCGCCGTGCGAAGCCGGCGAAGCAGCTCTTGATCCTCTTCATCAGGACTGCATGCGTAAAACGGCAGTGTGCCGAACAGCATCCATGTCTTTTCATCACGAATATCTAGCAAACGGTGAATCGCCTGTCTCATGTCCTTCAGGCTGAGAGATTCAAGGGCGCTCGCAAAATCACTCGGATACATCGGATGGATTTCATGACGCTGACATTTCATATCTTCTGTGATTTGGTGGTGAATATGCTCAATGTGCGGAAGTGTGCGTTTGTTCAGCATCGTTTCCGCTGATACCATCACTCCAGCATCCACTAGCTTGCGGCTGTTTTCGATCATTTTATCAAAATAGCGCGCGCGCTGCTCGAAGGTCGGTTTTCTGTCCATCATAGCAAAACCGATTTCCGCAAACTCTTCAACCGTTCCCCAGTTATGAGAAATATGTAACACATCAAGATACGGAATAATCCATTCGTATCGCTCGATATCGAGAGTCAGGTTTGAATTGATTTGGGTCCGCACCCCGCGCTCGTGGGCGTATTTCAATAACGGCACGACATATTCCTTTACAGATTTTAATGAAAGCATCGGCTCTCCGCCTGTAATACTGATGGATCTGAGGCGGGGAATTTCCTCCAGCCGTTTTAACAGAAGATCTATTGGCAGAGCATTCGGGTCTTTGGGCTGCAATGTATAGCCTACAGCGCAATGCTCGCATCTCATATTGCACAGTGTCGTCGTTGTAAATTCAACGTTCGTCAGCTGCATATCTCCATACTGGTCGACATCCATATAGGCTTCCCAAGGGTCGAACTCAGGTGTAATCGGACGCAGCTTCGTGTTTTGTGTCATGACTATCTAACTCCTTTATAAATGAGGCATACTAACGCTGCCAACAGTTAATTTTAGACCTGATTTGCCAAGATCGCAAGTAGCGGGGCGATTGAAAAACGGCAAAAAATGAGCTACCATAATAAAAAATGAATGGAGGCGCAGAATGGGGAACGCAGTAAACAATAAAGATCAGCAGCTTGATTATTTAAAGAACAGACTAGACATGTTTATGAACGTCATCGATTCATTAGACCCTGAAGCAACAGACGTTGAAGATATAGACAGGCTCATCGGCATGCTGGATGACCTGGAAGCCAAATATGAACGATTTAAAAAAGACTGGGAATAAAACCGCGCATGCCGCGGTTTTTTATATTGGCATAAAGCGTCAGTATAAAACAGGGCGCCTTTCTGTAAAATAAGAAAAAATGCAGAAGGAGCGCTGGCCATGAAGTGGATGTGTGCAATATGCTGCGCCGCCGTCCTGCTTGCAGCAGGAGCAAAACAGGCAGATGCGGTACTGAATGAGCCGATTAATTGGGGCTTTAAGCGAAGCGTTAATCATCAGCCGCCAGATGCGGGAAAACAGCTGAACAGCCTGATCAAAAAATATGACGCGTTTTATTTAGGCAATACAAAAGAAAAAACAATTTATTTAACATTTGATAACGGCTACGAAAATGGCTATACGCCAAAGGTGCTTGATGTCTTAAAAAAACATCACGTGACAGGAACGTTTTTTGTCACCGGGCATTTCGTGAAGGATCAGCCCGAGCTGATCAAACGGATGTCGGATGAAGGGCATATCATCGGCAACCACTCCTTTCACCATCCGGATCTGACGACAAAAACAGCAGACCAAATTCAGGACGAGCTTGATTCAGTCAACGAGGAAGTTTATAAGATCACGGGAAAGCAGGACAACCTATACTTACGGCCGCCGCGCGGCGTGTTCAGTGAATATGTGCTGAAAGAAACAAAACGCATGGGCTATCAAACCGTTTTCTGGTCCGTCGCTTTTGTCGACTGGAAAATCAATCATCAAAAAGGGAAAAAATACGCCTACGACCACATGATCAAACAGGCGCATCCGGGTGCGATTTACCTGCTTCACACTGTCTCCAAGGACAATGCCGAGGCGCTGGACGATGCGATTACCGACCTGAAAAAACAAGGCTATACCTTTAAAAGCATTGATGACTTGATGTTTGAGAAAGAAATGAAGCTGCCGTCTTTGTAAACATGAAAGCCTCTCCGCAATGGAGAGGCTTTTACTATTTTTCTATGCATTTTATTAAAGCGGCCCAATCTAGGTTTCCAAGCCCTTTTTCAATACCGCTTTCAAAATGGCCTTTCGCCAGCTCGGCAAGAGGGAGGTTTGCAGAAACCTGCTCCGCGGCGGCGAGCGCCAGATTGGTGTCCTTCAACCCTAATGACATTTTAAAGCCCGCCGGCTCAAATGTTTGCTCGGCCATGATCGTTCCGTAATTTTGATATACAGGGGAGCCGAAAAGCGCGTTGGCGATCTCTAAAAATTGTTTTTGCTCTAATCCGTATTTCTCCATCATCAGGAATGATTCAGATAACGCCTCCAGCATGGATACGAGCAGGAAATTGATGCTGATTTTCGCTGCGTTTGCTGTTTTGCTTTCTTCGCCGACGTCAAACACTTGCTGACTCAAGCTTTCGAGCAGAGGTTTTGCTGTTTTTTTTGCTTCCGCGGGTCCTGCCGCTATAATGCGAAGCGCGGCTTTTGCGGCGGCATCCGGTCTTCCCAGCACAGGAGCCGCAAGGAAGGATTGTCCTTTTTCTGCATGGGCGGCCGCAAGTTTTTCTGAGAACTCCACACTGATCGTGCTCATCGAAATGTGAATGCCATTCTCTGATAACCCTTCAATCAATCCGTCTTTGCCGAACGTCACGTTGCTGACAGAATTGTCATCGGAAAGCATTGTCACGACAATATCAGCGGTCTCGGCCGCCTGGCGCGGCGTTTCTGCCACTTGGGCGCCCTGGGATGCGAATTCTTCCGTCTTTTCTTTCGTCCGATTGTATACTGTCAAACGATAGCCTGCTTGAAGCACGTTCCGGGCAATGGGCTGTCCCATATTGCCGAGTCCGATCACAGCGATTTTCAATATGATCACTCCCTGAACATTTTTTTCATTATATACAAAATGAACAGGATATGCTGGAAATCGGCTTACCAAAATAAAAAGAACAGCTTCACGCTGTCCTCATTTAAAGATGTTGAACCATCCTTTATGTACAAACCATATCAGCATGCCGGCCACAAGAGCGGCCATTAGGCCAAGCACGGCGAAATATCCGTATTTCCAGTGAAGCTCCGGCATGTTGTCGAAGTTCATGCCGTAAACGCCGGCGATAAACGTGAGCGGGATAAAAATCGTAGACACGATGGTCAATGTCATCATAATCGCATTCATCCTGTTCGAATTCAGTGTCACGTAGCTGTCACGCAAATCGGACGTCATGTCGCGGTTAGATTCCACAATTTCTGAAAGCTTTAATAAATGATCGTAAATATCGCTGAAGTATGCCTTTGTTTCACGCTGCTCTTTCACATGGTCAAGGCTTAAAATCCGATACAGCAAATCACGCATCGGAATAATGGTCCGCCTGAGATGCAATAGGTCAGTTCTGAGCTCAAACACCTCGCTCATCAGCGTCCCGTATGTTTTGTGGCTGCGGCTGTCTTCAATCTCATTCAGCCGGTCTTCTATTTTGTACACCAGAGGAAAATATTCATCAACAAGCTGATCCATGATCATGTAAGAAATATGCCCCGGCCCTTTTTTAAACATGTCCGGTGAAGCATATAAACGCTCCCGGACTTTGGCGATACCGGGCGTTTCGTGTAAATGAAAGGTGACGACAAATTTTTCGCCCTGAAAGATATCGACTTCCTCGGTCTCAAGTGTTTCCTGATTCAGCGCATGAAGCACGTAAAAGCGATAGCCGTCGTAATGGTCAAGCTTCGGACGCTGCATATGCTGAAAGCAATCTTCAATCGCAAGCGGATGAAAATGAAAAAAATCTCTCAATAACGCGGTTTCCGTTTCCTCCGGGCCGTAAAAATCAACCCAGTACCACGCTATATCCGGCTGTTCAACCCGTTCGATCGGTATATTTTTCAAAAGCTGATGCTGTGTTGTGATAGCGGTAATGTTGATCATAAACAACCCTCCACCTGCCATTATATCATGCAGCCTTTTTCAGAAAAGTATACAGTGTTTTCTACCGATTTCCAGCTGCATGGTATACTGAACAAAAAACGGAAAAAGGGCTGATCATATGTGGAAAGAAAAAGTATCGGTCACACCGCCGTACCATTTTGACCGTGTGCTCGACAGGCTGTCGTTAGATCCTCTTAATGCAGTTGATTTGAAAGCGCGGGACATAAGAGTGCCGATCAGAAATAAGGCCGGTGACGTATGTATTGTGAAGGTGCAGGCGTTAGGCCATGCGGACGAGCCCGAGTTTCTCGTCAGCGGGGAAACAGAGCAGGAAGACATGATGAAGGAAATCAAACGGATTTTTCAATGGGAAAATGATTTGCAGCATGTCCTTGATCATTTCTCAAAAACGAATCTTTCCGCGATTTTTGAAGAGCATGCAGGCACGCCGCTGGTATTAGACTACAGCGTGTACAACTGTATCATGAAATGCATTGTGCACCAGCAGCTGAATCTATCTTTTGCGTACACCTTGACAGAACGGTTTGTCCATACGTTCGGCGAGCAGAAGGACGGCGTGTGGTGCTATCCGAAGCCGGAAACGATTGCGGCGCTGGATTATCAAGATCTCCGCGAGCTCCAATTCAGCATGAGAAAAGCGGAATACGCCATTGATACGTCGCGAATGATCGCCGAAGGTTCGCTCGACTTGTCAGAGCTGCCCCAACTGACGGATGAAGACATCATGAAGAAACTGATCAAAATCAGAGGCATCGGCCCATGGACGGTACAAAACGTGCTGATGTTTGGGCTCGGACGACGCAATTTATTCCCGCTGGCCGATATCGGACTGCAAAACGCGATCAAACGCCACTTCAATTTAGACGACAAACCGGCAAAGGATGTTATGCTCGCGATGAGCAAGGAGTGGGAGCCTTATTTGAGCTATGCGTCGTTGTATTTGTGGAGGAGTATAGAATAATTCGTCTGACAGTGAAGGAAATCGTGCAAACGTGTTATACTAGAAAGATGTGAAAAAAACATTTCACTTTCTGCTATCTGCAGAAAGCTTCATATAGAAACGGAGAGAACAACGTGAACCAACAAAACAAAAAGGCGCCCGTCGAACTGAAAGTCGGACAGACCTTTCCGCTGACGATTAAACGTCTCGGAATTAATGGGGAAGGCGTCGGCTATTTCAAGAAAAAAGTCGTGTTCGTGCCCGGCGCGCTTCCTGGTGAAGAGGTTGTTGTCCAAGCGACGAAAGTGCAGCCGAAGTTTTCGGAGGGACGGATCAAGAAGATTCGCAAGGCTTCGGAGCATCGGGTGGCACCGCCTTGCCCTGTCTACGAGCAGTGCGGCGGCTGCCAGCTTCAGCATCTTGCTTACAGCCAGCAGCTTCGGGAAAAGCGAGACATCGTCATCCAGTCTCTGGAGCGCCATACGAAGTTTAAAGTCGAAAACATGGATATCAGAGAAACGGTCGGCATGGACAACCCATGGAATTACCGCAACAAAAGCCAATTCCAGATCGGACGCTCACAAAGCGGCAGCATCATCGCCGGCTTATACGGCCTTGATTCTCATGATATCGTGCCGATCAAAGACTGCATCGTTCAGCATCCGGCAACCAACAAAACAACAGGCATCGTCCGCCGCATCTTAGAGGACTTCAATGTGTCTGTTTATAATGAAAGAAAACGAAAAGGCGACGTTCGCACGATAGTGACGAGAGTCGGCTTTGAAACAGGCGAAGTGCAGGTCGTGCTTGTAACAGCAAAAGAAACGCTTCCGCATAAGGAAGAAATCGTCAAAGCGATCCAAAAGCGCCTGCCTGAGGTGAAATCCATTATTCAAAATGTAAACGGAGCGAAAACCTCTGTTATTTTCGGTGAGAAATCAAAACCCCTCGCCGGACATACCGTGATTCAAGAGGTGCTCGGCGACGTATCTTTTGAATTGAGCGCCCGCGCCTTCTTCCAGCTCAATCCGGAGCAAACCGTCAAGCTGTATGATGAAGTGAAAAAAGCGGCGCAGCTGACCGGAAAAGAAAAAGTCGTTGACGCTTATTGCGGCGTCGGCACCATCGGCATGTGGGTGGCGGACGGAGCGAAGGAAGTCCGCGGCATGGACGTCATCAAAGAATCGATTGACGATGCCAAGAAAAATGCCAAAAAACACGGCATGACAAACGCCACGTACGTAACAGGAACAGCCGAGCACTGGCTCCCGAAATGGACGAAAGAAGGCTTCCGCCCGGACGTCGTCATCGTTGATCCGCCAAGAACCGGCTGTGACAGCACGTTCCTGGATACGATCAAAAAAGTCAAACCGAAACGCTTTGTCTACGTTTCCTGCAATCCATCCACGCTTGCGAAAGATTTGCAGGCGCTGTCGAAAGACTATCGCGTGGAATATATTCAGCCTGTCGATATGTTTCCGCAGACGGCTCACGTTGAAGCAGTGGCGCAGCTTGTATTGAAATCGTCTCATTAAGTCCTAATCAGATCTGGATTTCGGTAGAATGAACATTGCCGATTTCTGGGTCTTTTTCATGCGCAACCCACCCAAGCTATTGAAAGAAAATTTGCAGGAACATACACTGAAACTTGGATCATGTACCTAACCCTATGACTCAAACTGCTTTTCTAGTCGGTTTACTTTGTCACTTTTTATGTGTGACTAGTAAAGATGTAAATGTTCAAAATTTACTATCGTTTGATAAGAAGTGCTTAAGCATGCTATAAGTGTAAAAGAAGCATGGTCAGCTTTTTAATTTTGGGATAAAGGTGTAGCCGTATCCCATAATGAAAGGATTTGAATGTAATGACGATAGATAATTTCTGGCGTGAATTACCACGGCCATTTTTTGTACTGGCACCAATGGAAGATGTGACAGATGTTGTTTTCCGCCATGTAGTGAGTGAAGCAGGAAGACCTGATGTGTTCTTTACGGAATTTACAAACTCGGAGAGCTATTGTCACCCGGATGGGAAGGATAGTGTGCGCGGCCGTTTGACCTTCACGGAGGATGAACAGCCAATGGTAGCTCATATATGGGGAGACAAGCCTGAGAACTTTCGCCAAATGAGTATTGGTATGGCGGAACTAGGGTTTAAGGGTCTAGATATCAATATGGGCTGTCCTGTACCTAATGTTGCGGGAAATGGAAAGGGAAGCGGCCTTATTTGTCGTCCAGAGGTTGCAGCAGAACTAATACAAGCAGCAAAAGCAGGCGGATTGCCAGTAAGCGTGAAAACGAGACTTGGTTACACGGATATAGATGAATGGCGCGGCTGGCTGACACACGTATTGAAACAGGACATTGCTAATCTTTCCATTCATTTGCGCACAAGAGCGGAAATGAGCAAAGTGGATGCGCATTGGGAACTCATCCCGGAGATTAAGAAACTTCGTGATGAGGTAGCGCCAGATACACTGTTGACGATCAATGGGGATATTCTTGACCGTCAAACTGGATTAAAACTTGCTGAACAATACGGTGTCGATGGAATTATGATAGGGCGCGGTATTTTTACAAATCCATTTGCCTTTGAAAAGGAGCCGAAAGAGCATAGCAGCAAGGAATTGCTTGATCTCTTACGGCTGCATCTGGATCTTCATGATAAATATTCAGCATTAGAAGCGCGTCCATACAAGCCTCTTCCTCGCTTTTTCAAAATTTACCTCCGAGGATTCCGCGGAGCAAGTGAATTAAGAAACCAGTGCATGAACACTAAGTCAACAGATGAAGTGCGTGCATTGCTCGATGACTTTGAGAGTAAGTATCTTGATGGGGCGGAGCAACAGTAGATGTTTCCTAATTCAAGGTAAAAGCGGAGCGGGACGCTCTTTTTGCTTTATAAGTTAGTTATTTAGGAAAAGTTTATTTTCACTGTGCAAAAATACAACAGACGAAGAGGAATCTGTCAGATTTCCTCTTCTTTTTTGATTCAATAAGTCAGATTGTCTGACATTCCAATTGAACCAGCCCCATATAATCAATAAAGTAAATGCAAGAGTTTCTAAAACAGAATGGAGGCTGGAAGCATGATGGATGAATACGCCAGTATATATAAGAACGTGATTGAATGGAGGAGACATCTTCATCAATACCCGGAGCTGTCCTTTCAAGAAGAAAAAACAGCTCAATTTGTATATGATACGCTCTCTTCTTTTGAAAATCTTGAGATCAGCCGCCCGACAAGGACAAGTGTCGTTGCCCGGCTGAGCGGTGCTCGGCCGGGCAACGAATTGGGCTGCGCGCTGATATGGATGCGCTGCCGATTCAAGAGGAGCATGACAGTCATTTTCGCTCCCGCCATCCAGGTGTAATGCATGCGTGCGGGCATGATGGGCACACCGCCATGCTACTTGGGGCGGCTGAGATTTTGTCTCGGAAAAAGGATGAGCTTAGCGGCGAAGTCTACTTTATTTTTCAGCATGCCGAGGAGGTTCATCCTGGCGGAGCGCAGGAAATGGTGAAGGCTGGTGTTGCGGACCATCTTGATCTATGCATAGCCATCCATCTGTTTTCTGCCATGCCTTTAGGAAAAATCGGACTGGCATCAGGCCCGGTCACAGCTAACTCTGATCGCTTTGATATCACGATTAAAGGAAAAGGCGGGCATGCCTCTCAGCCTGAACAGTGTATTGACCCGCTTGTGATTGCCTCACAAGTCATTACTCATTTGCAAAGCATTGCCTCAAGACATACAGATCCTGCCGAAAGACTGGTGCTCTCTGTTACCATGTGTCATGCGGGCTCCGCCTACAATGTGATCCCCGATACTGTGACGCTTGGAGGGACGGTAAGGACGTTTCGAAAGGAAGTCCGGGCAAATACGGAAGCGCTCATGGAAACCATTATAAAAGGCGTAACTGAAGCCCATGGCGCGTCGTATGATTTTGATTACCGCCATGGATACAAGTCTGTGGTAAACGATCCGAACGTAACCGAACTGGTCAGACAAGCAGCAGAGAATCTGTGGGGGAAGGATCAGGTATTTCCGTTAGCGCCAATGATGGGCGGAGAGGATTTCTCCGCGTTTTCTGAACGAGTGCCTAGCTGTTATATCGCTTTGGGAGCGGGAACCGGGGAGATGATCTATCCGCATCACCATCCTAAATTCATGTTCGATGAAAAAGCGTTATCAGCAGGTGTTAAATTATTTGTAAATTCAGTCTATTTCATTCTGCATTCCCGTGAATCGATTTCAATGAAGATCAACTAAAACCGATTATAGGAGGGCGCTATGGCTAAACATCTGCCGGAAGTCATGACCGCTGATTCTTTACAAAAAATCGAGCATAAAGGAATATTAAAGTGGATCGAAAAGGTCGGAAACAAATTGCCTGATCCTTTTATGTTATTTATCTACTTATCGATGATCATCATTGCCATGTCTGTTTTGCTGGCAGGAAACGCAGTGACACATCCGGGAGACGGGAAAGAGGTAGCCGTTAAGAGTTTGCTCAGCACCGAGGGCATTCACTGGATGCTGACGGAAGCGGTGAACAACTTTGTTCAATTTCCGCCTCTCGGACTTGTGCTCACGATGGTGCTCGGCATCGGGCTGGCGGAACGCGTCGGTTTGATCGAGGCTGTGCTGCAAAAGATGATGGCGCATGTTCCGAAAGCGATCATCAGCTATTCCGTCGTATTTGTCGGGATTTTAGGGAATCTGGCGTCTGATGCGGCATGGGTCATTATCCCGCCGGTTGGCGCCCTGATCTTCATGGCAGCCGGGCGTCATCCGCTTGCCGGCTTTGCGGCCGCTGCGGCAGGTGTAGGGTCAGGATTTACGGCCAATCTGATGATCGCCGGGACAGACGCGCTTCTTTCCGGCATTACCACACAGGTCGCACAAACCGTCGATAAAAATGCTCAGGTATCGGCTGTCGATAACTGGTTTTTCATGGCGGCCTCCGTATTTGTTTTAGCCTTTATCGGTGCATGGGTTACTGATAAAATCGTTGAACCCCGGCTTGGCAGCTACCGCGGAGAATACAAGCCTGAAATGGCGGCGTTAACGGGAAAAGAGATCAAAGCACTGAAGGCGGCCGGGGCAGCGGCTCTTTTATATGCTGGAGTCATTGCGTTATTAGTCGTTCCAGAGGGAGCGCTCCTGCGTGATCCTGAAAACCGATCAATTCTTTCCTCGCCTTTTCTGAAAGGCATCATCCCCATCATTCTGCTGTTCTTTATTACTGTATCGGTTGTCTATGGCATCGTGGCCGGACGCATTAAGGATCAGACAGACGTCCCGAGGCTGATGGGAGATTCCATTAAAGGCATGTCAGGCTTTATTGTGCTTGTCTTTGTTATTTCACAGTTTATCGCTTTTTTCACGTGGAGCAATATGGGAATTTTTATGGCTGTAAAAGGAGCGGACTTTCTGGAATCCATCCATTTAACCGGGTTTCCTGTATTAATCGGATTTTCGTTGCTGACTTGTGTCGTCAGTCTGTTTATTACGAGCGGCTCTGCTTTATGGGCGTTGCTGGCCCCTGTGTTTATCCCGATGCTGATGCTGCTGGATTTTCATCCCGCGTTTATTCAAATTGCCTATCGGATTGCGGATTCCGCGACAAACACCATTACGCCGATGAATCCGTATTTGCCGATGCTGATGGCTTACTATAAGCGCTACAAATCAGATGCGGGCTTCGGAACTGTGATATCAACCATGATTCCGTATACGGTTCTGTTCTTCTTGGCGTGGCTTCTCATGATGTTCATTTGGTACGCTTTCGGCTGGCCGATCGGACCGGGCGTTTATGCAAAATAAAAATGGCAAAGGGTGGGAGACATATGGATATGATTCAAATAAGACGAGATTTTCACCGGCATCCCGAACTGGGCTTCACAGAATTTCGCACAGCCGGAAAGGTTGTGGAAACCCTTCAAACCCTGGGATATCACGTGACATATGGCAAGGACGCAATGGATGGCGAGGCCCGCAGAGGCGTTCCTTCAGAAAAAGAACTGAAGCGCGCTTTTGACCGTGCAATTGAAAATGGAGCCGATCCTGATATCATTGCACCGATGAAAGGCGGATATACCGCTGTCATCGGAAGACTTGAAGGGAATACGCCGGGACCCGTCGTTGCGCTTCGTTTTGATATGGATGCACTTCCGATTACAGAAAGCGCAGATGCTGACCATGGTCCTCACGCCAAGGGCTTCCGTTCTGCATTTGAAGGAAATATGCACGCATGCGCCCATGACGGACATACCGCGATCGGGCTAGGCGTTGCTGAAGCGCTGGCACATCGAAACTTTGCAGGTACTCTGAAGCTGATTTTCCAGCCCGCTGAGGAGGGTGTCCGCGGAGCGTATGCCGTTACTGAGAAAGGCATGCTGGACGATGTTGATTATCTCCTCTGCCATCATCTGGGGACCAATGTGCCGCTTGGGGAAGTATACGGCGGTGCAGAAGGATTCCTGGCCACTACGAAAATGGCTGTTCATTTCCGGGGCGTCTCCTCACATGCAGGAGCGGCTCCTGAGCATGGCAGAAATGCTTTGCTAGGGGCGGCGACGGCGCTTTTAAATATACATGCCATTCCGCGTTTCAGCTCGGGCGATACCCGGATCAATGTCGGCGTGCTTGAAGGCGGAACAGCGGCCAATATCATCCCGCAGCACGCGAAAATGATCATTGAAACGCGGTCAGATTCAGAAGAGGTCAACCGCGATCTGGAAGAGCGGGTGAGAAAGATCATCGCCCACAGCGCAGCCATGCATGAGCTTGAACATGAGGTCGAAATCATCGGCGGAGCGATTCCGATCAAATGTGACGAGGAAATGGTTTCGACCGTGCTAGAAGCTGCTGGAGAGGTTGGCGGATTTTCCTCACTGCAAGGCATCCAGACCGGCTCAAGAGGAAGTGAAGACGCAAGCTATATGATCAAAAGAGTTCAGGAGCGGGGAGGAAAAGGGACATATATGATCATTGGCACCGACATCGCTGCCCCGCATCATCATGAAAAGTTCGATATCCAGGAAGATATTCTTCCGCGAAGCGTACAGCTGCTGAAGCAAGCGGCATTGAAGCTGTTGAAGTAGAGGGGGATCCCCTCTTTTTTTATGTCATTCGAAACGCTTTCCAAATAAAGGAGACGATTTGTTGGATTTATGGTACATTGATAGGTATAAAAAAAAGAGGAGAATCAAATGAAGAGAATGCATTTTTGTACAGGTATAGGCCTGCTGCTGATCGTGATTTCAGCCTATCCTATCTTTGTACTATTGAGAGAAAATATAATAGATCACAACGTAACAAATCGTTATGACATTCATTATGCATATCAAGACAAGCAAGGTTATGAACCTGCGATAGATACTCAAAATATCAACATATTTAATCATCATATTAGGATTATTGAGGCCAAAACAGGAAAACATGCGCCCCTGACAAGCTGGGATAAAGACGAAAACGTCCCTGCCGGAGAGATTGTTAACATACAGTATCAATTAGACGGCCGAGATCTCTCATCACCTTCTGAAGTATGGCTTTCTAATCGAGAAAGAGGAGGAAGATACTTTTCATGGCTTGAAATATTAACGGTAAAGGATCGAAAGACTGATCAAAATCTGGTTTACATTGTTCAGAGAATAACTGACGATCAAATAAGTCTTGAAAAAAGCAAATGGAAAATAATCAGGATTCATCAGGATGGGACTGTAAAGGAGAAGCTTCTAAGCTATTCTGATAGAAGCAAGGATCCATTGAGTGTAAAACTGCTCAATTTTTCATACGTTGGAGGAAATTCAATGGGGTATCATTCTGATATGTATGAAGTGATTCCCAATGTCATATTTCCTCTTTTGTATCCGTTGATTACGTTCGCTGTTGGTTGTGCGATCATGATCGGGATTTTAATCTTTGTGATAGTCCAGAAGACAAAAGGAGTTCGAAAATCAATATGAAACGACTATGCATCATCCCCTGCGGCGCGAAAAAAATCTGGGATATTCAGCCTGATGCGGGGCCGACGAGGGCGGAAGACACTTACCTGAGCCCGTTTCATCAGGCGTGCGAGCGGTATGCAAAAGCTTTTTTTGACGAGTGGGTCATTTTGTCGGCGAAGCACGGGTTCCTGCGTCCTGATGACATCGTGCCGGAAAACTACGATGTGGCATTCGGGAGCGGTCATCCAGAGATTATGACAGAGGAGAAGTTAAGCCGTCAATATCGTGAAAAGGGTTTTCTTGAAAAAGAAGAGCTCGTCATGCTCGGCGGGAAAAAATATCGTAAAGTCCTGAGCACGGTCGTCGGAGATCATCAGCATATCAGCTGGCCGCTGGCACCGTACAAAGGCATTGGTTACATGCTTCAGGCACTGAACAGGGCGGTTGAAGAAAAACAAGAACTGTAATACGTACATAACCCGAAAAGGGTGTGAAAATGAAAAGAATGGTGTTTGGCTTCCTTGCCATTGCGGTATGTGGAAGCGGCTTTTATATCTATCATTTTTTATTCGGTGATCCATTTTCCAAAAATGCCGCAGAGCAAAAGCTCACATCATATGTGAAACAGACCTATCCTCAAAAAGAAATCAAGATCACGAATGGAGTTTATAACGCGAAAATCTCGGAATATGTGTTTCAAGCAAACACCCAATCTCAAAGCTACCAAATGTGCGCGATGGGGTTTCTCCATCCTAAGGTAACCTGCGATGGAATTGAAGAAGCCTATACCGAGTCTGTTGCAAAACATCTAAATCAAGAAGCATCAAAGGAAATCGAAACAGATTTGAAAAAAGCCGTTCCGCAACTTATAAAAGCCGAAGCAGATATCAGCGTTGAAAACGCCCAGTTCACATTAGAGACAAGCTGGAGCAAGCAATTGGCTGAAAGAGCGCCGCTAAGTTTGACGATACAGTTAGATGCAAGCGGAAAAACAAAAACAGATGCCGCGGCGATAGCGGAAACCGTCAGAAAAACGCTTAATCAAAAAGGGTATACATATTTCAGAGGCACGATAGACTGCATGCAGAAGGATGGGGACGGCGGCTTTGGTTATGTAAAATATTCAATTGATTTTACTCCTGAAATCGCCATTCAGAAAAACGATGCAGAGGCATTAGGAAGTTGATAAGATTTCCGAGGAAATAAATATGTCGATCGACGTCAAAAGACCGGGCTGGTGACCGGTCTTTTTTATTTGGAATAAAACGAGACACATGGTTTCATATCGAGACAAAATGAGACACCTGTCTCAAACTGTCTCATGGTATCAACATAGAAGACTGATTTTACAGGCATCCAATAGCTGGCACACTTCTTGCATTCATTAATGCGAACCCTAAATAGAAGGAGGCACACACAATGGAACTGTTAAAACGAGAAGGCTTGTCATTAACTGAGGAAAAAGCGCTGTGGATGTACCAAAAGATGCTGGAAATCAGGGGCTTTGAGGACAAAGTGCATGAACTGTTCGCAGAGGGAGTGCTTCCCGGATTCGTCCATTTGTATGCCGGTGAAGAAGCTGTAGCTGTAGGCGTGTGCGCTCACTTAGATGATGGCGACAGCATTACAAGCACACATAGAGGGCATGGGCATTGTATCGCCAAGGGCTGTGATCTGGATGGCATGATGGCGGAAATATTCGGGAAAGCGACCGGACTGTGTAAAGGCAAGGGCGGTTCTATGCACATTGCCGATCTCAATAAAGGTATGTTAGGGGCAAATGGAATCGTCGGGGGCGGATTTACGCTCGCATGCGGGTCAGCGCTCACGGCTAAATATAAACAGACCAATAATGTAAGCGTTTGCTTTTTTGGAGACGGAGCAAATAATCAAGGAACCTTCCATGAAGGCCTCAACTTAGCGGCTGTATGGAATCTTCCAGTTGTGTTTATCGCTGAAAACAACGGCTACGGCGAAGCCACGCCATTTGAGTACGCGTCAGCCTGTGATTCAATCGCTGATCGGGCAGCTGCCTATAACATGCCGGGAGTAACCGTGGACGGAAAAGATATTTTAGCAGTTTATCAGGCAGCGGAGGAAGCGATTGAACGAGCAAGAAACGGCGGAGGCCCGTCTTTGATTGAATGCATGACCTACCGAAACTACGGCCATTTCGAAGGAGATGCCCAAACCTATAAAACAAAGAATGAAAGAGTTGAGCACCTTGAAGAAAAAGATGCCATTCAAGGTTTTAAAAACTACCTTTTAAAAGAAACAGATGCTAATAAGCTGTCAGACATTGAACAGCGTGTCAGCGAATCGATTGAAAAAGCAGTCTCCTTCAGCGAAGACAGCCCATATCCGAAAGAATCAGAGCTGCTGGCAGATGTATATGTCTCATACGAAAAAGGAGGAATGTAAGATGGCAAGAGTCATAAGCATGTCAGACGCGATCAACGAGGCGATGAAACTTGCGATGAGAAGGGACGAAAATGTGCTGTTGATCGGTGAGGATGTAGCCGGAGGAGCGGCAGTCGATCATTTGCAGGATGACGAAGCATGGGGCGGCGTATTAGGCGTCACAAAAGGGCTCGTTCAGGAATTTGGACGGAGCAGGGTGCTGGATACGCCCATTTCTGAAGCGGGCTATATGGGCGCCGCTATGGCTGCGGCATCAACAGGGCTGAGACCGATTGCGGAGCTGATGTTTAACGATTTCATCGGCACGTGCTTTGACCAGGTCATCAACCAAGGGGCAAAATTCCGCTATATGTTCGGCGGAAAAGCGCAAGTGCCGATTACCGTCCGCACCACATACGGAGCGGGTTTCCGGGCTGCGGCACAGCACTCCCAGACGCTGTACGGCCTTTTCACAAGCATTCCGGGGCTGAAGACGGTTGTTCCGTCGAATCCGTATGACGCCAAAGGTCTGCTGCTTGCGGCGATCGAAGACAACGATCCGGTGTTCTTTTTTGAAGACAAAACGTCCTACAACATGAAAGGCGAAGTGCCGGAAGAGTATTACACAATTCCGCTCGGAAAAGCGGACATCAAACGCGAGGGCAGCGACATTACGCTGTTTGCGATCGGCAAGCAGGTCAATACCGCACTCGAAGCGGCAGCACAATTATCAGAAAAAGGCATTGAAGCCGAAGTTCTTGATCCGCGCAGTCTGTCTCCTCTGGATGAGGAAGCAATTTTCACATCGTTAGAAAAAACAAACCGGCTGATCATCATTGACGAAGCCAATCCGCGATGCAGCATAGCCACAGATATAGCCGCGATTGTGGCCGACAAAGGCTTTGATCTGCTGGATGCGCCGATTAAGCGGATTACAGCGCCGCACACACCTGTGCCGTTTTCGCCAGTGCTTGAAGACCAATATTTGCCGACACCAGATAAAATCGTCAGCGTCACGCTTGAATTGCTTGGCGAGCCGGCAGTGAATTAAAGGGGGGACACATATGGCGGTCAAAGTAGTGATGCCAAAGTTGGGAATGGCCATGAAACAAGGAGAAGTATCGATTTGGAACAAAAAAGTGGGAGATCCGGTTGAAAAGGGAGAAAGCATCGCCAGCATTCAGTCGGAGAAAATTGAAATGGAAATCGAAGCGCCTGAAAAGGGCACGCTGATTGATATTAAGGTGAAAGAAGGGGAAGAGGTTCCGCCTGGCACAGCCATCTGCTATATCGGGAACGCCAATGAATCGGTGCAGGAAGAGGCGAAAGAGCCTGCTGCAGAAGATAGTGAGCCGCCAGCCGTCCAGCCTTCAAAACAAGAAAACAAACCCGCAGCCGGTAAAAAAGAACGAATCAAAATATCTCCAGTCGCCAGGAAAATCGCGGAAAAAGCGGGATTAGACGTGAAACATCTGAAAGGCACAGGACCAGGCGGGCGAATCGTGAAAGACGATGTAACAAAGGCGCTTGCTGAACAGAAAAAAGAGCAGACAGAGCCGGTTTCTGAGCAAAAGGCGCAGGAAACGCCAGTTACAGGCATGAGAAAAGTGATCGCATCCAGAATGCAGGAAAGCTTGGCAAACAGCGCCCAGCTGACGATTACAATGAAGGCTGATATCACTAAGCTGGCAGCTCTTCAAAAACAGCTTTCGCCGACAGCTGAGGAACGGCACGGCGCGAAATTGACGATCACTCATTTTGTCTCAAGAGCTGCGGTGCTCGCTCTACAATCACACCCTATGCTGAACAGCTTCTACAAAAATGAGCGCATTATCACACATCCTCATGTTCATCTTGGAATGGCTGTTGCTCTTGAAAAAGGGTTGGTTGTGCCTGTGATCCGCCATGCTGAAAAGAAATCGCTGATCGAACTGGCTCAATCCATCTCAGAACATGCCAAAAAAGCACGCGAGGGACGGGCGGGAAGCGAAGAATTGCAAGGCTCGACCTTCTCAATCACAAACCTTGGCGCATCCGGCGTGGAGCATTTTACGCCGATATTAAATCCGCCCGAAACAGGCATTCTCGGCATCGGAGCAAGCTATGACACGCCGGTTTTTCAAGGGGAGGAGATTGTCAGAGGTGCGATACTGCCGCTCAGCCTGACGTTTGATCACAGAACCTGTGACGGCGCTCCGGCAGCTGAATTTCTGAAGACGATCAAAACATATTTGGAGGAACCGGCAACGTTAATTTTATAGAAAAGCAGGTGAGAACATGGCACTAGCCATTATCGGAGGGGGACCAGCGGGCTATGCGGCAGCAGTCTCAGCGGCACAGCAGGGAAAAAAGGTGCTGCTCATTGACAAAGGCTCACTTGGAGGAACCTGCCTGAATGAAGGCTGCATTCCGACGAAGTCTTTGTTAGAAAGCGCAAATGTGCTCGATAAAATCAAACATGCCGGGCGCTTCGGCATTGAACTTCCGCCCGGTGCAATATCGGTTGATTGGGACAAAATGCAGAGCCGAAAACAGCAGGTTGTCAGCCAGCTTGTCCAAGGCGTACAGTACTTAATGAAAAAAAATCAAATACAAGTTGTGAAGGGAGAGGCCTCCTTTCTTTCTGACAAGAAGCTCTTGATCGAAGGGGAGAACGGCAAAGAAATCAGAGAGGCGGAACAAATATTGATCGCAACCGGATCAGAGCCGATCGAGCTGCCCTTTGCCCCGTTTGACGGCGAATGGGTTATTGACAGCAAAGACGCACTCGCCCTTTCAGACATTCCCGCTTCGCTTGTGATTGTTGGCGGCGGTGTGATCGGCTGCGAGTATGCCGGATTGTTCGCCAGACTTGGAACGAAGGTGACGATCATTGAAACGGCCGGCCAGCTGATCCCGGCAGAGGACGAGGATATCGCCCGTCTCTTTCAGGAAAAGCTTGAGGAAGACGGAGTTGAAGTTCACACCTCCTCCCGGTTAGAGCGTGTTGATCAAGCAGCCAAAACGGCGATATGGAAAAGCGGACAGCGTGAGTTTAAGACGAAGGCCGATTATGTGCTGGTGGCGATCGGCAGAAAACCTCGTCTGGATGGATTACAGCTTGACCAGGCGGGAATTGATTTTTCCCAAAAAGGTATTCCCGTAAATGAGCAGATGCAGACCAATGTGCCTGATATCTACGCATGCGGGGACGCGATCGGTGGCATTCAGCTGGCCCATGCAGCTTTCCATGAAGGGATCATCGCCGCTTCACACGCTTCAGGACGCGACGTCAAAATGAACGAAAAAAACGTGCCCCGATGTATTTACACATCGCCGGAAATCGCATGTATCGGATTGACGGAAAAACAGGCAAGACACGTTTACGGAGATGTACAGATTGGTGAATTTCCTTTTTCCGCAAACGGGAAGGCGCTCATCAAACACCAAGCGGAAGGAAAGGTCAAGATCGTGGCGGAACCGGAGTTCGGCGAAATCGTCGGAGTCTCAATGATCGGACCGGATGTGACCGAGCTTATCGGCCAGGCGGCTGCCATCATGAACGGAGAAATGACGGCGGATATGGCAGAGCATTTTATCGCGGCCCATCCGACACTGTCGGAAACGCTGCACGAAGCATTGTTAAGCACAATTGGGCTTGCGGTGCATGCATAAAAAGAAAAGCTGGCGAATGCGCCGGCTTTTTTGTGTTGAAAGCGCTTTATTTTTCCCCTACAATAGATGAAAACGGCGTGTAAGGGAGGAACGATCAAGGAATGAATTCGATCCCGAACGATTTGCAAACCTGGAAACGTTTTGTGAAAGACGGCGTGCTGGACGAAGCCCGAATAAGAAAAAGGATAGCCGAGTCCTGGCACCGCTGCAGAAAGGCTGAGGTTAACCCCTATTTAGAAAAAGGCCCGAAGGTTTTGCAGCAAACGGAACTGGATCAGCAGTCAAACAAGCATTCATTCTTTCTGTCTACCGCAATGCCTTACCTGGAAAAACTGCTGCCCGCAATAAAAGAAATGGAAATGATGGCGCTATTAATTGATGCGGACGGCATGGTGCTGGCGCTTGACGGCCATCGCCTCGCGCTGCATGAAGCCAAACGCATTAACTTTGTCGAAGGCGCGTGCTGGACAGAAACGGCGGTTGGCACAAATGCAATTGGAACGGCGCTTCACATTAGCGAGCCGGTTGTCATTCAAGGATCAGAGCATTATTCTGTCGCCTCCCATCACTGGAATTGCTCAGCAGCACCGATTCATTATGAGGACGGCAGTCTTGCGGGGGTGATTGATATCTCTTGCCCGGCAGCGCATGCACAGCCAAATATGCTCGGCATTGCCGCGGCCATTGCCTTTGCCGCGGAACGAGAATTGGCAGCCAAAAGCAGGGAGAAAGAGCTTGAACTGCTCAGCCGCTTTGCTGATAGGACAGCGTCCCGTGTACCGATCGTGCTTTGTAATGCCAAACAGCACATCATCGGCGCAAGCCTGCCGATACGATCGTCAATACCGGATTGGCAAGGCCGGCATCTTTATGAGTTGAAGGAAAGGGGTTTTACAATCGATAAAGCGGTCACCATGGGGGACAGCGGCACTTGTTTTTATTTATCGGAACAAAAGAAAAAGCCGGCCTTTCGATTCAATGGAGTCCTCGGACAAAGCAGGCAATCGCAAGCGATGCTCAAAAGCCTCGAACGAGCGGCCGCGGCTGATGCGACAGTTTGCCTGTCGGGTGAAACCGGCACGGGCAAGGAAGTCGCGGCCCGCGCGCTTCATGAAAACAGCGACCGTAAGAACGGCCCGTTTGTAGCCGTGAATTGCGGAGCGATCCCGTCGGATTTAATCGCAAGCGAGCTGTTCGGCTATGCAGAAGGCGCTTTTACAGGAGCGAAACGAGATGGCTACAAAGGCGCCTTCCAAAAAGCGAATCACGGCACCTTATTTCTAGATGAAATCGGAGAAATTTCTCACTCGATGCAGGTGGCGCTTTTACGGGTGCTTCAGGAACGCAAGATTACGCCGGTCGGCGGGACAAAAGAAATTCCGGTTGATATCAGAGTGATTGCAGCCACACATTGTGATTTGCGTGAACTCGCAGAAAGCGGAAAAATCAGAGAGGACCTGTTTTACCGCCTTCATGTCTACCCGATTCATCTTCCTCCGCTGCGGAACCGCCTCGAAGATATTGAGGCCCTCTTTGCGTGCTACACACAGAAAAATGGATGGCCGGGAGAGCTTCCGCCTGCCTTTTTGGACGTACTGAAGCAATGGAAGTGGCCGGGGAATATCCGCGAGCTGTTTAATGTCTTTGAACGCCTTTCCATCAGGTTTCCGGACGGACGGCTGAGTGACGAGCCGCTTTCCTTATTGCTCGAAGCGTCGGGCTTGCCGATCGGCCCCGTAAAAGAAAAGGGGGCTGAAACAAAGGCGCTTACTCTCCGTGAGCAAATTCAAAAAGATATCCTCATCAATGCGCTTGAAACGGCAAAAGGAAACGTCTCCCAAGCCGCGAAAATCAGCGGCATTCCGCGCAGCACCTTCTACAAACGATTGAAAAAATTTAATATGACCGCTGGATCATAAAGCATACTTCTTTCAAGAAATGGAAACGTTATGGGTGAAGGAGGGTGTTGAGATGAATATACAGAGAGCGAAAGAAATCGTGGAATCACCGGATATGAAGAAAGTAACTTATAACGGAGTTCCGATTTACATTCAGCATGTGAATGAAGAAACCGGAACAGCAAGAATTTATCCGCTGGACGAACCGCAGCAGGAGCATGAAGTGCTGCTGAACAACTTAAAAGAGGATTAAACAAACATGGCCCGCTTTCATAAGCAGGCCATTTTGTTATGCTCGCGGCGCGAATAAGATCACACAAACCCCGATCAGACAAATCAGTGCGCCGATCCAGTCATACAGATCAGGAGTTTTCCGATCGACAAGCCACCCCCAAAAGACAGCTAGTACGATGAACACCCCTCCATAAGCGGCATATACACGGCCGAAGGAAGGGAAGGATTGAAACGTCGGGAGAATGCCGTATACAATCAATATCAGCGCCCCGGCTGCCCCGTATCCGACGGGCTTCGCTTCTCTCAGCCACAGCCAAATCAAATAGCCTCCGCCAATTTCAGCAAGTCCCGCCGCGAGAAATAAAAGAATGGTCATCAGCATCACGCGCACCCCTCAAACTTCAATTACATTTCATTATAAAGGAGAGAGAGGCGTTAAAGCTTTGGATTCTCTTCAAATTCCTTTACATACACACTGCGCTGAATCTCCGTAAACTGGCTGATCCAATTGTTTTTCGCCTCTTCCGTCATATGGGGCAGCATATAACGTTCAACCGCTTCAAAAAACAAAGGGTTTGGAATGATGTTCCAAGTCGGAATGCGAATTGTCTTGTGGTCAGTTGTTTGAATTATGACATCTTCCTGAAAAATCCCTTTTAAGCGGTATTTATTGCGATTCATTTCAATTTTCTTGATATCGGCAAATTTCACAGCTGCTTTGTCAGTGAATATCTCACCATCTTTTCCGGTTTTAATACGGAAGATGATATTTCCCCTAGGGGTAAAGGCAGGAAAAAAGATGATAAATAAATATAAACAAAACAAGGTGAATAGAAAACCTGCTGGAATGGCTAGGAGATAATATTTCGTTTGAAAGGTAATCCCCATATAAAACAGCCATAAACAAGCAAGCCCCATACCGGCAGATCCGACAAAAGCCCATATTCTCAGGAACATTCTGCTTTTGACTTCGACTACTTGATTTTCCAATGCTCTTCTCCTTTTATCAATTCAGATTCTCGTTCGGTTTTGAAATGATTTGATTTACAACATCCTTATGAGCAGCCATGACAGTAAATTCATTCTGGGTGATACCCGTTACAAGCCAAGTATGGCGGGTGCCGGGCAGGATAAAAGCCATGTCATCCACTTCCGGTGCGTTATCTTTATCGTAAGACAGGCGCATCAGGGTATCCATCTTTCCTTTACGTAATGACAAATCATTTATAAACCGGGTAATGTCCTCTTGGTAGTCGTGCTTTCCAAGGAATTCCTTCAGGTATGAGGGAGTCTCGGAAGCACCTTCCAGAAGTGCTTCAAATTCTTTTGATGTCAAAGTCAGGATAGATTCGCTTTTATCCTCGGTATCTATTATATTTAAAAACTCCGCTGTTTTTGTAAGTAATCCGTCGCTTGATTCCATTTTTTTTATACTATGTACTTGCTCATCAAAAAGAAGCTCATGGGAGTAGGTGCCAAATTTTGAAACATGGCAGGAAACATTCCGTTCGCTGCCTTGCTCGTCAAACTTGGAAAGCTTCACTGTATAGTCCGCGTCATTTAATACGTGGATAAACGGGCAATACTCGTCCTTTAACCTGTATTGATGATTCCGATATTCAGCAGCATCCTTCGCCAAAAGCGAACGGCAGGCTGCTTCAAATAAAAATCCGAGCTGCTCATCCTCTATTTCAGGAAAATAGGCTTGCTTCAGTGACATGCCCTGTTCAAAAAAGCCTTCGCTGTAAAAACAAAATATGAGCTCTTCTAAGCTGATCGTAAACTGATTCATGATTTATTCTCCTATCCGAATGAAAGTTTGCCTTTAAGGAAATGAGTTGCGCCGTGTATGAGCGAGTCCGCCGTTTTCTTTGCTTTGGCCATTCCTTTATGAATTGTTTTATTGGCCGCATCTATGCCGTCATTCACCGTTTTCACGACTTTACCGGCAGCTTCCAGACCTTTTTTGGCAGTATTTACAACAGCATGAATCGGTTCTTTCAGCTTTAAGGCTGCCTTTTCGGCGAAACCTGCCGTAAATTTGGCAATTTGTTCTCCTACCACTCCGCCAACATAAGAGCCAGCTGCGCCAAGGAGGACAGTACCAACAGGGCCTGCAAAACTTCCGATCGCCCCGCCTATTACAGCGCCTGCCGTTGCGCCGCCAGCGACAAAAATAGTGTTATTGACTGCATTGCCAACAGCTTTTGCATTTTCCCGTTTGAGCACTTCGGGTTTGTCTTCGTATTTCGCGTAATTTTCGGCGATCTTTAAGCCTGCTCCAAACGTTTCTGTCGCTCCGGTTATGAGTGTCGCTGTAATGGCATTTCCTTTTGCGAATTTCAAGCCTGTTTTTCCGACATCCTTCAGTGTTGAGCGTACGCCGGCTTCATTAACAAATCCTCTTGTATAGCTCCTTACGCTGTTTGAAAAATCCACCGTGTCCTGCGGAAAGTATTTTGTAAACTTTTTATGTACCAAATCAGAAAATGGCCGGTTTGTCTTTTTAAACAGATATTTTGGGTTCAAAAGCACTCTGGCTGCTTTTTGATAACGGGAGCTGTCTACTGCTCTGGAAATGTCCAATAGAAGCTTTGAATGCCGTGCAGTATGTAAGCCGCTTGGCTGTTTCACAAACTTTGTAAGCCCTAATCCGTAGTATTTTCCCTGGGTCAGCATCAGGGCGGTTAAGCTTGTCATCGTTCCGTATTTGTCGTAAGCGTTATAAAGCTTTCGTAAAATATTGTCTTGCTCAACAAATTTGTCGCTCGTTTTTCTAATGAATATCTCATTGTCACTCAGCTTGCTGACGAGTGCTTTTCCTGAGCTCCAAGCATCCCCAACCCCCGAAAAACAGCTGCTGTAGCGGGGATCGCATTGTAAAATCAGCTGTCCCAGCTCCGCATGCAAATCCTTATATTTGTTTTCCATATCAGTTAATTCTGTGACCACATCATTTGCCAGCTGTTCAAGCTTATCCGGATCAACTGCAATGTTTCCTGACACGCTATTCACCTCTCGAGTTTATGTCTTTCCTCTCTTGCTTTTCTTTCTAATTCTTCCATTCTGGCAATCTCAGCTTTTCGTTCTTCTATTTTTACGGCAGCTGCCTTAAGTTCCTGGCTTGTTTCAAGCAGCTCCTGTTCGAACTGATCGTAGGCGGCTTTTGTTTCCTCGAAATCCTGGTCGAATGTGTCTCTTGCTTTTCCCTGCCACGCATCGCCCAATGCAGATAACCGGGAGTCAAGGAGCATTTTTGAGCTTCTGACCTCTTCTGCGGCTGCACTGTACTGATTTGCAAGCTCGATGACTTTATGTGAGTCCAACTTTTGTCCCCTGCCTTTCCTAAATTAACGCACAAATGGATGTTTTATATAAATGATTATAAATAATTCGGCATGTATCCGAATCGTACAAAAGAACCTTTTCATAAGAATTGGAAGGGCGTATATTCACTCAAATTTCACAGATGATGAGACTTTGAGATTACAAAAAAGGTAAAAAAATCAAATTGTTGAACTGATAGATAAGTGAGAAATTTCCCGCTCAATGGGAAAAAAAACTAAAACTGATCAAATGACCTAAGTGCGCCAAAAGCATTACGAGACAAGCTGTCACATGATATAAATAAAATGTAAACGTTATCAAGGAGGTCGTCATATGAAGAAAAAATCATTCTCAATCGTAATAGCGGGCGGAGGGAGCACATTTACTCCCGGGATTGTTCTGATGCTCTTAGACCATTTGGATGAGTTTCCGATCAGAAAGCTGAAGCTGTATGACAATGATAAGGAAAGACAGGAGCGGATCGCGGGGGCCTGTGACGTTTTTATCAGAGAAAAAGCACCCGAAATTGAATTTACAGCGACGACTGACCCGGAAGAAGCTTTTACAGACGTTGATTTTGTCATGGCACACATCAGGGTAGGGAAATACGCGATGCGTGCGCTTGATGAGCAAATTCCGCTGAAGTACGGAGTTGTGGGCCAGGAGACGTGCGGACCGGGCGGTATCGCATACGGTATGCGTTCAATTGGCGGCGTGCTTGAAATATTAGATTACATGGAAACATACTCGCCAGATGCGTGGATGCTGAATTACTCCAACCCGGCGGCGATTGTGGCGGAAGCAACGAGACGCCTCAGACCGAACTCGAAAATCCTCAACATCTGTGATATGCCGGTCGGTATCGAAGACCGTATGGCGCAAATTCTCGGCCTGTCCTCAAGAAAAGAAATGAAGGTCCGGTATTATGGATTAAATCATTTCGGCTGGTGGACATCCATTCAGGATCAAGAGGGCAATGATTTAATGCCGAAGCTGAAGGAACATGTGTCTCAGTACGGGTATATTCCGAACGCAGAGTCCGAGGCGGTGGAGGCGAGCTGGAATGACACGTTCGCAAAAGCGCGTGACGTGCAGGCCGCCGATCCGTACACATTGCCGAATACGTATTTACAATATTATCTGTTCCCGGATGACATGGTGAAAAAATCAAATCCGAACCATACGCGGGCAAACGAAGTCATGGAAGGACGCGAAGCCTTTATTTTCAGCCAATGCGACATGATTGCACGCGAGCAGTCCTCTAAAAACAGCGAAATCAAAATAGACGATCACGCGTCATATATCGTCGATCTTGCCCGCGCCATTGCCTACAATACAGGTGAAAGAATGCTTTTAATCGTTGAAAATAACGGCGCAATCGCAAACTTTGACCCGACAGCGATGGTAGAGGTGCCGTGTATCGTCGGCTCAAACGGGCCTGAACCGATCACAGTCGGAAACATTCCGCAGTTCCAAAAAGGACTGATGGAACAGCAGGTATCAGTTGAAAAATTGACAGTTGAGGCGTGGACGGAAAAATCCTTCCAAAAGCTATGGCAGGCGCTCATTCTCTCAAAAACAGTGCCGAACGCCCGTGTGGCAAGGCTTATTCTCGAAGATTTATTGGAGGCCAACAAAGATTTCTGGCCTGAGCTTGATCAAAGCCCGAGCCGTATCTCATAACTGAAAAATCCCCCATTTTCGAAATCTATATTGTATATAATAGAAAGAAAATGGGGGGATCTGATATGCAGCTCGAAGAACTGATTAATCAGCATTACAGTAAATTAAATGACAATGATTTTCATATTTTGAAATATATATTGAATCACAAGAACACGTGCTATCGTCTTGGAATCGATGCCCTTGCGAAAGCATGCAGCGTATCGCGTTCCTCGATTTTGCGTCTTGCCCAAAAGCTCGGTTTCAGCGGCTACAGTGAATTTCGCGTTTTTTTGAAGTGGGAAGATCAGCCGGAAGAAGGCGAGAGTATGAGTTTTCAAAAGCTGCTGGATGATATTGAAGCAAATTTGAAGTTTATAAGGACAAAGGACATGACGGACATGTGCCAGCTGATTGATGAAGCGGACCGCATTTTCGTGTACGGGTCCGGAACGGCGCAAAAGATATGCGCCCATGATTTGCAAAGAATGTTTATCCCTCTCAATAAGTATCTGATTTTAATTGAGGGCAGAAATGAATTTGACCAGATGCAGGATGATTTTAAGGTGAATGACCTGTTTATCATCATTTCGCTGTCCGGAGAAACGCCTGAGCTGATTCCGCAGGCAAGAATGCTTTCCGCAAAGGGAGTTCCCTTTATTTCCATTACGAATTTGAAAAACAATGTCCTCGCCCAGCTCACACCGCATAATCTTTATGCGACAAGCAAGCCCGTGACATTGAGTGATAAAAAAGAAATTGTCGCTTTTGCGCCGTTTTTTCTCGTTGGCGAAGCATTGTTCCGCGCATATGTTGATTACAAAGAAGCTGAAAAAAACGACATTGAGTAGCAGGGGGTTTTGGTATGATGCAAAAAGTCCAGCGCTTTGGAAGCGCGATGTTTGTGCCTGTATTATTATTTGCGTTCGCCGGCATTATCGTGGGTGTCAGCACGCTTTTCAAAAACGAAACCCTGATGGGGCCGCTCGCTGATCCTGATGGGTTTTGGTATCAGTGCTGGTATATCATTGAGCAAGGCGGCTGGACGGTATTTAATCAAATGCCGCTTTTATTCGCCATCGGCATTCCAGTCGCTTTGGCGAAAAAAGCTCAGGCACGCGCTTGTTTGGAAGCGCTTACGGTTTATTTAACGTTTAATTATTTTGTCAGCTCGATCCTGACAGTCTGGGGAGGCGCCTTTGGCGTCGATATGAATCAAGAGGTCGGCGGAACGAGCGGATTAACGATGATTGCCGGCATTAAAACGCTTGATACCAACATTATCGGGGCAATCTTTATTTCTTCCATTGTCGTATTTTTGCATAACCGCTATTTTGATAAAAAACTGCCTGATTTTCTCGGCATCTTTCAAGGCTCCACGTATATCGTCATGATTTCCTTCTTCATTATGATTCCGGTCGCTCTGGCCGTGTCTTTTATCTGGCCGATGGTCCAAACGGGAATCGGGTCGCTTCAAAGCTTTCTTGTCGCTTCCGGGGCGGTGGGCGTTTGGATTTACACATTTTTGGAACGGATCTTGATTCCGACCGGTCTTCATCATTTTATTTACACGCCGTTCATCTACGGCCCGGCTGTGGCGGAAGGCGGGATCGTCACGTATTGGGCGCAGCACCTTGGTGAATATTCACAAAGCGCCAAACCGCTGAAGGAGCTGTTCCCGCAAGGCGGATTCGCGCTTCACGGCAATTCAAAAATCTTCGGCATTCCGGGGATTGCGCTCGCGTTTTATGTCACAGCCAAAAAGGAAAAGAAAAAACTCGTTGCCGGCCTGCTGATTCCTGTCACACTCACGGCCATCGTCGCCGGCATCACAGAGCCGATTGAGTTTACTTTCTTATTCATCTCTCCTTTCCTATTTGCGGTTCACGCCGTACTCGCCGCGACAATGTCGACGGTCATGTATATGGCCGGTGTTGTCGGAAACATGGGGGGCGGGTTAATTGAGGCGGTTACCCTGAACTGGATTCCGCTCTTTGGCAGCCACGGTATGACGTATGTGTATCAAATTCTGATTGGACTCTCATTTACTGCAATTTATTTTTTCGTCTTCCGATTTCTGATCCTCAAATTCAATATTGCCACACCGGGACGGGAAATTGACGATCAGCAGGAAACAAAGCTGTATTCGAAACAAGAATACAGAGAAAGAAAAAACAAAAAGGACGAAACAGCCTCCGCTGCAGAAACGGCAGATGAAACCGCTGCATTGTACATCGAAGCGTTAGGCGGAAAAGACAACATCACCGAGGTCACAAACTGCGCCACCCGCCTCAGAGTCAGCGTCAAGGATGAAAAAAAGGTCGAACCCGACAGCGTCTTCCGCGCGCTTGGCGCACACGGCGTCGTCAGAAACGGGAAAGCGTTTCAGGTGATTATCGGATTGAGTGTGCCGCAGATGCGGGAGCGTGTGGAAAAATTACTAAGTTGAATAGTCAAGGTTTATCAGTGCGCTGTTTTAAGACAGCGCATTTTTGTTTGTCATACGTTTGCCACCTATAAGTGCAAGGGATGTTTATCGAAAATTAGGGGGTAGAAAAATGGAGAATTATACAACATTTTTAGGTCTTTACAAACCTGAAAAAATTGAAAGCATTGAGATTGATTCAAAGCTTGCTGAGAATTTTGAAACAATCGATCGTAAAATTGGGACTGCGCTTTATGATGGAACAACAACATTTGAAAACTTAAATGAACGACTCAAAATGTATGAAAACAGATTTGAGTATCATGAAGAACGAAACGTAATGGATTATGGAGCCAAAGGAGACGGAGTTACGGATGATACGCAAGCATTTCAGGATGCGATGGCCGAGGGCGGTTATCTGATAAAAGTTCCTGCAGGCGTATTTAGGGTATCTGGATTGCTTGTTCCTTCGAATACAATGCTGGTTGGAGCAGGTAAGAAAAGAACCATCATCAAGTTATTAGACGACACACCAGTGGGTCACTCTGTACTTACCAATAGTGATCATACAAATGGTAATGAAAATATCTATATTGGACATGTAACACTGGACTGGAACAAAGATACGCGCCCTGCTGGGTGGAAGATCCCTAAAGGCCCCACCTCAAGCTGCTTGCTTTTTGCAAATGTGGATTACTCATTTGTAGAGCATGTTTTTGCAAAAAATGCCGGCCTTCACGGATTCGATGCTACAAGCCCAAATTATAACAGACACGGAGAAAATGATGATCCTGCCTTTTATCAGCCTGGTGGCTGCAACTTTGTAACCTTTTCATATTGCGAAGCAACAGGCTCGGGTGATGACAATTTCACATGTCACTTTGGAAAGCATACGACTTTCAGTCATTGTCTATCCTATCATCCAATGGGGTTAAATGATGGATCTTCAAATACAAACTGTTTTGAAATTGATGATGGGTCTCAGGATGTAATGGTTGATAGCTGTATCGCAATTGGAGGAGTTCGAGGATTTGAAATTAAAGCTCATGACTATGCTCCGGCTGCGAAAAGAGTTCAGCTCGTGAACTGCCGTGCCTATGAGAATGCGATTAGTTTTTGCATTCGGCATATAGGACACCACACAGCAAGTGATCCTCAATCAGCATCAGCTCATGATGTTCAGCTGGCTAACTGTATCGCATATAACCCTAAGCCAAATGATCTTTATAAAGGTACCGGACCGAATGCTCTGCAAATTTCAGGCTACGATGGTGTCAACGTGGTGAATTTTCATGCTATATGCGATGATTCATCAATTAACTATAAGGGAAATTCAGTAGTAAGTGTGTATTATAAAGGACGCCTAATCAATTTGAAGAATATAACGATTCGAGGATTTAAGACTGCTGATAATGATATTTATATTGTAGGTGGCGACAATTCTGTCGGCAAAGTAATGATTGATGGTGTGACTTTAATTGATTCAGGCGAAAAGGGTGTTGTTTTCGGGAGCGGTATGTACGAGTCTGTAGTTAGTAATGTATGGGGGCAAAGATCGCCTAAAAATAACAGTGGTACTGTTGGTATATATTCTACTGATCCAGATCTCAATGTTTCTAATTGTGATTTTTCAGGCTATGAAACCGATTTTAAAATTGGCGGAGTCGTAACGCCGTACTTTTTGTTTAAACATAAAGGAAGCGGGGTTATTGGTTCTCGTGAATCTCATGCTACTGGAAATAATAATTTTGTAGCCGGATCAGTTCGGGGAAGAGCAACTGGCGCTGCTCAATCTTCAGTGATCGCCTCATATAATACGATCAATCCGAATTCAGACTCAGTTGCTCTGGGATGGGCAAGCGGGAGCACACCATCCTCAGCAAACAGAAAGATTGAACTTCATGCAAAAGATGGAACGATTAAGGCTTCAGGAAGCATAAAAAGTTCCCAAACGTTTACCGATTACGCTGAGTACTTTGAGAGTTTAAGCGGTGAAAAAATTGCGACAGGAACCTTGGTTACTCTTGAAGGAGATAAGATTAGACCTGCGAATAAAGGTGACATTATGCTTGGCGTTATTTCTGAAACAGCAGGTGTGATTCTTGGTGAGTCAAGCTTTCATTGGTCCGGAAGATACTTGAAGAATGACTTTGGCGGATATATTTATGAGAAACAGAAAGGTGCTAATGGCCAGCTCGTCATGGCACCTAGAGAAAACCCTGAATATAAGCCGGATAAGAACTATGCTTCTAGGGAAGAGAGGGATGAATGGAATGTTGTGGGGCTTGTAGGGCAGGTTTATGTAAGATGCGACAGCACAGTAAAAGCTGGAGACTTTATTCAAGCGCATAACGGAATTGCAACAAAAACTGAATCTCCTAAACAAAACTGGCAGGTCATGAGAGTAATAAAAGAGTTCGACAAGAGCAAGGAATATGGAGTGGCTTTAGTTTTTATTAGGTAATATAAAATGTGCAGATCCTAAATAGAGGTGCTTCAATTTGCACTCTATTTAGGGTTTTAAATAAGATTTCAGAAATGTATCACCTCATTTTTTATCAGAGAAGTATTCCTCGCAAAAAAGGTCTTCGTTTTAAAATTTCTATTTTATATTTTTCCTTTAGTTCAAGTTATCTTTCTAGTGTCTTTTCATTGACCTAAGTCAATCCCGCACCTTAACTTCTGTGGAGTAAAATTACTGATATGCTTTTAGTGAATGGAGATCAGCCAGGAAATGCTCTCAAATGGTGAGTATTGTCATCAATCGGTTTTATTGCATTCGGCTCGATGGGTACTGAGAAGCCTCTTTTCGGAGCGTATAAAGCCCGATTGCTCTGCTCTTAAAACATTCGCACGGTTTCCTTTCAATTCACTTTCCATTCCTATGCTGCATTGTCTCTTTGCGGCCAGACGAACTCCTTTTAAAACACAGTCTCTAAATCGATATTAGATTCAGAGTTTTTTCTTTGCTTTCATAACACATCCTAAAAGTAAAATTCTTTCATCAAGCCCCGCAAACAATTAAAATAAAAAGTACATATTGCTAAAGGGATTTGGAGGCTTTTACATGTCAAAGGCTTTATCATATTTAAAACCATACTCACTTCTGGTGGGAATTGCGCTGATTCTCATGCTGACGGAACTCGCGGTTGAACTGGTACAGCCTCTATTGATCGCAAAAATCATCGACGATGGGATTTTGAAGCAAGACATGCGGCACGTTTGGATATGGGGTGCGGTCATGATCGGTCTGACCATTTTATCATTTGCGGCGGGTATGCTGAATTCCTTTTACGCTGCCCATGTCAGCCAAAGCTTTTCCTACGATACGAGAAAAGGGCTTTTTCAAAAAATTCAGTCCTTCTCTTATTCAACATTTGGACAGTTTTCGTCCTCATCCTATATGACAAGGCTGACAAATGATGTAACACAGGTGCAAAACCTGATTTTTATGAGCCTGAGGTTTATGCTGCGTGCGCCGTTAATGATTTTGGGCGGCATTGCGCTGTCACTCGCCGTTAATGTGAAGCTCGGCTTTTTTCTTCTTGTGACGATTCCGATCCTGATTTTGTTTTTGCTTTGGGTACTGAAAAAGGGCGGGGCGCTGTTCCGGTCTGTGCAGAAGCGGCTGGATCAGGTGAATACGATCATGCAGGAGAATTTAACTGCGATCAAGCTGATTAAAGCGCTGCTGCGCGGAAGCCATGAGGTCAAGAGATTTATCAAAGCAAACACGATGCTGATGCAAAAAACGGTCTCGGCATTTCAGCTTGTAGAATTTACGATGCCTGTGCTGATGCTGCTGATGAACCTCTGCATTCTTTTTATTTTATGGGCGGGAGCTCACAGCATCACAAGCGGAGGTTCTCAAGTCGGCGATGTCGTTGCGGTTATTAACTATGCGACACGAATTACGGGTGCGCTTTCTATGTTCCCGTTTTTGATTATGATTTTCACCCGGGCAAAAGCCTCAGGCGACAGAATCGGCGAGGTGCTTGAAACAGAAGGTGACGAGCAGGAGGAAGGATTACTCTCATCTCGCTTGTCAGGCCGAATTGACTTTCAGGATGTGTCCTTCCGATATCCGGATATGGACAGAGAAGCGCTGCGCAATGTCTCATTTTCCGCAAAGCCGAAAGAAACGATCGCGATTCTCGGGGCGACAGGATCAGGGAAATCGACGCTTTTTCAGCTCATTCCGCGGCTTTATCAGCCGGATTCGGGCAGCATTTACATAGATGAAAAGCCTATTGATGACTTTCCGGCGGAGGGCCTTCGCAAGCAAATCGGATTTGTGCCCCAGGAAGTGCTCTTGTTCTCAGGCACGATCAAAGAAAATATTGCTTGGGGCAAAGAAAATGCTTCACTTGATGAAATAATGGAAGCGGCCAAACATGCGCAAATCCATGAAACGATCATGAAGCTTCCGAAGGGATATGATACCGTCCTGGGACAAAGAGGCGTCAATTTGTCCGGCGGTCAAAAGCAGCGGATTTCTATTGCAAGGGCACTGATCAGAAAACCCTCCATCCTTCTTTTGGATGACAGCACAAGCGCGCTTGACCTGCAAACGGAAGCGAATCTGCTTGAGGCCATCAGCACATATGAGTGCACAACCTTAATCATTACACAAAAAATAATAACGGCCATGAAAGCTGATGAAATCTTGCTGCTCGAGGATGGAGAGCTGATAGAAAAAGGCACACACAGCCAGCTGCTTTCTGACTCACATTTATATAAGCGCATTTACGAGTCACAATTCGGAAGGGAGGGGAGCGAGTCGTGCTGAAAGACATCCGCAAGCCTTTCCAATATCCCAAAATCCCAATCGATAAAAAAGAACGCGCCAAAAAAAGGGCGAAAGCAAAGGATACAAAAGGCACCCTGAGACGAATCTGGTCTTACCTGGCAGAACGAAAAGGGCTGCTCATACTCGTTATGCTGATGGTCGTAATCAGCGCGATATTCGGCCTCCTCGGCCCCTTTGTGATCGGAAAGGCCATCGACCATTTCATCGTCGGCCAGACGGTCAGCGGGCTTATTCCCGTTCTGCTCATTCTGCTTGGCATATATCTCATTCAATCTTTATCACTCTGGTTTCAAAACTATTGGATGATCACGATTTCGCAAGGCACAGTTTTTAGAATGCGAAGCGAGCTGTTCACCCATCTGCATGAGCTGCCGATCCCGTTTTTTGATAAACAGCGGCATGGTGAGCTGATGAGCCGGGTGACCAATGACATCGAAAATGTCAGCTCCACTTTAAATACGTCGGTGATTCAAATTCTGTCGAGTGTCATCACTTTCGTCGGAACGATTGCTGTCATGCTGTATATGAGTCCGCTTCTGACGGTGATCACGCTGACGATCATTCCGGTAATGGCGGTGAGTCTGAAATGGATCACAAACCGTACGGGAAAACTGTTTAAAGAACAGCAAAAAAACCTCGGCGAGCTGAACGGATATATAGAAGAAAGCATTTCAGGCGCAAAGGTCATCAAAGCGTATTCACGGGAAGATCAGATTACAGCTGAATTTCTGGAAAAAAACGCTGCACTCAAGACTTCAGGCTTCTGGGCACAGACGATTTCCGGCTTTATCCCGAAAGTGATGAACTCTTTAAACAATTTAAGCTTTACGATCATTGCTGCAATCGGCGGACTGTTTGCGCTGAAAGGCTGGATATCCATCGGCACCATCGTTGTCTTTGCCGAGTACTCAAGACAGTTCACACGCCCTTTAAATGATCTGGCCAATCAGTTTAATACGATGCTGTCCGCTATTGCCGGCGCTGAACGGGTGTTTGACGTGCTGGATGAAAAAGAGGAGCGTGAGGATGAAAAGAATGCCCTGCATCAGCCGATACAAACAGGCGGCATTGAATTCCGAAATGTTTCCTTCGGCTACGAGGAAAACAATCAGACGCTGAAACACCTCCAATTCACAGTGCCGGCCGGGCAGTCAATCGCCTTTGTCGGCCCGACGGGAGCGGGAAAAACCACTATTACCAATCTGCTTGCCCGTTTTTATGAGCCCAATGAGGGGAGCATTTTAATTGACGGGATTGATATTAAAAAGCTGACAAGGGCGAGCCTGAGAAAAAATATGGGGTTTGTGCTTCAGGACTCGTTCTTGTTCCAGGGTACGATCAGAGAAAATATCCGCTACGGCAGGCTCGATGCCTCCGATCAGGAAGTCGAGGCCGCAGCAAAAACAGCGAATGCCCACAGCTTTATTGAGCGGATGCCAAAAGGATATGATACAGTGCTGACGCAAAACGGCTCGGGCATCAGTCAAGGACAGAAACAATTGATCTCCATAGCAAGAGCCGTGCTGGCCGATCCGGTTCTGCTCATCTTGGATGAAGCGACAAGCAACATTGATACCGTAACAGAAGTGAAAATCCAAGAAGCGCTTGCCCGCTTAATGGAGGGGAGAACGAGCGTTATCATTGCCCATAGGCTGAATACCATTCAAAGAGCGGATCAGATTGTCGTATTAAAAGACGGCGAAATGATTGAAAAAGGCAGCCATGATGAGCTGGTACGCCAAAAAGGATTTTACAGTGACTTATACGAAAGCCAATTTCAGAAATAAAGAAAAAGACCTTTGTCCTGCACAAAGGTCTTTTTTGTTACAGATTTATAGTACTTTTATTTCAATTTCGTAAAATGTAACAAAATTACTTGACGTAAACAAGTTATGTATATATACTAGCTTACATTAAGTAAGTGATAACATTTATCAAGGAGGATAAAAATGAATAAATCATTTGAAATTGGCACATTACTTTTAAGAGTCATCACAGGTATTATCTTTTTTGTTCACGGTTTATCAAAGTTTCAGGCAATGGAGGGCACCATCCAATTTTTCGGCAGCATAGGCCTTCCAAGCTTTATGGCGTATGTCATCGCAGCGATTGAACTCGTTGGCGGAGTGCTCGTCTTTTTCGGATTGGCTACACGTATTGTAGGTGTTCTGTTTGCTCTCACATTGATCGGAGCCATTATTACAGTGAAGCTGAAAGCGCCATTCATGGGCAATGCAGAATTTGATTACCTTCTGCTTTTGACATCCATTCACCTGGCGCTTACTGGAAGCAGATTCCTGGCACTGGACCCATTTGTGTTTAAAGCAAAAAAGAACGAAAACGTATCAGCATAAGAAAAGAGGCATACAGCATGACCAGCATTCATGAGGATACAACCATTGGCTATGTCAAACTCACAATCCGCAGTCTGGAGCGTTCCCTTCAGTTCTACTGCAACGTGATCGGCTTTCAAGTCTTGAATAAGACGGACCGCCAAGCTGAATTAACGGCTGACGGAAAACGCCCCCTGCTTATTTTGGAAGAAAATCCAAGCGCTGTCGTCTTGCCTGAACGCACGGTAACGGGCCTCTATCACTTTGCGATTCTGCTTCCCAACAGAAAGGAACTTGGTATCGCACTCGCCCGCTTGATTGCAAACGGGATTGCCCTCGGACAGGGAGACCACGCTGTCAGCGAGGCGCTCTATCTCTCTGATCCTGACGGAAACGGAATTGAAATGTACGCTGACCGTCCCCGCAGCACTTGGCAGCGGGATCGTGAAGGAAACTACGTCATGACAACAACTGCTGTCGACACCGAGGGCCTTTTGGAAGAGGCCGGAGAAGAGCGGAAAACAACGCTTCCAAACGGTACGGTCATCGGGCACATTCATCTGCATGTCAGCGATCTGAAAGAAGCAAAAGCGTTTTACACAGATGTGCTGGGCTTTGACATTGTCGGAGACTATGCGGGCATGTCTGCTCTCTTCATTTCAGCCGGTGGCTACCACCACCATATCGGCTTAAACATCTGGGCTGGGAAACATGCGCCGCCTAAGCCGGCAAATGCGAGCGGGCTCGACTATTACACCGTTGTCCTGCCTTATCAGGAGGAACTCAAACGTGTGGCGGACCGAGTCAAAAACGCTGGATATTCGCTTGAAGAAACGGAAAACCATTTTCTTGTGAAAGACCCTGTCTCCGGAACACATATCAAATTTGTGATTTAACTGTCATCCCTTTGCCGTAAAAAACGGCAGGGGGATTTTTTATTTCTGTCCGCCTTGTTATGGTGAGAGAATCAACCTGTAAGCGTTTGACATGGAACTGAACCATCTTGTAACGGGCACAATCGCCTTAAATAGAGCAAAATAATGCCTCATTTTACATCCATTATTCGAATAAATAAGTGGAAGCGCCGCATATGACATAAAGTTCATATGCGGTTTTTATTTTCCAGAAACATCTGTAAAAAATAACAAGAGGCAGGTATGATAAGAAAGGAATTGCTTATAGGAGTGATGAGCGTGAAGGCTCTTTTATTTACAAGAATTTTCACCTTGATGGTGAGCTGTTCGATGTATCTGTCCCTCGTAAAGGATGATAACTGGTTTGAATATCTATTTATAGCGTTAGGAGCTGCCGTGTATGCAGCCAATCATTTTCTGCTGAAAACAGAGAAGTATGACGTCTGGTTTTGTCTGATTGATCTTACGGTCGGCTTTTCGTTTGGATTCATGTTTCCCGGCAATGGTTTGTTCATTATTATGCTATGCCCGGTAGCTGTCGCATTTTTTCTGCGCGGGTTCAATAGAAAAATGGCATGGTTTTTGTTATGTCTTTGCTCAATTTTGTTTTCAATTGTCCTCATACGTACATATCTGCTAGCCGGCAATGAATACGTCATGGATCACATCACCAGCATGACATTTGTGGTGTTCTGCGGGGTGGTCGGCAAATTAATCCGCAAACTTCTTGAAGCACAAGAAACGGCAAAACAGCAGTTTCAGGAACTGACGGATTCGCATCGGGCGCTGTCAGCAGCACACCAGGAGCTGCATTTATATGCGAAGCAGGTCGAAGAACTCACTGCCATTCACGAGCGGAACAGAATGGCACGGGACATCCATGATACAGTAGGGCACAAAATGACGGCGCTTCTTGTCCAGCTGCAGCTTCTGCGTGAATGGCAAAAAAGAGACAGCCGAAAAGCAGATGAGACAGTCGGCGTCTGTGAAACGCTCGCCCGTGAAGCACTCGGCGATATCCGCTTATCAGTCCGAACCCTGCAAACGGAGAACGATCCCTCATTCATTGAATCGCTGAAACAACTGACAGAAGACTTTTACAAAAATGCGGGCGTCACATCCGAACTGACGGTCAGCGGCGATCCTGCGCTGGTCCCGCTGTCTCTGCATCCGACTGTGATCAGAACGGTGCAGGAGGCGCTGACCAATGCAAAACGTCACGGCGGCGCCACTGCCTGCTCGATTCAGCTCACGTGTTCACCGGAAACAGTCAGTCTTTTAATTAAAGATGACGGAAAAGGAAATCCTGAGGCCGCGCTGGGATTTGGTCTCTTGAATATGAAAAAGCGGGCGGCCGAGCATGGCGGGATGATCCGTTTTGAAAGCGAGCGGGATCAAGGATTTACCGTGATTGCGGAATTTTCTTTGGCTAATAAAAAATGGAGCTTTGGGCCCGCACAGCAAAAGGAGAGTTTATCATGATTAAAATCATCATTACCGACGATCAGGATATCGTCAGAGAAGGGCTGGCGTCTCTGCTTCAGCTCCGGGAAGAGCTCGATGTCATCGCCACGGCGCGAAACGGACAGGAAGCCTTTGAAAAGGCGAAAGAGCTGGAACCGGATATCGTATTGATGGACATCCGCATGCCGGTGTCCAACGGGGTGGAGGGAACAAAATTGATCACCAGCTCGCTGCCGGGCGTAAAGGTGCTGATGCTGACGACCTTTAAAGATTCAGAGCTGATTGCCGAAGCGCTTGAAGAAGGGGCAAGCGGGTACCTGTTAAAGGACATGTCAGCCGATACGATTGTGAAAGCGGTGATGACTGTTCAATCAGGAGGAATGGTGCTCCCGCCGGAACTCACAGCCCAAATGCTGAATGAATGGAAACGAGAAAAACAGCTGAAAGGAACGGAAGAGAAAGAAAAACCGAAGGAACTGCTCGACCTGACCGAGCGTGAAATGGAAGTGCTGGCTGAGCTCGGGTACGGACTGAACAATAAAGAAATTGCCGAAAAGCTGTACATTACAGAAGGAACAGTGAAAAATCACGTGTCAAACATTATCAGCAAACTGTCGGTCAGAGACAGAACCCAAGCCGCCATTTATTCCGTCAGACATGGCGTATCTGTCTTTTGATAGATGACGTTTGGCATATGCGTTACCTTGAAAAGGCCTGTCACAGGCCTTTTTTTTATGCCCGATGTTCTATCCGGCGCCACATGTTTCACGCCTCAATCTCTTCTACAATGGCAATGGGATAAAAAAAGGAGTGAATCGGCGTGCTTCAAGCAGAAAATATCAAAAAGGCATACGGAAAAAAAACAATTGTCAAAGGAATCTCTTTTTCCTTGAAAAAGGGTGAGTCGTTCGGACTGCTCGGACCGAACGGAGCGGGGAAGTCCACAACCATTTCTATGATTTCCGGACTTGTGCCGCTTGACGGAGGGGAGATTACAGTCGACGGGTATGTCATCGGCAAAGACACGAACAAAGCCAAACAAAAAATCGGCATCGTCCCGCAGGAAATCGCCCTGTACCCGACACTGACGGCTCAAGAAAATCTCGTATTCTGGGGGAAAATGTATGGACTCACGCATGGAGAGGCCAAAAAAAGATCAGCAGAAGTCCTTGAATATGTAGGGCTTACTGAACGGGCTAAAGATAAAATCGAAACATTCTCCGGCGGAATGAAACGGAGAATTAACATCGGCGCCGCCCTTATGCATAAGCCTGAGCTGCTTATCATGGATGAACCGACCGTCGGCATCGACCCTCAATCGAGAAATCATATTTTAGAAACAGTCAAACAGCTCAACGAAACAGGCATGACCGTGATCTATACGAGTCACTACATGGAAGAGGTCGAGTATTTATGTGACCGGATCGGCATTATTGATCAGGGAGAAATGATTGCGATCGGCACAAAAAACGACTTGTGCAGCCGTCTTGGAGGAGACACGATCATCCAGATGACTGTCAGCGGGGCAGATGAAGGATTTCTTTCAGCTATCCGCTCGCTTGCCCATGTGAATGATGTAACAGTGAATGAATCAGAGCTCAAAATTGAGGTTGCTGCGGCGCACCATGAGAAAGTAGTCACCAGCCTGCTCGCGGAAGCCGCTGCCCATCAAACGAATCTCCTGTCTCTTCAGGTTCAGGAACCGAATCTGGAACGGCTGTTTCTGAATCTGACAGGCCGCACATTGCGGGATTAGGAGGGGCGGCGATGAAAAAAGCAATATGGATCGCATGGAAAGATGTCAAAATCAGAATCACGGACAAAAAAGGGTTTATGATGCTTATCCTAATGCCGCTGATTTTAACAGCCATATTAGGGGCCGCTCTTGGATCAATCCTTGGCGGAGGCAGCGAGATTGATGAAATCAAAGTCGGCTATGTCCAGTCTGATCAGTCAGGCGCGTCGAAGATGTTTAAAACAGACGTACTTGAAAAAATGAAGATGATCAAGGTCGCAGAAGCCGGCAGTAAAAAGGGAATGAAAAAGCTGCTGGCGGAAAAGAAAATTGATGTCGGAATTGCCGTCCCGGCACATTGGGGATCCGGCAAGAAACCGGCCGCTGTTTATGCTGGCACTGATCAGGAATTAAAAGGCTCTATCATAGAAACGGCTGCAGTGTCTTTTATAGATCAATACAAGGCGGTACGAGAAGCGGCATCCGCCTCGATGGAATATGTCACCAAGACGGAAGCTGTAAAACAAGGAAAGCTCAATCCTGCCCTCATTGCAGAAAATTTTGCTAAGACGCTTGAAAAAGAAGCGGGTGCCAGGCTTGCTGTTACGGAGAAATCAGTCGGCGCAAAAGAAGTTACCAGTTTTCAATACTATTCGGCGGCAATGCTTTGCATGTTTATGCTGTTTCATATGACGGTCGGCGCGAAATCATTTTTGCTGGAAAAGGAAACAGAAACCCTTGCCAGACTGCTGATGACGCCTGCACAAAAATACGCCATTCTCTTCGGGAAGTGGCTCGGAACCTATTTGTTTGCCATTATACAATTTTTCATTTTTCTTATTGTGACCATCAATATATTTGATGTGGACTGGGGAGACAATCTCTTGTTTGTGTGCGTGCTGGGGCTTTCCTACGCAGCAGCTGTATCCGGCATTTCAATGCTTCTTGCTTCGTGCATCAGCGATATGAAGTCAGCAGATGTTTTAGGCGGTTTTGGAATTCAGGTGCTTGCCGTTCTCGGCGGTTCTATGCTTCCGTTTTATCAATTTCCGGATTTTCTGCAATCTGTTTCAAAGGCGGTGCCAAATCGATGGGCGCTCGAAGGCTTTCTTTCCTTAATGGAAGGGGGAGGCTGGGCTGAACTTCAAACGCCGGTCCTTCTTTTTGCGGCAATCGGTCTTTGTTCACTGGCTGTTGGCATCAGAAGGCTTCACACAAGATAAGGAGGTAAAACACGGTGAAAAAAATCATAGCCATTTGCGGCGTTGAGCTTTCTCTCATTTTTAAGAAGCCGCAGAACTATTTAATGATGTTCGCTGCCCCGCTGCTGCTGACTTTTGTGTTCGGCGGTCTGCTCGGCGGAAATGATGATAAGATGCGGCTTGCGATCGTCGATCAGGATGATACGCTTCTTTCACAGCATTATATCCGGGAGCTCAAGCAACATGATGATATGTATACATTTCAAACGATGACTAAAAGCAAAGCTTCAGAAAAACTGAAACAAAAGAAAATTGCCGGAGTCATCACCATTTCCCGCTCTTTCCAAGAGAAGCTGGAAAAAGGAGAGAAGCCGGAGCTGGTCTTCAGCCACGGTCCAGAGCTGACAGAAGCGCCAGTCGCTAAACAGTATGCCGAAAGCAAGCTGGCAAAGCTTAACATTCAGGTAACCGCGGCAAAAACAGCGGCCGAGGCGGCGGGGGAGAGCTGGAAATCGGCTTATAAAACGGTAATCGCCAAAGATCATGGAGATAGCGCCCCAGCTGTAAAACGGGAATCTCTCAATGATAAAAAAGAAGGCAAGGGTGTAAGTGGCACAGCTTCACGAGCTGCAGGCTTTTCCATTCTGTTTGTGATGCTGACAATAATGGGGGCAGCCGGCACGATATTAGAAGCGCGAAAAAGCGGCGTCTGGCCGAGACTGCTCACCGCGTCTGTCAGCCGCGCGGAAATCGGAGCGGGGTATGTGCTGTCATTCTTTGTGATTGGCTGGATTCAATTTGGAATGCTGCTTCTCGCATCCCATTGGCTGTTTGGAATCAGCTGGGGCAATCCGGCTGCGCTGATCGTGTTAGTATCCTTTTTTCTGTTTGCAGTCGTTGGCATCGGGCTGATGATTGCTGCCCATGTCAGAACGCCAGAACAGCAGCTTGCTTTCGGCAACTTGTTCGTTATTGCGACGTGTATGGTGAGCGGAATGTATTGGCCGATAGAAATTGAGCCGAAGCTGATGCAGTCCATTGCTGACTTTCTCCCGCAAAAGTGGGCGATGAGCGGACTGACAGAAATTATCGCTAACGGGGCAACCATCACGGATATACTCGGCATTTGCGGCATCTTGCTTGCTTTTGCCGCCGTCACCTTCACAGCGGGGCTGAAAGCGCTCCGAACGTAAAAGCATCCGCCTCCGGGCAGATGCTTTTATCATTATATCGTGTGTTCTGTCAGGTTCAGTCTTTGTTCCAAGTGTTGTTTGCCGGACGGCCAGTCACCTTCGATTAAGGCCGCTCCTGGGTATTCTCTTGTATCATGGCTAAAATATGCTCCAGCCAGGATACGTAATTCTTTTCCCGTTCCAGTGCTTTTGTCAGTACCAGATAGTGGCCGAAATCCGGTGAAGAAAACGACATTGGCTCCGCTGAGGCCATTAGCTTTTCATAACTGCCTTGCAGATCAGCGAGCTTCTCCTTGCGCTTCAGCAGCTGGTCTGTAAACAAGTCGGCTGCCTCCTGGCGTGACAGAGAAGAAATGAAATAAGCCTTCAGCATAAATTCATCCTTCACTGTTTCCGGAATAGGGTGGTGGCGGGTCAGCCACACGTGAAGCTCCTGTTTTCCGCTGTCTGTCAGGGTATACATTTTTTTCTCAAGTTTTGTGCCCTGAATCGTTGTCCGGAATGTGATAAAGCCTTCATCTGTCAGCTTTTTGAGCTCCGGATAAATCTGGCTGTGCTTGGCGCTCCAAAACTGGCCGAGCTCCGCTTTGAAATAACTTGTAATATCATATCCGCTCAATTCGCCTTTTCGTAAAAGCCCTAATATGGCGTATTTTAATACTCTCATGCTGTCCTCCGTGTCTATGGCTGTTTTTGCAAACCAGAAGTTTTTTAAATGCCCTGCCGCAAAATCGTATCGTTCTTTTCTCTTATACGGAAAACAAAATTGAATTCCTTCTTGATACTCGTCCTATATAAAATAGTGAATGCCATCTTATGTTTAGCTTTCATCTGTTCCCTATATTATAGGAAAGGGAGACTGGGAACACAACCGCATGTCTCCTACGCTTATTGTCCTTTCAAGTTTCTTTCGAGTATATGGATCAAGTGTACTGCAGACAACTGCCAATCGACAGAATTAGGATTTAATCAAAATAATAGGTAAATTGAAGATTCTGATAAGTTTATATTTACCAAGTTTAAATTTAATTGTATAATCATTCTGGTAAATACATAATTGAGGAGAAACGTCAAATGAAAAGATTACTTATTGCATCAACTATTTGTCTATCAATGATTTTGTCTATTCTAGCAGCTCCGCCTTCAAGTGCGAAGGCAGAAACAGCACATAACCCTGTTGTTCTTGTTCATGGGATTAGCGGTGCATCATACAATTTTTTTGCTATTAAAAATTACTTAATCTCTCAGGGCTGGCAAAGCAATAAACTGTATGCGATTGATTTTTATGATAAAACAGGGAATAACCTAAATAACGGCCCGCAGCTTGCAGCATATATTGATCGCGTTTTAAAAGAAACAGGAGCTAAGAAAGTAGATATTGTGGCTCATAGTATGGGAGGAGCCAATACGCTGTATGCTATAAAATATTTAGGCGGGGGCAATAAGATTCAAAATGTTGTCACGCTCGGAGGGGCTAATGGTTTAGTGTCATCTGTTGCGCTGCCGGGTACAGATCCTAATCAAAAGATCCTCTATACATCGATCTACAGTCTGAATGATGAAATTGTCATCAATAGCTTGTCTCGATTACAAGGAGCCAGAAACATCCAACTGTATGGCATTGGACATATTGGATTGCTTTCTAATAGCCAAGTCAACGCCTATATCAAAGAAGGATTGAATGGCGGAGGATTAAATACGAACTGATGCTTCAAAGATAAGCGGCTATGTTAAAACCTGCTGTTTGGTT
>NZ_NSDH01000048.1:0-133997 GCF_002289525.1 Bacillus sp. 7705b | reverse complement strand
TGTAAGCGGCGCGAGGGTTCAAATCCCTCCTTCTCCGCCATGACGGCCCGTTGGTCAAGCGGTTAAGACACCGCCCTTTCACGGCGGTAACACGGGTTCGAATCCCGTACGGGTCATCCTGAAACCTTGCATATCCTGCAAGGTTTTTTTGTTTTCTAAAACTATATGATATGCGTCTGATTTTGTTTTTTATTCTATATCAAATTTACAACAAAAAACTCCATATCTTTTGTTTTTCTTCAGAAAATGAAGTTTTATGTCAATAAATATAAGCGCTTTCTAGAAAGGGCTTTTTTTTATTTCTACGAATAAATAATATAAATGAAAACTATGATGTCAGAAAGGATGATTACATGGCCGCTGCCAGCCCAACAGCACATGATGTTTATCTTTTTCACGAAGGCAGTCTGTTTAAAAGCTATCAGCTGTTTGGCTCGCATTATCGCGAGCTGAATGGCCAAAGCGGGTATGAATTTTGTGTGTGGGCGCCTCATGCGTCAGAAGTTCGAGTGGCTGGAGATTTTAACAGCTGGTCAGGTGAGCTTCATGTTATGCAGAAAGTTAATGATCATGGCATTTGGACGTTATTTGTTCCAGGTTTGAAAGAAAAGGAACGATATAAGTATGAAATCGTGACAAATAGCGGAGAGACCATGCTGAAGGCAGACCCGTATGCTTTTTATTCAGAAGTAAGACCGAATACGGCGTCTCTTACTTACGAACTTGCAGGGTACAGCTGGAATGATCAAAAGTGGCAGAAGAAGCAAAAAGCTAAAACGATATATGAAAAGCCGGTTTTTATTTATGAGCTTCATCTTGGTTCATGGAAGAAGCATCCCGATGGCACGCTTTACTCCTATGAAGAATTAGGCCAGTCTCTTATTCCTTATATCAAAGAGCAGGGATTTACCCATATCGAGCTGCTGCCCGTTTATGAACATCCTTATGATCGCTCTTGGGGTTATCAAGCAACAGGGTATTACAGCCCGACAAGCCGATTTGGCACGCCTCATGATTTGATGAGGTTTGTTGATGAATGCCATCAGGCAAACATCGGCGTCATACTTGATTGGGTCCCCGGACATTTTTGTAAAGATTCGCATGGGCTTTATATGTTTGATGGAGCGCCTCTTTACGAATATCAAAAAGAGCATGACAGGGAGAACTGGCTGTGGGGCACCGCTAACTTTGATTTAGGAAAACCGGAAGTTCATAGTTTTTTAATTTCTAATGCGTTGTACTGGGCGGAATTCTATCATATAGATGGTTTTAGGGTCGATGCGGTGGCTAATATGCTGTATTGGCCAAATCAGGATGAACGCCATACGAATCTCTATGCAGTTGAATTTTTAAAAAAGCTAAATCAAACAATGCGGGAGGCATATCCGCATGTCATGATGATAGCGGAAGATTCCACCGAATGGCCTCAAGTAACAGGTTCTGTTGAGGAAGGAGGACTCGGCTTTCATTTTAAATGGAATATGGGCTGGATGAATGATGTGCTGAAATATATGGAGACGCCTGCTGAACAAAGGCGGCACTGCCATCAGCTTGTGTCTTTTTCCTTGCTTTATGCGTTTAGTGAACATTTTGTATTGCCATTTTCTCATGACGAAGTCGTCTATGGAAAAAAATCACTTCTTCATAAAATGTCTGGCGACTATTGGCAGAAATTTGCCCAATATCGGCTTTTACTCGGTTATATGACGGCTCATCCCGGAAAAAAACTCATTTTTATGGGATCAGAATTTGCCCAATTCGATGAATGGAAAGATACAGAGCAGCTTGATTGGTTTTTGAACTCCTTCCCCATGCATCAAAAAGCAAGTGTTTTTACTCAAGATCTTCTCCGCCTTTATCAAAAAAGCAAAATCCTTTATGAAAATGACCATCGTGCTCAATCATTTGAATGGATTGATGTCCACAATGAGGAGCAATCAATCTTTTCTTTTATTCGGTATGGCAGACGGCACGGTGAGGCGCTTATCATCTTATGTAATTTTACACCCTCGGTCTATCATCAATACGATGTTGGCGTTCCCTTTCTTACCCAATATATCGAAGTGTTGAACAGTGATAATGAAAAATATGGGGGCTCAGGTCAATTGAATAAAAAGCCGTTGGCAGCCAAAGCTGGAGCTGTTCATCACAAACCGTGCTATATCACAATGACAATCCCCCCTTATGGCATTTCGATTATGCGGGCGGTGAAAAAAAGAGGAGAGATAAATGAATGAAAAAACAATGTGTGGCTATGCTCCTTGCCGGCGGGAAGGGCAGCCGTCTCAGCGGATTAACAAAAAACATGGCAAAACCGGCCGTATCTTTTGGGGGAAAATACAGGATTATTGATTTTACGCTCAGCAACTGTTCGAATTCAGGCATAGACACAGTAGGCATCTTAACGCAATATCAGCCGCTGGAGCTGAATTCCTATATTGGCATTGGCAGTGCATGGGATCTTGACAGGCACAATGGCGGCGTTACGGTATTGCCTCCTTATGCCGAGTCATCCGAAGTGAAATGGTATAAAGGGACGGCAAGCGCAATTTATGAAAATCTCAATTACCTGAACCAGTACGATCCTGAGTATGTGCTGATCTTATCAGGCGATCACATTTATAAAATGGACTACGGCAAAATGCTTGATTTTCATATTGAAAAGAAAGCGGATGTGACCATCTCCGTGATTGAAGTAGGATGGGAAGAAGCGAGCCGATTCGGCATCATGAAGACAAATGAAGACGGGATAATCACACATTTTGATGAAAAGCCTAAATTTCCAAAGAGCAATTTGGCATCCATGGGTATTTATATTTTCAATTGGCCGCTCTTGAAGCAATACCTTGAGATGGATGACCGGAATCCGTATTCAAGCCATGACTTCGGCAAAGACATCATTCCTTTGCTTTTGGAGGAGAAAAAGAAGCTTTCCGCTTATCCGTTTAAAGGATATTGGAAGGATGTCGGCACGGTGCAGAGCTTATGGGAAGCCAATATGGATTTGCTGAAAGACCAGTCTGAGCTAAGGCTGTTTGAACGCAATTGGAAGATTTACTCTGTCAATCCGAATCAGCCTCCGCAATTTATTTCGCCTGAGGCGCAGGTTCATGACTCACTTGTGAATGAGGGGTGTGTTGTTTATGGGAATGTGTCTCACTCCGTTCTATTTCAAGGTGTCACCGTCGGTAAGCACGCAACGGTCAAGCGTTCAGTGATTATGCCGGATGTGACAATCGGTGAGCATGTCGTGATTGAGAATGCTATCGTGCCCAAGGGCTTAGTGCTTCCGGATGGCGCAGTGATTAAATCTGAAAAAGACATTCAGGAGGTACTGCTTGTTTCGGAGGAATTTGTAGAGAAAGAATTGATTTAATGACTGAAGAGGAGGCAGAATCAGTTGATCAATAATCAAATGTTAGGTGTTATAGATGAAACCACATATAAGCATTCTCTTCAGGATTTAACCGCACAGCGGTCGCTTGGTGCGATTCCTTTTGCTGGCAGATACCGTTTGATAGATTTTATGCTGTCCAATATGGTGAATGCGGACATTAGGAGTGTGGCGATTTTTCCGAAATATCGCTACCGGTCTCTTATGGATCATCTTGGAGCAGGGAAGGAATGGGATTTGCACCGAAAAAAGGACGGCCTCTTTTTTTTTCCGTCACCGCATTTGCATGATGAGTATAATGAATTCGGTTCATTTCGCCAGTTTTCTGATCATCTTGATTACTTTCATAGAAGCACACAGCAATATGCCGTCATCACCAACAGCCATACTGTGTGCAACATTCAATTTCAATACGTGCTGAAAAGACATCAGGAGGCGGGCTGTGACATTACCGAGGTCTTTCAGGACGGTCAGTCGCTGCAAATCTATATCATGTCTTCTGAACTCTTGAAAGATCTGATTTACGGACATATTGAAAAAGGATACAGAACCATTCAGGAGGTTGTTGAAAAAGAAGCCCCCGCATTGACCATTTGCCCATATGAATATTCGGGATATGCAGCTGTTATTGATTCTGTAGAAAAGTATTATACCCACAGTATGGAGCTTATTCAGCCGCGTTTTTGGCAGCAGGTGTTTTTGCCTCAGCAGCCGATTTATACAAAAGTGAAGGATGAGCCCCCAACGAAATACGGGAAGAACAGCACTGTTAGAAATTCTTTAGTGGCAAACGGCTGTGTGCTTGAGGGGGAGGTCGAAAACTGCATTTTGTTCAGGGCGGTGCATGTCGGGAAAGGCACAAAACTGAAAAACTGCATTATTATGCAAAAAACGCAGATTGGTGAGGATTGTTTGCTGGAGCAGGTGATTGCTGATAAAGATGTCAAAATCGGCAATACAACTGAAGCTGCGGGAACGGAGGAGCAGCCGCTCGTATTAAAAAAAGGTTTGGTGCAAGGAGAGCTGATGAATTCTTGAAGGTGTTATTTGCTGTCTCAGAATGTATCCCGTTTGTAAAATCAGGAGGCCTGGCCGATGTGGCCGGCGCGCTGCCCAAAGTGCTTTCTCGTCTTGGGAACGACGTAGCGGTGATCATGCCGAAATACAGTCAAATTCCTGATCCTTGGAAAAAGCGTATGAAGAAAACAGCTGAATGTACGGTTGCTGTTGGCTGGCGTCAGCAATATTGCGGGATTGAACATTTGGCTGAAGATGGTGTGAATTATTATTTTATCGACAATAAATATTATTTCTCAAGGGATTCCCTGTACGGGCATTTTGACGATGGGGAGCGTTTTGCTTATTTTTCAAGAGCTGTGCTGGAAGCGGCAGAAGCAGTGAGTTTTCAAGCCGATATCATTCATACTCATGACTGGCATACAGCGATGGTCAATTACTTGTTGAAAGAGGAATACAGCAAGCGCCCTTTTTATAAGCAGATGAAAAGTGTGCTCACGATCCATAACTTGCAGTTTCAAGGTATATTCCCGCCTGAGGTGACACATGACTTGCTCGGTCTGGACATGAGTCATTTTCATTATGAGAGATTAGAATGCAATGGATTTGTTAATTTTATGAAAGCAGGGATTCTCGCTGCTGATCATGTAACAACGGTGAGCCCGACTTATAGAAATGAAATCTTAACGCCGTATTACGGCGAGCAGCTTGAGCCAGTTTTGCAGCATAGGGAAAAAGATTTAACAGGGATCTTAAACGGTATTGATGACTCTTTCTATCAGACAGAGAGCGATCCGTATATTGAGATGCATTACGATCCTGAACGTCTTGATTTAAAGGAAGAAAATAAAACGAAGCTCCAGCGGCGGATGGGCCTTCCGGAACGAAAAGATATTCCGCTGATCAGTATGGTAACAAGGCTGACCAAACAGAAGGGGCTTGATCTTGTTAAGAGAATGATGCACGAGCTGCTGGGGGAGAGAGACATACAGCTGATTGTGCTCGGTACGGGGGAACGGGAATTTGAGGACTACTTCCGGTACATTGAATTTGCATTTCACGATAAATGCAGGGCGTATATTGGGTTTGATGAGCCGCTTGCCCATCAGATTTATGCGGGCTCGGATTTGTTTCTGATGCCGTCGAAATTTGAGCCGTGCGGCCTGGGGCAGATGATCGCGCTTCAATATGGCGCTATTCCGATTGTCAGAGAAACAGGCGGGCTCTATGACACTGTCCGTTCCTACCGGGAGGAAGAGGGCACAGGCAACGGTTTTACGTTCTCAGCCTTTAATGCTCACGATCTGAAATTTACGATCGAGAGGGCGCTGTCGTTTTATCGCCAAAAGGATGTATGGAAGAGCATCATGAAGACCGCAATGAATGCAGATTACAGCTGGAAACAATCAGCCAAACAGTATCAGCGCATTTTCGAGCATGTGACAAGGAGTGGACGGGATGTTCTCGAGTAAAGAACGCTTTGCAGCCTTATTTTTAAAGCGTCTGGAAATGACGTGCGGGAAAAGCTTTAAGGACTCTTCCAGGCTTGATCAATATAAAACCTTAGGCAATATGATCAGAGAGTACATCAGCGCTGATTGGATCCAGACAAATGAAAGAAGCAGGTCCAATTCCGGAAAGCAGACATACTATTTGTCGATTGAATTTCTTCTCGGACAGCTCCTTGAACAAAATTTAATGAATCTCGGTATTCGGGATGTAGTGGAAGCGGGTCTGAAAGAGATCGGCATCAGTTTAGACGAGATACTTTATATGGAGAGTGATGCAGGGCTTGGGAATGGAGGTCTGGGGCGATTGGCAGCTTGTTTCTTAGATTCTCTGGCTTCGTTAAACTTGCCTGGGCATGGGATGGGGATTCGCTATAAGCATGGCTTATTTGAACAAAAAATTGTTGACGGGCATCAGGTTGAGCTGCCTGAGCAATGGCTGAAAAACGGAAATGTGTGGGAAGTAAGAAATGCTGATCAAGCGGTTGACGTGCCGTTTTGGGGCGAGGTGCATATGACTGAAAAAAACGGCCGTCTGCATTTTCGTCATGAGCAAGCAACAATCATTACCGCCGTTCCTTATGATATCCCGATCATCGGATACGATACGGGCACAGTCAACACGTTAAGACTTTGGAACGCCGAGCCTTATGCGCATTATCATGGCGGCAATATTTTGTCTTATAAACGGGAAACAGAAGCTGTATCTGAATTTTTATACCCTGATGACACGCATGACGAGGGTAAGATATTACGGCTGAAGCAGCAGTATTTTTTAGTATGTGCAAGTTTAAAAAGCATTGTGAACAATTACCGCAAAACGAATCAATCATTATATGGCCTGCATAAAAAAGTAAGCATTCATATTAATGACACCCATCCTGCACTTGCTGTGCCTGAACTGATGCGGATTTTGCTTGATGAAGAAAACATGAGCTGGGATGATGCCTGGCATATCACGGTACATACGATTTCTTACACGAATCATACGACACTGTCAGAAGCGCTTGAAAAATGGCCGATTCATTTATTTAAGCCGTTGCTCCCGCGAATGTATATGATTATTGAAGAGATTAATGAGAGGTTTTGCAGAGCGGTTTGGGAGAAGTATCCCGGTGACTGGAAAAGGATAGAGGATATGGCGATTACGGCGCACGGTGTTGTCAAAATGGCTCATCTCGCAATAGTGGGAAGCTACAGTGTAAACGGAGTTGCCAAAATTCATTCTGACATTTTAAAGGAACGGGAGATGCGTCATTTTCATTTGATGTTTCCGAATCGGTTTAACAATAAAACAAATGGAATTGCCCATAGGCGCTGGCTGTTAAAAGCTAATCCCGGCTTGTCCGCGATGATAACGGATGCGATAGGCGATGAATGGATAAAACAGCCTGAATCCTTGATTCGGCTGGAACCGTACGCTACTGATCCCGCTTTTATTGAGCAGTTCCAAAACAACAAAAGCAGAAAAAAGCAAGAGCTTGCTGATCTGATTTTTTGCACGGCCGGAGTGGCTGTAAATCCGGACAGCATATTTGACGTACAGGTGAAACGGCTTCATGCGTATAAACGGCAGCTGTTGAATGTTCTTCATATTATGTATTTGTATAACCGCCTGAAGGAGGATTCGGGATTTTCTATTTATCCGCAAACCTTTATTTTCGGAGCAAAGGCTTCACCAAGCTATCATTACGCGAAGAAAATTATTAAACTGATTCATTCCGTTGTGGAGAAAGTAAATTATGACCCGGCGGTGAGGCAGCTGCTCAAGGTCGTTTTTTTAGAAAATTATAGGGTCTCTATGGCGGAGCAGATTTTTCCGGCATCAGATGTAAGTGAACAAATTTCGACTGCAAGCAAGGAAGCGTCCGGTACAGGAAATATGAAGTTTATGATGAATGGCGCGCTGACAATCGGCACGCATGACGGGGCGAATATTGAAATGCTGCAACGGGTCGGAGCTGATTGTGTTTACACTTTTGGTTTGAAAGCGGATGACGTTCTTTCCTACCAGGAAAACGGAGGCTACAGATCAAGGGAGTATTATCAGCATGACCGCAGAATCAGGCAGGTAGCAGATCAGCTGATCAACGGTTTTTTTGAAGGTGAAGCCGATGAATTTGAATCCATCTATGATTCGCTGCTGCCGCATAATGACGAGTATTTTGTATTGAAGGATTTCAGTTCATACGCGGATGCCCAGGAGCGTGTTCAAGCCGATTATCAAGATCGGCGAAAGTGGTCAGAGCGTTCGATTTTAAACATTGCCCATTCAGGTTATTTTTCAAGCGACCGGACGATTCACGAATATGCGAAACACATTTGGAGAATTAAGCCGATGGTGTAAAAAAGCCGCTGTTTGAGCGGCTTTTTTTGTTCAAAGATTCATTGAATAGATCGTAAAGGATAAGACAGTTGCAAAGGCACTCCATAAAAAATAAGGCACTAGAAGCCAGCTTGCGGCCCTGCTGTATACTTTTGCAATGATGATTACAACCAGCGCTGTTATGGCGACAAGCAGGCAGTCAATGGATGCGGCAAGGAGATTCTTTTGCGTAAACTGAAAATAACTGAATGCCTGATTAAGCACATAATTGATCAAAAACGCCAGCCAAAAGCTTTTGGCCTTTTTAAATGAACATTTGGCAAAAACAATGGCAGCTGAAAGAGAAATCAGTGCAAACAGGACGGCCCAGATGATGCCGATCGTTGACCCGCTTGGCGTCCAGTCTGGCTTTTTCAGTGAATGATACCAACTTTGGTCGATCGGAAATAGAAAGTCTGCGGCTGAAAACAGTGCGTATGTAATGATAAAAACTACGATTGCGCCGATCATCTTTTTCATGTGTTTCCTCCGGTATGTATTTATTTTACATGTACTTTCCCTTTATCTTGGATAGATCACCCCCGCGGTATGCGGGGGTGATGATGTAGATGAGCTGCAGTTATACGGTTTGTATACAAATGCAGACATTAACTTTTTCCCGGGGGTGTCAATCTGCATGGAGGTCGCCAAACGTCGTCATGATGCCTTCTTCATCCAGCTCTTCCTCATAACGTTCATGTGCCCTGCTTGGATACACTGTAATTTCTTTGCCTGTAATATCTGTGGCAATGAAATTCTCATATGATTCTGTATTGCCGATATTTTCTTCGGCATTCATTGTCATATCATCATAGCTGAGCGGTGGATTTTCCATGTCCTGCGGTGTTTCTGAGTTTCCGTATTTTTCAACGTCCTGGTAGGAGTCTTCACTGTCATAAGGCGCTCTGATTTCTTCATCATCGTCAAATTCAAATTGACCGAAGGGTGTTTCTTCCTCAATCGGACGGTCTTTGGAAACGACATCCTGTGATGAATACTCTGCGAGCGTCGTGGCAGTCGGAAGCGCTTCAAGACGTTCATAAGGGATTTCTTTTCCGCTGACCTCACAAATCCCGTACGTGCCGTTTTCTATCGCCTTCAATGAATGCTCAATGTCCCGGAGATGCTCCCGTTCATGCAAATCAAGAGCAATGTCTTTTTCTCGCTCATAAAGCTCTGTCGCCTGATCGCCTGGGTGGTTGTCATAAGCAGAAAGCTCACCCCACGAATCATATGGAAAAGCGGAATTGAGCTGAAAATGGTCATTGTCTTTGAAGCGGTTCAATATATCTTCTTTCGTTTGTTCAAGTTCCTTTTTTAAATGCTGAAGCTGTTCGTTTGTAAGCAATATGATCGCCTCGTTTCTCTGTAATGCATACCTTTAGTATGGACAGATCGCCTGAGAACTTTCATAAATCCCTTGTGGAGGAATATAGGAGATTTTCCTTATATGGTAAGCGGATACAAGCTTTGCTATCAGTGGAGAAAGAAATTTAAGGTTTGTTTCTTTTTCATTTCTGCAATTAGGTTTATAATAGGTAAGGCAGGCCATTTGGACTGCATGATCTGTGTATTTGACACAATGTAGACACAGGTGTATGGTATTAAAAGCATTTTAAGAATTATGGAGGAATGTCTCATGGTGACAACGGTGCAGCGTACGTTCCGAAAGGAAGTTCTACATGCATTACATAAAGCCAAAGAAGTCAACCATGCTGTCTTAATAAGCTATTCGAGACAAATTGAGTCTCTTGACCCTCTATCATTTTTCAATTACGGAGCAAAAAAATATACAGGCAATCGATTTTTTTGGTCAGAACCTGAAAGTGAATTGACAATAGTCGGTCTTGGCAAAGAAGCTGTTTTCCAGACGAATCAAAAAAACGACGAGCGGTATCGCGAGGTTTTTGAACAATGGGAGCGCTTTAAAAAGACGGCTTTTCATATTTATGAAGAAGAAAAGCTGCAGCATTCTGCAGTGGGACCTGTCTTATTCGGAGGCTTTTCCTTTGACCCTTACGAAGAAAGAGGTACTCAATGGGACCATTTCTCGGAAGGGGATTTCTTTGTGCCTTCGCTTATGCTGACAATGTCTAATGACAGTTCGTTTTTAACAGTCAACAGATGGGTCAGCGGAGAAGATGATGCAGAAGCTGTTTTGGAAGGCTTAAAAGCTTTTGCAGCGGAATTTATGGTCCCCGATTTAAATCAAGAAGATCAGGCTGTGATGACAGCATCTCAGGAGCTGGATAAGTCTGATTGGCTAAAAGCAATCGAAACGGCAACAAGCCAAATTAAAGAGAATCATTATGATAAAGTGGTTCTTGCCAGAGAGCTGCTGCTCACGTTTGACGGTCCGGTCAAAATGGAACCGGTGCTTAAAACGCTTTTGACCGATCAGCAGACAAGCTATGTTTTTGCAATCGAACAAGAAGGCAAAACCTTTGTCGGCGCATCCCCGGAAAGACTGATCAAAAGAGACGGCAACACTGTCATGTCTACTTGTCTGGCAGGTTCCATAAAGCGCGGCTCCGATGAAGAAGAAGACCGCCGCATCGGCCTTGAATTATTAAACGATGAGAAAAATCTGCTGGAGCATGACATTGTTGTAGGCATGATTCATAACGCTTTTGTATCAAACTGTTCTGACGTTGAAAAGCCTGACGAACCTGTATTGTACAAAACGAAAAGCGTCCAGCACTTATTTACGCCGATTGTCGGACAGCTTCACGCGTCTGCTTCGCTTTTTGACTTAATTGAGAAACTGCATCCCACACCGGCGCTTGGGGGAGCACCTCAGAAAAAAGCTGTAGAAGTGATCAGAGAGATCGAACCGATGTCCCGCGGCTGGTATGCGGCTCCTGTCGGCTGGATTGACAGTCAGGATAACGGAGAATTTGCTGTTGCCATCCGTTCAGGGCTGATTGAAGGCAGCACAGCACGCCTGTTTGCCGGGTGCGGCATTGTGGAAGACTCTGAACCGCAATCGGAATACGAAGAAACACAGATTAAGTTAAAGCCGATGATCTCTGCACTGGGAGGTGAGAGACGTTGACAGTGAACCCGATTACTCATTACATCGGAAGCTTTATTGATGAATTCGCCCTTTCCGGAATTACGGACGCTGTCGTTTGTCCGGGCTCAAGATCTACACCGCTGGCAATTCTTGCTGCCGCGCATCCGGATATCAACGTCCATATCCAAATTGATGAAAGATCTGCCGGATTTTTTGCATTAGGGCTGGCAAAAGCACAGCAGCGTCCCGTGCTTCTGATTTGCACATCAGGAACAGCCGCGGCCAACTTTTATCCGGCTGTGATTGAAGCCCATTATTCAAGAGTACCGATTATAGTGTTAACTGCTGATCGGCCGCACGAGCTGCGTGAAGTAGGCGCACCGCAGGCCATTAATCAGCACTTCTTATTCGGTAACTTTGTTAAGTTTTTCACAGACTCTGCTCTGCCCGAAGAGTCGCCGCATATGCTGAGATATATCCGAACGCTGGCAGGCCGTGCCGCCGGGGAAGCGCAAAAGCGTCCAATGGGGCCTGTGCACGTGAATGTACCTCTTCGTGAGCCGCTGATGCCTGACCTTTCTGATCAGCCGTTTGAAAGAATGAGAACTGGGCGTCACGTGTCAGTGAAAACGGGTACGCAATCCGTGGACCGGGACTCTCTGTCTGACGTGGCTATGATATTGAAAGAGGCCGAAAAAGGCATGATTGTCTGCGGGGAACTCCACAGTGATGCTGATCAGCAAAAAATTGTGGAGCTGTCAAAAGCGCTGCATTATCCAATTTTAGCTGACCCGCTGTCTAACCTGCGGAACGGCGTCCATGATAAAAGTACCGTTATAGATGCGTATGACTCATTTTTGAAAGATGATGAGCTGAAGTCAGCACTGCGGCCTGATGTCGTGATCCGTTTCGGACCGATGCCTGTTTCAAAGCCGGTTTTTTTGTGGCTGAAGGATGACCCGGCCATTCAGCAGATTGTGATTGATGAGGATGGCGGCTGGAGAGACCCGACACAGGCAAGCGCACATATGATTCACTGCAGTCCGTCTAGTTTTGCCGATGCGATCATGGCTGAGCATACGGGAATGGATCGAACATCGGAATGGCTGGAAAAATGGCAGATCGTGAATCAGCGTTTCCGTGAATATCTGCAAACGGTCAGCAGTGAAGAGGTTTCATTTGAGGGCAACCTCTATCGAATCCTCCAGCATCTTGTGCCTGAAAATAGCTCGCTGTTTGTCGGAAACAGCATGCCAATCAGAGATGTCGATACGTTTTTCGAAAATCAGGACCGCAATTTCCGTATCTATTCAAACCGTGGCGCAAATGGGATTGATGGTGTTGTCTCTTCTGCCATGGGCGTTTGTGAAGGAACAAAAGCACCTGTGACACTCGTGATCGGGGATTTGTCTTTTTATCATGATTTAAACGGGCTGCTGGCGGCTAAAAAACTGGGCATTCCGCTTACTGTGATCCTCGTGAACAATGACGGCGGAGGGATTTTTTCATTTTTGCCGCAGGCATCTGAAAAGACACACTTTGAAGATTTGTTCGGCACGCCGACCGGGCTCGATTTCAAGCATGCGGCTGAGCTTTACGGGGGCACGTATTCATGCCCGGCTTCGTGGGATGAGTTTAAAGCATCATACGCACCGCAGGCTGACAAGCCCGGCCTTCACATTATAGAAATCAAAACTGATCGCCAATCAAGAGTTCAGCTTCATCGTGATATGCTGAATGAGGCTGTGCGGGAAGTGAAAAAACAATGGGAACTGTAAGCATAACTGTTGCAGACGGCGTCCGCTATGCTGTGACAGATGATCGGCCGAATGCTTCTGATGCCATAGTCTGTCTGCACGGGTTTACCGGCAGCAAACAATCCTGGGCCTTTCTGGACCAGTTGCTGCCTGATTCCCGTGTCATCAAAATTGATTGCTTAGGGCACGGAGAAAGTGATGCCCCGCTGAATGGAAAAAGATATAGTACGAGCCGGCAGGTTTCAGACCTTGCCGAAATATTTGATCATTTAAAACTTCACAAAGTGAAACTTATTGGTTATTCTATGGGGGGAAGGCTTGCATATTCCTTTGCCATGACATACCCCGAACGGATATCAGCGCTTGTGCTCGAAAGCACGACACCCGGCCTTAAAACCCTCGGGGAACGGAAAGAACGAATCTTGCGGGATCGGAAGCTTGCCGATTTTATTTTGCGTGACGGGATCAAAGCCTTTGTGGACTATTGGGAAGGCATCCCTTTGTTTTCGACGCAGCAGCGGCTTGCTGAAGACGTTCGGCAAAGGATACGGTCGGGCCGTCTGAGAAACAATAACATTGGACTGGCCAACAGTTTAATCGGTATGGGCACCGGTTCACAGCCTTCCTGGTGGAGCCGGTTAAAAGATATTGCGGCGCCTGTGCTTCTCATCTGCGGAGAATGGGACGAAAAGTTTTGCGCCATTAATCAAGAGGTGCATAAGAAGCTTCCATCTAGTAGAATAGAGATTGTTCCTGAAGCAGGCCATACAGTGCATGTGGAACAGCCGCGTTTTTTTGGTAAAATAGTGAGTGGGTTTTTAACAAACTTATAACTCGTTCATATGGAAAAATAGAGGAGGTCATATCATGGCTGTAGAATGGAAAACTGAACGTACATACGATGAAATACTGTATGAATCGTATAATGGTATTGCAAAAATAACTATCAACCGCCCTGAGGTACATAATGCGTTTACCCCTAAGACGGTTGCTGAAATGATTGATGCATTTGCTCGCGCGAGAGATGATCAAAACATCGGCGTTATCGTGCTTGCCGGTGCCGGAGACAAAGCGTTTTGTTCTGGCGGAGACCAAAAAGTGCGCGGACACGGCGGTTATGTAGGCGACGACCAAATTCCGCGTTTAAACGTATTGGATCTTCAGCGTTTAATCCGCGTCATCCCGAAACCTGTTGTTGCGATGGTATCCGGATATGCGATCGGCGGAGGACACGTGCTTCACATCGTATGTGATTTGACAATCGCTGCCGACAATGCGATTTTTGGACAAACCGGCCCTAAAGTGGGAAGCTTTGACGCAGGTTACGGTTCAGGCTACCTGGCTCGAATCGTAGGACATAAAAAAGCCCGTGAAATCTGGTACCTGTGCCGTCAGTACAACGCGCAGGAAGCGCTGGATATGGGACTTGTCAACACAGTTGTTCCTTTGGAACAGCTTGAAGAAGAAACGATTAAATGGTGTGAAGAAATGCTTGAGAAAAGCCCGACCGCACTTCGTTTTCTTAAAGCTGCGTTTAACGCGGACACAGACGGACTTGCTGGAATTCAGCAGTTTGCAGGGGATGCAACCCTTCTTTACTACACAACTGATGAAGCAAAAGAAGGCCGTGATTCCTTTAAGGAAAAACGTAAACCGGATTTCGGTCAATTCCCGCGTTTTCCGTGATCAGCAGATACGTATGAAACGAACAGCTTGAGCCATTGCGGTCCAAGCTGTTTTCTTTTCAATAAAGTAATTTTACCTCGGAGATGATGACATGCTGACAGAACAGCCCAACTGGCTCCTGCAACGGGCACAGCTAACACCTGAGAGAATCGCTCTCATTTATGGAGATCAAACCGTGACATTTGCTGAATTATTTGCCGCATCCAAACGAATGGCGTCCCAGCTTTCAGCTCATTCTTTTCGAAAAGGGGACACCGCGGCTCTTCTGCTCGGAAACCGGGCGGAGATGGTATATGCCGTACACGCGTGCTTTTTACTCGGCGTAAAAGCGGTGCTGCTGAATACAAAGCTGTCTAAACATGAAAGGCTGTTCCAGCTGGAGGATTCCGGCGCCCGCTTTTTACTGACGGATGAAAGTTTTGACATGCAGGATTATGAGCATATGGTTGAAACCATTAATGTGGATGAACTGGTAAAAGAAGATGCACAGGATATTGAAGTTGAGCCATACATGCAAATGGACGAAACGGCGACTCTCATGTATACCTCCGGGACAACCGGCAAGCCCAAGGGAGTTCAGCAAACGTTTGGAAATCATTATTTCAGTGCGGTGTCTTCTGCTCTTAATTTGGGTATAACAGAACAAGACCGCTGGCTTATCACGCTGCCGCTCTTTCATATCAGCGGACTGTCCGCATTATTTAAATCTGTGATTTACGGAATGACGGTCGTGCTTCACCAGCGTTTTTCCGTAAGTGATGTATTGGATTCTATCGACAGGCATCAAGTTACGATTATTTCTGCGGTGCAGACAATGCTGGCAAGTCTTTTAGCAGAAACAAGCTACTGCCCGTCATCCCTCAGATGCATCCTGCTCGGCGGAGGTCCTGCGCCGCTTCCTTTGCTGGAAGAATGCCGAGAGAAAGGCTTCCCCGTCTTTCAATCGTACGGAATGACGGAGACGTGCTCACAAATCGTTACTCTCTCGCCGGAATTCAGTATGGAAAAGCTCGGATCAGCAGGAAAACCGCTGTTTTCATGCGAAATCAAAATTGAGCGGGACGGAAAAGCGTGTGAGCCGTTTGAACACGGTGAAATTATGGTGAAAGGCCCGAATGTCATGAAAAGCTATTTCAACCGGGAAAGCGCAAATAAAGCATCCTTTCAAAATGGCTGGCTGAAAACAGGCGATCTCGGTTATTTGGACAGTGAAGGGTTTTTATATGTATTAGACAGGCGATCAGATCTTATCATTTCAGGCGGAGAAAATATTTATCCCGCTGAAGTGGAGTCTGTGCTGCTTTCTCATCCGGCTGTTGCAGAAGCCGGCGTTTCAGGCGCGGAGGACATAAAATGGGGAAAAGTGCCTCATGCTTATCTTGTGCTCCATCAGCCTGTCAGCGCTGAAGAACTGACCGTTTTTTGCAAAGAACGTTTGGCGAAATATAAAGTTCCGGCAAAATTCTTTGTATTAGACCGCCTGCCGCGCAATGCGTCGAATAAGCTATTGCGAAATCAGCTGAAGGATGCGCGTAAAGGAGAACTGTTATGATCGAAATAGAAAAAATTACGCTTTATCATTTGAGCATGAATCTAAAAAAACCGTTCAAAAACAGTATTGAGACGCTTCAGGAGCGCAAATTTTTGATTGTAGAAGCCATCGATATATCCGGAGTTACAGGATGGGGAGAAGTGTCTGCATTCTCCTCACCATGGTACACCGAGGAAACGATTGGTACTTGTCTGCATATGCTGAAGGATTTTTTTATTCCTAATGTCGTCGGACGTGAATTCAGCCACCCTTCTGAAGTGCCGGACAGCTTGGCGCGCTATAAAGGTAACAGGATGGCAAAAGCGGGGCTTGAATCGGCTGTTTGGGATATTTATGCAAAAAAGAAGGGGATTTCTCTTGTGGAGGCATTAGGAGGGACAAGAGACAAAGTCCCTGCCGGAGTCGTTGTCAGCTTAGCGCCTCTTGAGGATATGCTGAAAGAAATTGAAGCTTATCAAAAAGAAGGCTATCAAAGAATAAAAATTAAAATTCAGCCAGGACAAGATGTGGAACTGGTAAAAGCCATCCGCAGCCGATTCCCTGGCATCCCGCTTATGGCTGATGCGAATTCCTCTTATGAACTCAAGGATATCAGCCGCTTAAAGGAGCTTGATGAATATCATTTAATGATGATTGAACAGCCGCTCCAAGCTGATGATATTGTTGATCACCGCCACTTGCAGAAGCATATGAAAACGGCGATTTGCCTTGACGAAAGCATTTGCTCAGCTGATGACGCGAGACGGGCGATTGAGCTGGGAAGCTGCAAAGTAATTAATATCAAGCCTTCTCGTGTCGGCGGATTGACGGAAGCTCTGAAAATCCATGATCTGTGCAAGGAGCACAATATGCCGGTTTGGTGCGGAGGAATGCTGGAGACTGGCATTTCAAGAGCGCAAAACGTGGCGCTGGCTTCCTTGCCCCAATTTACAATACCGGGCGATATTTCGTCATCTTCAAGGTATTGGGATGAGGATATTGTGACCCCTGATATCCGTATCGATAACGGATTTATTTCTGTGTCGAAACAGCCTGGTTTAGGGGTTGAAGTAAATCAGGAAATAATGCGAAAATATGTGACCAAAATGGATGTTTTCACACAGCATGGATGAGAAAAAGGCATTTTATCAATTTGAGAGAATGTGAGTGTGCTGTTAGAGTAAAAGCGTTGAATACATCCCTTCTCGTTTGACCGGCTGCTGAATCAGCCGGTTTTTTTATGTGAAAATATCTTGACAGAAATGGACAAACGCGATATTTTTGCACTAAGGAAACTTTTTGTCCCGTATAAACAAAACATGCTTTTGTCTAATTAAATGTCACATGTCTAAGAAAACACAACATAAGATAAAACAACAGGACATCGATGACAAAGAGGAGGAACAAATGAAAAAAAGAGGACTGATAGCGGCATTGATCCTTGCATGCCTTGCTTTAACGGGTTGTGGATCAGAGTCTTCCGGTAAAAGCTCTGATCAGCGGCTGCAAGTGACGGCAACGACTTCCCAAATTGCAGACGCGGCTGAAAAAGTCGGCGGAAAGCATGTTAAGGTCACTTCTTTAATGGGACCGGGAGTAGACCCGCACCTTTACAAAGCGTCACAAGGTGATACGAGAAAATTGACATCAGCAGACGTTGTACTGTACAGCGGCTTGCATCTCGAAGGGAAGATGGAAGACATTCTCCGTAAAATCGGTGAACAAAAACAAGCGGCGGCGGTTGCCGAAGCGATTCCGAAAAGCAAGCTTATTTCTGCGGAAAAAGGGAAGATGTATGACCCTCACGTCTGGTTCAGCATCCCATTATGGATTTACGCAATTGATGAAATCGAAGAGCAATTCAGCAAAGCGATGCCTGAGCATGCGGATGACTTTAAGAAAAACGCAAAAGAGTACAAAGATAATTTGCAATATTTAGATAAATGGGCTCGTCAGGAGGTTGCGAACATTCCGGAGAAAAGCCGTGTGCTTGTAACCGCTCATGATGCGTTTGCGTATTTTGGGAAAGAGTATGGTTTTAAAGTAGAAGGCCTGCAGGGGCTCAGCACAGATTCAGATTATGGTTTAAAGGATGTACAGGACCTGGTTGAGCTTTTGGCAGAAAAACAAATTAAGGCTGTTTTTGTAGAAAGCAGCGTGTCTGAAAAATCAATTAATGCCGTGGTGGAAGGAGCTAAAGAAAAAGGCCATTCGGTGTCAATCGGCGGTCAGCTCTATTCGGATGCAATGGGTGAAAAGGGGACAAAAGAAGGCACATACGAAGGCATGTTCCGCCATAATATCAACACGATTACCGAAGCGCTTAAATAAGGAATAGAGGTGAAAGAAATGTTTCCTGTTGAGCTGGAAAATGTAACAGTCGCTTATGATAAAAAGCCCGTTCTGCAAGGGATTTCGCTGCAGGTGCCGGAGGGGAAATTAATCGGTATTATCGGCCCGAACGGCGCTGGAAAGTCCACTTTGATCAAAACGATTCTCGGTCTTGTGCCCCGTGCCTCAGGAGACATCTCCATTTACGGCGAAACTTATAAACAACAGCGGACAAGAATCGGATATGTGCCGCAGCGAGGTTCGGTTGATTGGGATTTTCCTACCAGCGCTCTCGATGTCGTGCTGATGGGAAGGTATGGCCGAATCGGCTTGCTGAAAAGACCGAAAAAGGCAGACGCGGAAATGGCTGAAGCGGCTTTGGAAAAAGTCGGCATGCTCGATTATGCGAACAGGCAGATCAGCCAGCTGTCAGGGGGCCAGCAGCAGCGGGTATTCCTTGCCCGGGCACTCTGTCAGGACGCCGACATTTACTTTATGGATGAACCGTTTGCCGGCGTGGATGCAGCGACGGAGCGGGCAATCATGACTCTTTTGGCGGAGCTTAAGGATAAGGGCAAAACCGTACTTGTCGTCCACCATGACCTGCAAACCGCCGAAGACTATTTCGATTGGATATTGCTGCTTCATTTAAGGAAAATCGCCTTCGGACCGGGGGAGGAAGTGTTTACGATTGAAAACCTTCAAAAAACGTATGGAGGAAGGCTGACATTTCTAAAAGATAAAGTGCTGGCAGAAGGTAATAAGGGGTGAGCGCATTGATAGAAAGTTTGTGGCTGCAGCTCCAGCATCCGAATACACAGTGGGTGTTGGCCGGGACGCTTTTGCTCGGCGCAGCAAGCGGCGTGTTGGGGAGCTTTGTGCTGCTTAGAAAACAAAGTTTAATCGGAGATGCGATGGCCCATTCTGCCCTGCCGGGTGTGTGTCTCGCTTTTCTGTTCACCGGAGAAAAATCGCTCCCTTTCTTTTTGCTCGGCGCAGCGCTTGCAGGGCTTCTCGGAACGTGGATGATTCAGCTGATACCGCGGCTGTCAAAAACAAAAGAGGACTCGGCAATTGGGATCGTTCTCTCTGTGTTCTTTGGCGTCGGTATTATACTGCTGACATATATTCAGCAGCTGGGGTCGGGAAGCCAAAGCGGACTTGATTCCTTTCTGTTCGGCCAGGCTGCTTCATTAGTCAGACAGGATATCATTCTTATTGCGGGAGTATCCGCCGTTTTATTGCTGCTTTGTACTGTCTTTTTTAAGGAATTTAAAATCATCACCTTTGATATCGCATTTGCAAAGGGATTGGGATTGCCGATACATTTTTTAAACGGACTTTTGGCCTGTCTTATTGTCTGCGCTGTTGTGATAGGGCTTCAAACTGTAGGTGTCATCTTAATGGCAGCTATGCTCATTACACCCGCGATTGCCGCAAGATATTGGACCGAGCGTTTAACGGGCATGATCGTGATTGCCGGGATGACAGGCGGGATCAGCGGCGTGTCCGGAACATTGCTGAGTACAACAATGGAGGGCATGGCGACGGGGCCTTTGATGATTTTATCGGCAACGATCATTTTTCTTTTTTCGATGATTTGTGCACCTAAGCGGGGACTGGCTGCTAAAGGGATAAGATTAATAAGGCTGCGCAGAAAAACAAACCGGGAGCAGGTGCTTCTGACGATTTTTGAGCAGTATGAACATAAGGAAATATATGTAACGGAGGAAAGTATACGAAAGAAAAGGCGGCTTTCACCTTCATCATGTCATAAAGTTTTGAATGATTTGGAAAAAGAGAGGTACGTTGTACGGATTGAAAACGGAGTTTGGAAAGTGACACAGGCTGGGATAGAAAAAGGTTATCTGACGGCTTTAAAATATCGGATGTATGAAATGTACCTCATGCATGAAATGGATATAGAAAAAGCAGGTGCGGATCAGGATGATTTTGTGCCGGACCGATTGCCTGAGGCTACAAGAGATAGGCTTCTTTCACTTTTGAAGCTGCATGGCAGGATGCCTGAGCTCCGTCAGCCATACCCTGAAATCGAGAAGGGGAAGATTGCCAATGAGCTTTGAAGCGTGGATTATAGTGACGGGCATACTAGTCGGTGTCAGCTGTGCGTTGATCGGAACATTTCTTGTATTAAGGAGAATGGCAATGCTGGCTGATGCCATCAGCCATACTGTTTTGCTTGGAATTGTGGGTGCTTTTCTTGTGACAAAAAGCCTTGACGGGATTCCTATGTTCATCGGTGCAGCCGTGTCGGGACTGTTAACGGCATTTTTGGTACAGCTTCTTCACAGCAAAGGGGTTCAATCAGATGCCGCCATAGGCGTTGTTTTTACCTCCTTATTTGCAGTGGGCGTCATTTTGTTATCAGTATATGGAGCGAATGTCCATCTCGATATTGAACATTCATTAATGGGAGAAATCGCTTTTGTGCCATGGAATACGATCACGGTATTCGGAGTGGACATCGGGCCAAAAGCGTTTTGGATGCTGGTTGTTGTGCTGCTTTTCAATATAACGATGGTCAGTGTGTGTTATAAGGAGTTCAAAATTTCTTCGTTTGATCCGCAAATGGCTTTGGCCCTCGGAATACCGGTCATGCTGATTCATTACCTCCAGATGGGGATGCTGTCGCTTACGACCGTTGCCTCCTTTGATTCGGTCGGCGCCATATTGGTTGTGGCGATGCTGATTGTTCCGCCTGCTGCCGCCCATCTATTAACGGACCGGCTGCTTTATATGCTGATTATCAGCGCGGTCATCGGAGGGCTGTCAGCTCTATTGGGCTATATCTGCGCAACATGGCTCAATGTTTCCATCTCCGGAGCGATGGCGGCAATGACAGGAGTTTTTTATGCAGGTGCCTTTTTATTTTCGCCGTCAAACGGAGTGATGACGAAAAAGATAAGAATGCTCAAAACAGAAAAAGAAAGAGCTGTCTGATGCCAGCTCTTTCTTTTGATTTTTACAAATCTTGCGGTTTAAACGTTTTGCAGTCTGTTTCCCGGCTGTTTTCGGCAGTCTCGCCAGTATGGCTGACAACATAAATGGCATCGGCTGTGCATCTGTTGCCTTTGTCCCAATAAGAACAGTTGTTGACCTCGCATAGGATTTTCTGGTCCATGCCATCCCCTCCTTATAAAGGTTCAAGCTTAGTATAGCCGGAGGGCTTGGGCCCTATTCTTCCTGCTGGCGGATATACCGTTTATCCTTCATAAACAGCTTCCAGAAGAAGTAGAAGCCTGGGAACAGGATAATGAATGCAACGATATATGTCATAAACAGCGCTCTGAACGTGGCGGGCTCGGTGAAACCGGACATGATCGTCACGTCAGGATAAATCATATAAGGGAGGTGGGCGCGGCCGTACGCGTAGCTTGCCAGGAAATACTGTATCGCAATCGCGACAAGCGCCAGTCTGGGTTTCCCAATCTTTTTGCCGAAGCTTTTGTTAGGCAGAAAAAGAGCTATGCCTGCGATGATAAATGTAATAAACGACGCAATAATCCAGGAAAAATCATTCATCATTCCAGTATAAAGCCAGTTTGCTTCATTCCGCATCGTCAGCATAATGCATACGGCAAATAGGAGCGAAATCGGGCCGGTGATTAAGGCGCTTTTTCTGTACGCCGTGTAGGCGTCCTGTTCCTCAGCCACATTCGAAACATCCGCCAGCAGCAGGGAGGATAAAAATAAAGTGCTTAAAATCGCAAACCCTATAAATGAATAGGCGTTTGGGCTTGTCAAAATGGTAGACATATTCAAGCTGTATACGCCGTCTGTGTTTTCGATAAATCCACCGTGTGTCACCGGGAGAACCAAAATCAGAACAGCGGGAATAATAAAACCGGAGATGCCGGAAATATATCTGAGCAATTTCCTTTCCTTCGCTGTGTTTGAAAAAACGAGAAATCCGCTTCGGATTGCTAAAAGCAATAAAATAATGCTGCCGGGAATTAATAAAACAGTTCCGAGCACAAACGTCGCACCTGGAAAAAAGCTGAAAAGTGCAACGACGATGGCCACGATAAAGACGTTAGTGACCTCCCAAGTCGGCGACAGAAAGCGGTTTGCGATATCAGTCGCCTTCATATGCTCCTTATTTAAATAGATCATAGACCAAAATCCCGCTCCGAAATCCATTGTGGCCATGACGGCGTAAATAAACACAAAACCCCAAATAATTGAGATGGCGATCAGAGCGTCAGTTGAAATGTCCATTTGTCGATCTTCCTTCCATTTAGTTTCCTGCTTGCGAAGCTATTAAGACTCCGCCGTATTTAAATCCTCATCCACAGGGTGCTTTTTGAAATAGTAAAGCAGCACATAAACGACAGCTGCGCCCAACACGGCGTAAACAAATGTGAAAAACAGAAAGAGCACACCGATTGAGCCTGTCGTCGTGACGACATCTGATGTTTTCAGCAGATGATAGATGACCCACGGCTGTCTCCCCGTACAAGCAAAAATCCAGCCGAATTCAATTCCGATAATGCTGAGAGGACCGGCCGTCATGAAAATCAACAGCAGCCAGGTTGGAAAACGATCTTTCTTTAATACTTTTCTCCAGACGACACCGATAATGGAATAAAGAATGAGCAGCATTCCGACACCGACCATCGCATTAAATAACGTGTGGATAAAAAGCGGCGGCCATTCGTCTCTCGGAAACGCATTTAATCCTTTTACAACAGTGTCAAAACTGTTGGCTGCCAAAAAGCTTAATGCCCACGGAATCTCGATTGCCCATTTCACTTTTTCCTCTTCCGGATCGGTAAATCCGCCGATTGCAAGCGGGGCATGGGATCTTGTTTCAAACAGGCCCTCTGCTCCGGCGAGTTTTTCCGGCTGATATTCATGCAGCATCTGTGCTGATTCGTGGCCGTTTAAGGCTGTTATCAATGAAAAGATACCGCCGATCGTCAGCGCGAGCAGCAGGGCCTTCCGGTGAAAGCGATAGACGTTTTCTTGTTTTCTCGACCGGATCATTTTGTATGCGGCAACAGAAGCAACGATAAAGGCTCCTGTCATGAACGCAGACAGAACGACATGGCCGGCGGTTACAAAAAAGCTTGGGTTAAAAAACGCGGCCCACGGATCAACGTCAGTTATCTTTCCGTTTATAATTTTAAATCCGGCCGGGGTTCCTTCAAAGGCATGGACATTCGTGATCAGAATGGCAGACGCCGCGGCCCCGATCAGCACAAAGACAACAGCGATAATCCTCATGACCGGCGATAAGCGGTCTGCGGCATATACATAAATCGACATAAACAGGGCTTCGATAAAAAAAGCGTAGATTTCAATTTGGAATGGCAGGGACATGACCCGGCCGATGACTTCCATAAAACCCGGCCATAAAAGCGCGAGCTGAGTACCGGCAATGGTTCCGGTCGGAATGGCGACCCCCAGCAAAACAGCCTGTGCTTTTGTCCATCTCTTCGCCATGATGGCATAATGGTCATCCTTCGTTTTTTGATAGATCAATTCAGCTATTAAAATCATGAGCGGCAGACCGACTCCCAAGGTTGCGAAAATGATATGAAAGCCCATTGTCGTACCAAAAAGACTCCTAGCCAAAACTAAATCATCCACAATAATAAACCACCTTTCTCAAAACGATCTGTATGTAATATGGGTTTATTATTTGCTTCCTCGGTTAGATTATTCTTCCTGTTCTTAAAAGCATGAGGTTTATGAAGCGAAAGATCGGGAAACCTGTAAGGAGATTGACAAAATGTTTGTTAGGATATAAAATAAAACGTAATTATTACGATTTAATAAGGAGAGATAGACATGAAGGAAGGAATTCATCCGAAGAATCACAAAGTAATATTTCAGGATGTAAACAGCGGATACCGCTTTTTGAGCAGGTCTACCAAAACATCGGAAGAAACAGCGGAGTGGGAAGATGGAAACACATATCCGGTTATTAAAGTAGAGGTAAGCTCAGATACTCATCCGTTTTATACAGGCCGCCAGAAATTCAATGAAAAAGGCGGAAGAGTCGAGCAGTTCAACAAAAGATATAACATGGGAAAATGAGGCAGCCGCGGGGCTTGCCTTTTTTTCTGGCCTCAACATCTTGCCGATAGGATGACGAAAGGCAGAGGCTGTGATATATTGAAGAAAAAAGACCGGAAAGGAATACCGCTATGAGTCTTCTAAATGATATTCTTGACTTTAATAAAACTTTTATTGAACAAAAAGATTATGAAAAGTATCAGACATCAAAATTCCCGGATAAAAAAATGGCGATTCTTTCTTGCATGGACACTCGTTTGGTTGAATTGCTGCCGCATGCGATGAATATGCGAAACGGTGACATCAAAATTATAAAGAGTGCCGGTGCGCTTGTTACACACCCGTTCGGAAGCATTATGAGAAGTTTACTGGTTGCAGTGTACGAGCTGAACGCAGATGAAGTCTGTGTAATCGGACACCACGATTGCGGTATGAGCAAAATCAGCAGTGAAAGCATGCTTAATAGAATAAAGGAAAGAGGAATTCCGGAAGAACGCATCGAAACATTGAAGTACTCCGGAGTTGACTTTGACCAATGGTTTAAAAGCTTCGATTCAGTGGAAGCGAGCGTAAAAGACAGCGTGGACGTCATTAAACATCATCCGCTGTTCCCGGAAACTGTGCCTGTCCATGGTTTAGTCATTGATCCTGAGACAGGAAAACTGGATGTTGTCGTAAACGGCTATAACGCTTAATCTTTGCGCTTTTTTTCAGGGACGGGGTCGACTCCGCCCGGATGAAATGGATGGCATTTCAAAATCCGTATGAGAGTCAGCCATCCGCCTTTAAGGGCGCCGTGCGTTTTAATGGCTTCGATTCCATATTGTGAACAAGTCGGATAAAATCGGCATGTTGGCGGCGTCAGCGGCGAGATGAATTTTTGGTACCCTCTGATCAGAGCAATAAATATGGTTTTCATGTGTCTTCAGCAACCTTTCTGATGCAAGTATAAAAAAAATAACGCGGTTTGAAAAGTTATTCGATAATTCTTATCGGAAAGGTATGTTATAATAAAAATACATTTTTAAAAAAGGGAGAGTGCCATTATGCCTTCAGTAGAAAGTTTTGAACTTGACCATAATGCGGTTGTTGCCCCATACGTAAGACATTGCGGTGTGCATAAAGTAGGAACAGACGGTGTTGTAAATAAATTTGATATTCGTTTTTGCCAGCCGAATAAACAGGCGATGAAGCCTGATACGATCCATACACTTGAGCATTTGCTAGCATTTACGATTCGCACTCATGCTGAGAAATATGATCATTTTGATATTATTGATATTTCGCCAATGGGCTGCCAAACCGGCTACTATCTTGTTGTCAGCGGAGAGCCGACTCCTGCGGAAATCGTTGACTTGCTTGAAGACACAATGAAGGAAGCTGTAGAAATTACCGAAATTCCGGCTGCCAATGAAAAGCAGTGCGGCCAGGCGAAGCTTCATGACCTGGAAGGCGCAAAACGTTTGATGCGTTTCTGGCTGTCACAGGATAAAGAAGAATTGCTAAAAGTATTTGGCTAAATAGAAAAAAGACCTTTTTGCCCGAAAGCAAAAAGGTCTTTTTTGTGACGTTACAGATTTTGTATACCATTTGCTGTAAGCGTTTGCTACTATTGAGGTAAACGACGAAAAGGGTGATGGAATGAAAAAGATGGTCGCTGCAGTACTTTTTTCTGCTGTTTTTTTACTGAACGGGTGCGGATCTGAGGCGAATAAAGCACATACAGCAGCTGAGACGCCTGAGGTATTAGATGTAAAACTCACCGGACCGGAAAAAGTGAAGCCGGGAGAGAATGCTGCTTATGAAGCGGCGGTTTCTTACGGAGATGAAGCGGTGACAGATGCTGATGAAGTGGAGTTTGAGGTATGGAAAGACGGAGAAAAAAACGACAGCAAGATGTTTAAAGCCAAACAGGAAGATGGCGTATATCGATTTGAGACAGAGTTTAAGGAAGATGGCGTATACACTGTCCAATCTCATGTAACTGCAAAAAAACAGCACAGCATGCCGACCTTAAAAGTCCAAGTCGGAGATGCCGATGCTGCCACCAAGCAACCTGAAGAAGAGCAATCACACCATCATTGACCTTTTGGGTCTGAACCGGGAGCATTTCCTTCTTGAGGAGGATCAATCGTGTGTTTTACATTATAGGCTTTTACAGTCGTCCAAACACTTACGAGCAAAACAGCCAGCACAATCAAAATACTTATCGTGATGAGAAGCGTCATGATTCCACCTCCCGTTTTCAATAATTGTAACATAGTGGAAGACATTGTGACAGACGGGTAAAATAAAGGTTTTAGCGTACGATATGAAGGGTATACACCTAATATAAACAAGGAGGAAGATAATATGTCAGAACAATTGATTCAAGCCGTGAATAAACAAGTAGCCAACTGGACAGTCATGTATGTGAAACTACATAATTATCACTGGTATGTAAAAGGGAAAGATTTCTTTACACTGCATGAAAAATTTGAAGAGCTTTATAACGAGACAGCAACTTATATTGATGATTTGGCAGAGCGTCTTTTGGCTTTGAACGGAAAACCGATCGCGACAATGAAAGAATCTTTGGAAACAGCTTCTGTAAAAGAAGCGAACGGAAACGAAACAGCAGAACAAATGGTTCAGAGTGTGTATGATGATTTTACAGTCATCGCGGAAGAACTGAAAAGCGGCATGGACTTAGCTGATGAAGTCGGAGACGAAACAACAGGGGACATGCTTCTTGCCATTCACCAAAATATTGAAAAACATAACTGGATGCTGAAAGCTTACCTTGGATAATAGAAAAGAAAGACCGGATATCTTTGAAGATGTCCGGTTTTTATTTTGCCTCGCAAAAATAGGCGACAACTAGTCCATTTTTCTGAAAAATCCAATCCGTTCGGCGTGCTTTCCATAGAATATGGTAAGGCCGTTTCTGTGAAAGGATGTTGGGATAAATGGATAGAGACTTTGGCATCTTTTCGTTTTTTGCAGTCAGCGTTTCAGCAGCGGGGTTTTTCTTCGGAGGTTTTCAGTACTCACTCCTCATTCTGCTGTCTCTTATGGCAATTGAATTTATCAGTACGACCTTGAAGGAAACGATTATTCACAAACTGGCGTTCAAGAAGGTTTTTGCCCGTTTCGTCAAAAAATTAGTTACGTTGGCTCTGATCTCTGTCTGCCACTTTTTTGACCAGCTGCTGAATACACAGGGATCAATACGTGACTTGGCCATTATGTTTTATATTCTTTATGAATCTGTGCAAATTGTCGTGACAGCCAGCTCTCTCGGTATACCTGTTCCGGAAATGCTTGTGGATCTATTAGAAACGTTAAAAAATAAATTCAGGCGCAAACCGTAACTTTTATCTGTTCGCGGGTCATAATAAAGCCCAGAGCGTCAGTCATTTACATTTTGACAAGAGCTGCGGCCAAAAGCTGTACGAGCTGGTCTATCGTTTCAGATCCGGATGGCGTGCTGGGTTTCCCTTATTTTTTGATAAAAAGCTTCCGAAGAAACGTAACTGTGGTATGATGTATGGAAGATAGCTAGGAACGGATTTGAGGGATAAACATGTACGAGTTTAAAGATTATTATCAGAATACTGTTCAGCTCTCCTTTGACAATCAGCCCTTTTCGGACAGCCCGAAGCATGTCTGGGTCATCTGCCGTTTTGGTGACAAATGGCTTTTGACAGAACATGAGGACAGAGGCTTTGAGTTTCCGGGCGGGAAAGTGGAACCGATGGAGTGCGCGGAAGAGGCGGCGCTTCGAGAAGTAAAGGAAGAAACAGGGGCGAGAGTGAAAAGCCTCAAGTATCTCGGACAGTATAAAGTTCTCGGAAAAGAAAAGGTTATTGTGAAGAATATATATTTTGCAGATATAGAGAAACTTGAAAAGCAAAGCGATTACTTTGAAACGAAAGGGCCGGTTCTGTTTCATGAACTTCCGGAAAACTTGCCCCGTAATAAAAAATTCAGCTTTATTATGAAGGATTCTGTGCTTCCCATCAGTTTGAAAAAACTGAAAGAAGCGGGATGGATCAACTAAAAACCCGGCTATCCGCCGGGTTTTTATGTTCTGCCCTTCGTCCATTTCTTTTCTAACAGTTCTACGCCCTGATACATCAGGGTGGCAAATACAGCAATGATCAACAGGCTTAAGAAGACGAGTGTAAAATTGAAGACTTGGAATCCGTAAATAATCATGTATCCTAATCCGACCTTTGAAACAAGAAACTCGCCTACGATGACACCGACCCACGATAAACCGACGTTTACCTTCAGGGTTGAAATAATAGCGGGCGAAGATGCGGGAAGAATCGCTTCTTTAAAAATAACCCACTTGTTTGCGCCGAATGTTTTCATTACTTTAATATAGTTTTCATCCACCTCTTGAAAGGCGGTATAAACGACGATGGTTGTGATGATGACACTGATGACCGCTCCCATCGCGATGATGCTGACAAAGCCGGGACCGAGCGCAACAATCAGAATAGGTCCGAGCGCCACTTTCGGCATCGCATTTAAAATGACCAGATACGGATCTAATATCCTGGCAAGCCGATTGGACCACCATAACAACGCGGCAAGACACGTGCCAAGGAAAGTCCCCAGCAAAAAGCCAAGCACGGTCTCAAATAAAGTAACGCCGATATGCGACAGCAATGAGCCGTCAGCAACCTTTTCAATCAGTAAACGCCATACGGCTGACGGCGAGCTGAAGATCAGAGGATCAATCCAGCTCTGTCTGCTTGCGATTTCCCATCCGGAGAAAAAGAGGATAAATATCGCAAGCTGAAAAGAATGCACATTCCATTTCTCTTTTTTCTGTTTAAATTGAAATTGCTCATGAAGCAGATCAATTGTTTCTTTGCTGTTTCTCAAGAGAATTCAGCTCCTTCCATATCGTTTGAAACAGCGTCTGGAAGGATGGCTCCTGACGGGCGTCAAAAGGCATCATCGCAGCCAATTCTCTAGGGATGGTAAAAATTTGATGAATGGTGCCCGGCTGATTAGAAAATAAAAAGATGGTATCACTCATCGCAATCGCTTCCCCTATATCATGAGTGACAAGCACCGCTGTTTTTTGATACTCCTTTAATGTGCGGAAAACGAGGTTTTCCAAAGACAGCTTCGTTTGAAAATCAAGCGCGGAAAATGGCTCATCCAGCAAAAGCAGACTTGGGTTTGGGGCAAGAGTTCTTGCAAGCGCGGCCCGCTGCCTCATCCCGCCTGACAGCTCCTTAGGATATTTCTTTTCAACATCAACGAGACCCAGATCCGGCAAAAGACCAAGTGCTGCGGCCTTGTTTTCTTCAGTAAGCGTGTCGGCAATTTTTAAACCGAGGAGCACATTTTCCTCAATGGATTTCCAGGGAAATAAGTAATCCTGCTGAAGCATGTAGCCAATGTTATGTTCTTTTTGATTCGGCTCGCGGCCTTCAATCAGAACTCTGCCTTCCGAAGGTTCAATTAAGCCTGCAATTATGGAAAGCAGTGTTGTTTTTCCGCAGCCGCTCGGACCGAGAAATGAGATGAAATCGCCTTTTTCGGCATCGAAATGAATGTCCTGTACGGCCGTCGTTTTTTCTTTAATAGAAAAATAAGTATGAGTTACATGGTCGACATGTAAAAAAGACATAGATGGCGCCTCCTATTTTTCCGAGGTGACTTTTTCGGCGATGTGTTTGTTCACAAGCTGACTGTATGGTATATGCTTTGGCAGTTCACCCGACTGATCCATAATCGTTTGGAGCAGTTCCCATTCTTTTTCGTTGAGGAGCGGGTCTGGAGAATACGAATTTTGTTTTTTGTAGCGTTCAATGGACGTTTCGATGACATCGGGATCTGTATCGTCAAATTCATTTTTAATCGCTTCTGTGATGTCCTTCGCTGAGTGGTTTTCCACCCACTGCTGCGCTTTATAAATAGCTCTCGTGAATTTGACGGCTGTATCCTCGTTTTTCTTTAAATAGCTTTGTTTTGCCATAAATGTTGTATAAGGAACCTGGCCTGATTCTTCTCCGAACGAAGCAACGATGCGGCCGATGCCTTCTTTTTCAAAGAGTGAAGCAGTCGGTTCAAAAAGCTGGACATATTCACCGGTTCCAGAAGCAAAGGCATTGGATATATTGGCGAAGTCTATGTTTTGGATGAGTTCAATATCCTTATGCGGATCAATGTGATGTTGGTTCAGCACATACTCGCCGACCATTTGCGGCATACCGCCTTTTCTCTGGCCGAGAAAAGTCTTTCCTTTCAGCTGATCCCAGCTGAAATTTTCGGCATCTTCTCTTGCGACAAGGAACGTTCCGTCTGTCTGAGTCAGCTGTGCGAAGTTAATGACAGGGTCTTTAGCCCCTTGCGATTCGACATAAATGGATGTTTCTGATCCGACAAGAGCAATGTCCGAGCCGTTTGAAAGAAGCGAAGTCATCGTTTTATCGCCGCCCCAGGTCGTATTGACGTCGACATCAAGGCCTTCATCCTTGAAAAAGCCTTTAGATTCTGCAACATATAAAGGTGCATAAAAAATGGAATGGGTCACTTCGGCTACTTTTACTTTCGTGAGTGTTGCTTCCTGCTTGCAAGCGCTCAGGGCAATGATGAGAAACACACTGCAAACGCAGAAACAGCCCAGCCTTAACCATTTGTTCACATGACAACCTCCTTATTTAGCATTAAGTTAATATCCTTTTTTGCTTTACATATCGTATGATGGGTATAAAAATGTGTGAATGCCTAATCCGGGTTACAGGATTTATTTTTAAAGGCAGGAAAGAATAAAGAAAAAAGGAGGCGGGAGCATTGATTGTTGAGAAAAGAAGATTTCCGTCGCCGAGCCGGCATGTGCGTTTGTTTACCATCTGCTACCTTTCAAATGGCTTAAAAGTGAAAGGGCTGCTGGCGGAGCCGGCGGCACCTGGGCAATATGACGGATTTTTATATTTGCGCGGCGGTATTAAAAGTGTTGGAATGGTCAGACCGGGCCGAATTATCCAGTTTGCGTCCCAAGGATTTGTTGTATTTGCCCCCTTTTACAGAGGGAATCAGGGAGGGGAGGGCAACGAGGATTTTGCAGGAGAAGACAGAGAGGATGCTTTTTCCGCTTTTCGCCTGCTCCAGCAGCATCCGCAAGTGAAAAAGAACAGAATTCATATTTTCGGTTTCTCCAGAGGCGGCATAATGGGAATGCTTACTGCGATTGAAATGGGACGGCATGCGGCTTCATTCGTTTCGTGGGGAGGCGTCAGTGATATGATTCTTACATATGAAGAGCGGCAGGATTTACGAAGAATGATGAAAAGAGTGATTGGGGGAACGCCGAAAAAGGTGCCTGACGAATACAAATGGCGAACGCCTTTTGACGAAGTGAACAAAATTGAGGCACCCGTTTTATTAATTCACGGAGAAAAAGATCAAAACGTTTCCATTCAGCATTCGTATTTATTTGAGGAGAAATTAAAACAGCTGCACAAGCCTGTAGAGACGTGGTACTACAGTACATTCACACATTATTTTCCGCCGAAGGAAAACCGGCGTATTGTGCGGCAGCTCACGCAGTGGATGAAAAACCGCTGACGGTGAAATATGTTATGATATAGAAAAAAGAGAACGAAAGGGGATTTCAATTTGGGAATGCCTGTTGAATTTAATACATTGATTGTGACAAAAGGAAAAGAAGTTCGCATAGATGAAAATATATTCAGATTAGAGAAAGACGGGTATCGCATTTATCCAATGGAGATTCCGATGGATGTCAGCAAAACAAAGTTTGGTGAAAAGTCAGGCACAGCCGAAGTGCAGAAGCTTGAATGGACAGACGGGCGGACAATCATTACGTACAAGCTGACTTCTTTGCATACAGTCAATTAAAACAAGCCAAGAGCTTAATTGCTCTTGGCTTTTGCTTTTTTAAACGAGAGGCCCGCCAGCTTGTGCGATGGCATCTGTATTTGTGAACTTTTTGAAGTTTTCTTTGAATTCGTTTGCCAGATACACAGCCTTTTCTCTGTATTCCTCTTTGTTATTCCACGTGTTTTCCGGCTGAAGGATATGATCGGGAACACCCGGAACATGAACCGGGATGTGCAGGCCGAAAATATCGTCAGTGGTCATTTGCACATTTTCTAATTTGCCTTCAATCGCTGCTTTTACCATCGCCCGTGTGTATGAAAGCTTCATGCGTTCGCCTGTGCCGTAGCCGCCGCCGGTCCAGCCGGTGTTGACCAAGTAAACGTCTGCGCCGTGTTCGTCGATTTTCTTGCCGAGCATTTCCGCGTATACATGAGCCGGGAGCGGAAGGAACGGTGAACCGAAGCATGTGGAGAATGTCGTCTCAGGAGACGTGACGCCGCGTTCGGTTCCGGCTAGTTTACTCGTATAACCGCTTAAGAAGTGGTACATAGCCTGCTCCTTCGTCAGCTTGCTGATTGGCGGCAGAACGCCGAATGCATCAGCCGTCAGAAATACAATCGCTGACGGGTGGCCCGCAATGCTCGGAGAGACAATGTTGTCGATCATATGAATCGGGTAAGCGGCACGTGTGTTTTCTGTATAGAAGGAATCATCGTAATTGGCTTCACGCGTATCTTCATCTACAACAACATTTTCGAGAACGGATCCAAACCGAATCGCTTTAAAAATCTGCGGTTCCTTTTCTTCGCTTAAATGAATGCACTTGGCATAGCATCCGCCTTCGATATTGAAGACACCAGTATCCGACCAGCCGTGTTCATCATCACCGATCAGTTTCCGGTCAGCATCCGCCGAAAGGGTGGTCTTTCCTGTTCCCGACAGGCCGAAGAAAAGCGCGACATCGCCTTTTTCACCGACATTGGCGGAGCAATGCATGGATAAAATATCTCGCTCAGGCAGCAGGAAATTCATGATGGAGAAAATCGATTTTTTCATTTCTCCGGCATACTCCGTTCCGCCGATTAAAATCGTGCGCTTTTCGAAAGAAACAATAATAAAGGTTTCTGAATGTGTGCCGTCTGTTTTTGGGTCCGCTTTGAAATGCGGAGCGGAAAGAATGGTAAACGGCTGTTCGACTGTTTTTTTATCATTGTCTTCAGGACGGATAAACAGCTGTCTGGCAAATAAATTGTGCCATGCAAATTCATTAACGACCGTGATCGGCAGTCTGTATTTTTCATCAGCACCGGCAAATCCTTCGAAAACAAACAGCTCATCACGTTGTTTCAGATAGCTGACAACTTTCGTGTACAGCCGGTCAAATGCTTCCTCGGAAATAGGCTGATTCACCGGACCCCAATCAATCTTACTCTTTGTGCTTGCTTCTTCTACAATAAATTTATCCTTCGGCGAACGTCCCGTGTAAGCGCCTGTGGTCGCCCGGACGGCACCCGTGGATGTCAAAATGCCTTCGTTGCGGGAAAGTACTTTTTCTGTAAGCTGAGCTGCAGATAAATTATGCTGCACATTAGGACTTGTTAATAAGGCTTGCAAATCAGCGGTTAAATCAACTGAGTTCATAAGAAACCTTCCTTTATCATTTTATTTGTGTTTTGCTAATTGTGAATTAGTATAACATATATTTTCAAATAGTCTATACTATTTATCGTTTTTTGTGTGTGCATTTCCATTGTTTTCCGCAATAAAGGCGTCTATTTCTCCTGATTCATATTGACATTGCAAACCCTTTTACGATAAGATATTTCATTGAGCGGATACTCTTATCCCGAGCTGGCGGAGGGACAGGCCCTATGAAGCCCAGCAACCGGTTTCTCTATTATTCATTATGTTCAAATTGTGTGAGACAACCAAGGTGCTAACCTGATGCAAGGTTGAATGATTCCTTGAGCGATAAGAGTGAAAGGCACAAAGACCAAACCCTTTCCTCGAACGGAAAAGGTTTTTTTATTTCATAAATATGCCAATTAACATCTCTAATATAAACGTAACATTGTATAAGAGGGAGCGAGTTCCGTATCATATATATAAGGTCTTTCGGGAGGCCTTGTGCAGGAGGAAGCAAATCATGAGTAAAAATCGTCGTTTATTTACATCAGAATCTGTTACGGAGGGGCATCCGGATAAAATCTGTGACCAGATTTCTGACAGCATTTTAGATGAAATTTTAAAGAAAGACCCTAACGCGCGTGTTGCTTGTGAAACGTCTGTGACAACTGGTTTGGTTCTTGTCAGCGGAGAAATCACAACTTCTACGTATGTTGACATTCCAAAAACGGTTCGTGAAACGATTAAAGAAATCGGATACACACGTGCAAAATACGGATTTGATGCGGAAACTTGTGCAGTTTTAACATCAATTGACGAGCAGTCTGCTGATATTGCGATGGGTGTAGACCAAGCGCTTGAAGCCCGTGAAGGCACAATGAGCGACGAAGAAATTGAAGCAATCGGAGCGGGTGACCAAGGTTTAATGTTCGGTTATGCGTGCAACGAAACGAAAGAGCTCATGCCTCTTCCGATTTCACTTGCTCATAAATTAGCCCGCCGCTTGAGTGAAGTGCGTAAAGAAGATGTTCTTCCTTACCTTCGCCCTGACGGCAAAACACAGGTAACGGTTGAGTATGATGAAAATAACAAACCTGTCCGCATTGACGCGATTGTTATTTCAACTCAGCACCACCCTGAAATTACGCTTGAGCAAATTCAGCGCAACATTAAAGAACATGTCATCAATCCGGTTGTTCCTGAAGAATTAATTGATGAAGAAACAAAATACTTCATTAACCCTACAGGCCGTTTCGTCATCGGAGGACCTCAAGGGGATGCGGGGCTCACAGGACGTAAAATCATCGTTGATACGTACGGCGGCTACGCACGTCACGGCGGCGGCGCGTTCTCTGGTAAAGATGCGACGAAAGTAGACCGTTCAGCTGCTTATGCTGCAAGATACGTTGCGAAAAACATCGTTGCGGCTGAGCTTGCAGATTCTTGCGAAGTGCAGCTTGCTTACGCGATCGGTGTTGCACAGCCTGTGTCTATCTCAATCAACACATTCGGTTCCGGAAAAGCTTCGGAGGAAAAACTGATTGAAGTTGTGCGCAATAACTTTGATTTACGACCTGCCGGCATTATCAAAATGCTTGATTTACGCCGTCCGATCTACAAACAGACTGCTGCGTACGGCCACTTTGGACGCCACGATGTTGACCTTCCGTGGGAGCGTACAGACAAAGCGGAACAGCTGCGTAAAGAAGCGTTAGGAGAATAATTTTATAGCCGCTTACTGGTTAAGCGGCTTTCCCTTTTTTATCGATGTATCCATGTTTATTTTTTTACATAACTGTGAAACCAAACACTGTTCACAGCGTCTATAAATAGGGGTTCAATGATGACAATTTTAAATATGGAGGCAATACTATGTGTGGATTTGTCGGGGTTTTTAACAAGCATCCGTTAACTCAAACCGCTGATCAAGAAGAACTAATCAAACAAATGAACCAAATGATCGTTCACCGCGGTCCTGACAGTGATGGATATTACCATGATGAGCACGTTGGATTCGGATTCAGACGGCTCAGCATTATTGATGTGGAAAATGGCGGACAGCCTTTATCATATGAAGATGAAAAATATTGGATTATTTTTAACGGGGAAATCTATAACTATATCGAACTGAGAGAAGAGCTTGAAGCAAAGGGATATACTTTCAACACAGATTCTGACACAGAGGTTCTTCTTGCGACTTACCGTCACTATAAAGAAGAAGCGGCTTCCAAGCTGCGCGGCATGTTTGCCTTTCTGATTTGGAATAAAAACGATCATGTTCTTTATGGAGCAAGAGATCCATTCGGCATTAAGCCGTTGTATTACACAACGATCAATGATCAGGTTTATTTTGCCTCAGAGAGAAAAAGTTTAATGGCAGCCCAAAATGATATTGAAATAGATAAAGAAGCATTACAGCAGTATATGTCTTTCCAATTCGTTCCTGAGCCAAGTACGCTTGATATTGATGTGAAAAAAGTAGAGCCGGGTTCTCAGTTTACAATCCGCCCTGATGGTGATATCACATTCAAAACGTATTTCAAGGCGCGCTTCCAGCCTGTTCAGACGGAAGAAGATAAACTTGTCAAAGAAGTCAGAGACGCTATCTATGACTCTGTAAACGTTCATATGAGAAGTGATGTGCCTGTCGGTTCATTCCTATCAGGCGGAATCGATTCTTCGTTTATTGTATCCGTTGCGAAAGAATTTCATCCAAACTTGAAAACATTTTCTGTCGGATTTGAACAGCAGGGCTTCAGTGAAGTTGATGTAGCGAAAGAAACTGCCGCTGCACTGGGCATTGAAAATATCAGCAAAATCATTTCACCTGAAGAATACATGAACGAGCTTCCTAAAATCGTATGGCACTTTGATGATCCGCTTGCAGATCCGGCTGCGATTCCATTGTATTTCGTGGCGAAAGAAGCGAAAAAACACGTAACGGTTGCGTTATCTGGCGAAGGTGCGGACGAACTGTTCGGCGGATACAACATCTACCGTGAACCGCTTTCTCTTAAACCGTTTGAACGCATTCCGTCCGGCTTGAAAAAGATGCTTCTGCACGTAGCGGCCGTTATGCCTGAGGGAATGAGAGGAAAGAGCTTGCTTGAGCGCGGCTGCACTCCGCTTCCGGAGCGTTATATCGGCAACGCGAAGATCTTTGAAGAATCCGTGAAGAAACAGCTGCTGAAGCACTATGATTCGAGCCTTTCGTATCGCGATGTGACGAAGCCTTACTTTACAGAAAGCAGCTCATACAGCGATATTAACAAAATGCAGTATGTCGATATCCACACTTGGATGCGAGGCGACATTTTGCTAAAAGCGGATAAAATGACGATGGCGAATTCTTTGGAATTGCGTGTGCCGTTCCTTGATAAAGTCGTATTTGACGTTGCTTCTAAAATTCCTGATGAATTGAAAACAAAGAACGGTACGACTAAGTATCTCCTTCGCAAAGCTGCTGAAGGCATTGTGCCGGATCATGTATTAAACCGCAAAAAGCTCGGTTTCCCTGTACCGATCCGTCATTGGCTGAAAAACGAAATGAACGAATGGGTGCGCAGTATTATTCAGGAAAGCCAAACGGACGCTTATATCCATAAGGATTACGTTCTTCAGCTTCTTGAAGACCATTGTGCCGACAAGGCTGATAACAGCCGTAAAATTTGGACAGTGCTCATCTTTATGATCTGGCACAGCATCAATATCGAAAAACGGTATATGCCTGAAGAGCTGAGCCATCAGCCTAAAGAAGTCATCTTTGTCTAACAGATAAGGCTTTCGATTCGTCGAAAGCCTTGTTATTATACCAGTATTTCTCCATCATCATTGATTACCCTGCACATTCGTGTGAAATATTCAGAAAAATGATGTAATGATATTTTTTTCTAGGGGAGAAGGGAACATGCAAAAACAAAAACAAGAATTGCATCGCGGTCTGGAAGAAAGGCATATTTCTTTGATGTCTTTAGGGGCTGCCATAGGAGTGGGACTTTTCCTTGGCTCTGCATCAGCTATTCAATTAGCAGGGCCGGGTATTTTGGTGGCATATGCCTGCAGCGGCCTGATTATGTTTTTTATTATGAGGGCGCTTGGGGAAATGGCGATTCAAAAGCCGGTCGCGGGCTCCTTCAGCAGGTATGCGCGTGACTACTTAGGTCCGCTCGCAGGCTACTTAACCGGGTGGAATTACTGGTTCTTATGGGTTGTAACCTGTATGGCGGAAATCACCGCTGTCGGAATTTATATGGGATACTGGTTTCCGGATGTGCCCAATTGGATTTGGGCATTGTCGGCACTGGTGATTATGACTGGTGTCAATTTCCTGGCCGTAAAGGCGTATGGAGAGCTGGAGTTTTGGTTCGCATTGATTAAAATTGTCGCGATCCTTTCTATGATTGCTGTCGGTTTATTAATGATCATTGCAGGAGTCGGCAATGGAGGCATTGCGACTGGCATCAGCAACTTGTGGAGCAACGGCGGATTTTTTCCTCATGGAATAAAAGGGGTTTTATTGTCACTTCAAATGGTGATGTTCGCGTATTTAGGCATTGAGATGATAGGGGTGACGGCCGGCGAAGTCAAAAATCCGCAAAAATCATTAGCGAAAGCAATTGATACGGTATTTTGGCGTATCCTGATTTTTTACGTCGGTGCTTTATTTGTTATCATGTCCATTTATCCGTGGCAGGAAATCGGCTCACAAGGAAGCCCTTTTGTACTCACGTTTGAAAAAGTGGGGATTCCATATGCGGCAGGCATCATTAACTTTGTCGTTCTGACGGCAGCGCTGTCTTCTTGCAACAGCGGCATATTCAGCACCGGACGTATGCTCTTTAACTTAGCGGAGCAGAGCGAGGCGCCAAAAGCATACGGTAAGCTGACCAAAGGCGGCATTCCGGGTAAAGCCGTACTGGCTTCTGCGGGTGCGTTATTAGTCGGTGTGCTGTTAAACTATGTCGTGCCTGCGAAGGTATTTACTTGGGTCACAAGCATTGCGACGTTCGGAGCGATTTGGACGTGGGCGATCATCTTGCTTTCTCAGATCAAATATCGTAAAGGCATGCAGCCAAAGGATCAAAAGCAATTAAAATACAAAATGCCTTTTTACCCGTTCACGTCATATTTATCTTTGGCCTTTTTAGCATTTGTCATTATCCTGATGGCTTATAGCCCGGAAACAAGAGTCGCCGTAATTGTCGGTCCGATTTGGTTTCTGATTTTGATAGCCGTCTATTATGGCAAAGGCTTTCATAAGAAAAACGCAGCTGTGTCAACTGAACAACAGATCAGCTGACAAAAAGAGCTCCCGGAGGGCTCTTTTTTGTTTAAGTAAAGCTGCTCATAGAGAGCAGAGAATAGGAATATGTTTTTTGCAGAGACTGCTTACAGTGGCGTCTTGTTTTTTATGATAAGATAAAAGTCACATGTTCATTTTTACATGTGAACGTTTTATGGAAAATTAAAAACCCGAACTGCATTTGGTTCGGGTCAGCGATGGTTATCGCTTAAATAATATTTTGAAAAATGGTAAAGTAAAACGAAGCTGGTCTTACATTTGCTGAAGTGATTTATAATATTGACCCTTTGCTACATATTCAGACCGTATTCTCTGCATGTCTTTTCGGTCTTCATCCGTCAAAGGACGGATGACTTTTGCCGGGCGGCCGAAGGCTAGATGGCCTGGCGGAATGATTTTTCCCGGCGGAACAAGGCTGCCGGCACCGATAAATGCGCCTTCACCGATTTCGGCTCCGTCTAAAATGATTGAACCCATGCCGATTAAGGCGTTCTTGCGGATCACGGCGCTATGGAGTGTAACCTGGTGGCCTATCGTGGCGTCATCTTCAATGAGAAGCGTCCGATTCGGGCTTTGATGGAGGCAGCTTAAATCCTGGATATTGACTCTGTTACCGATTCTGGTCGGGGCTACATCGCCTCTTATGACAACCGAGAACCAAATGCTGGATTGTTCCCCGATGACCACATCACCGGTAATTGTTGCATTATCGGCTACAAAAGCCGTTGGGTGGATTTCCGGCGTGTATTCCTTATAAGGGTAAATCATATATCTTTCATCCTTCTTTCTCTATTTAATTTTTGTATGAGGTGAACCGCATGTGGACCTGGAAAGCAGACAGACCTGTGGCAGTGATTGTTATGATCCACGGGGCAAGTGAACATCATGGACGTTATAAATGGCTGAGTGAAATGTGGAGATCTTCGGGTTATCACGTTGTAATGGGTGATCTGCCGGGACAAGGGACAACCACCCGGGCCAGAGGTCATATTCGCTCATTTCAAGAATACATTGATGAAGTAGATACTTGGATAGATAAAGCGCGAACCTTTGAGCTGCCTGTTTTTCTTCTCGGCCACAGCATGGGCGGCCTGATTGCGATTGAATGGTTTAAACAGCAGAGAAACCCCCGCATTACGGGAATTATTTTATCATCACCGTGTCTCGGGCTGCAAATTAAAGTCAATAAAGTGCTTGATCTTGCATCAAAGGGGCTGAATGTCATTGCTCCGTCGCTTAAAGTTGATTCAGGATTATCGATTGATATGGCGACACGCAACGAAGATGTCATCGAAGCAGGCCAGAACGATCCCCTTTTTGTGACGAAGGTTTCTGTCAGATGGTACAGAGAGCTGTTAAAAACTCTTGAGTCTGCCATGGTGCCGACAGAGGCTTTTCTGAGGGTGCCGCTTTTGGTCATGCAGGCCGGAGATGACAAGCTGGTCGATAAAACGAAGGTCATCAAGTGGTTTTCAGGGGTTGCTTCCCACAATAAGTCATATAGGGAATGGGAAGGGCTTTATCATGAAATATTTAATGAACCGGAAAGAGAAGCCGTTTTTAAAGCCGCAAGAGCATTTACTGATCAATATATATGAACTAGGGGGGTGCATGTGTTGACAGTACCGGAACATCCTTTTGGACTGATGGCAAAAGTATATCGTGATATTTTTCCGCTCGTTCATCAAGAGCTGAACATATGGAAGCAAAAATCAGAAGCAATTAAAAACAGTGAATTAAAAGCACAGGCAACCGCAAGTATTCGAGATAAAACGTTTCACTGCGAAGGCGGCGGCATATTGGCTTTATTGTCAGGAAATCATAAGCAGAAATGTGTTGAGTTCATCATCGCATACCAAACGATCAGCGATTACCTGGACAATTTGTGCGACCGCAGCACATCACTTGACCCGGAAGATTTTCGAATGCTTCATACCTCTATGCAGGACGCATTGACAGTGGGAGCTGAACCGCAAAATTATTATCAATTCAGGGACGAGCAGGATGACAACGGATATTTGCAGGAATTGGTGAAAACGTGCCAGCGAGTCCTCGGTTCTATTGAACACTACGACATGATTAAACCTTATCTGCTTGAGCTTTGCGGCTATTATTGCGATTTGCAGGTGCATAAGCACGTTGTTGAGCATGAGCGTGTCCCGCGCCTTGAAAAGTGGTTTACCCAATATGAATCAGAGCTTCCCGAGATGGAATGGTATGAATTCTCAGCTTGTGCAGGCTCCACGCTAGGCATTTTCTGTCTTGTCGCATATTCGTTTCAGCCCGATTTTACTGAAAGCACCGCAAAAAAAATCCGCAACAGTTATTTTCCTTACATACAAGGTCTTCATATTCTGCTTGATTATTTGATTGACCAGGAGGAGGACTTGCTTGAAGGGGACTTGAATTTCTGCTCGTATTATCAGTCACATGAAGAAATGATGAATCGGCTGCAGCACTTTATTCAGAAAGCCGATGAACATCTGCACGGCATTCCGCACGAAAACTTCCACCGCTTAATCAACCGCGGCTTGCTGGGTGTCTATTTGTCTGATGATAAAGTGGCGGGCCAAAAGGAAATGGGCCGGCTCGCGAAAAAGCTGATCAAAGCAAGCGGAAAAACCTCCTTTTTCTTTTATATCAACGGCAGAGCCTACAGAAAGTTTCAAAAAATGGCCTGGATGAAAAACTCAAAGAAAAAAGCTCAAATCATTTGCTGATTTGAGCTTTTTTTTCGATAGCAATAATAAACGGCGGGTCATTTTGCTGATTGATAAATCCGTATGTCAAGACACGGGCTGTTTGCTGATCCAAGTCCCGGCAAAAGTCGAGCACGTCGTTTTTTTCAGCTTTACCTTCCGGATGGCCGTGATAGACGACCAAAACAATCAGGCCTTCATCTTTCATGATGCTGAGAAGCTGTTCAATTGCTTGAATCGTTGAATTGCCGTTTGTCGTAATCGATTTGTCCCCGCCTGGCAGATAGCCGAGGTTAAACACAGCGGCCGCCACTTTCCCGTGTGTTTCCTGCGGAAGTGATTCAGCAATTTTGTCATGGCTTTTATGAAATAAAGTTGTCCGGTTTTGATAGGTGTCACCGAGCCGCTCCTTCGTACTGGCCACTGCTGATTGTTGTATATCAAATGCGTATACATGGCCGTTTTCACCGACAAGCTCAGCTAAAAACAGGGTGTCGTGCCCGTTCCCCATTGTGGCGTCAACAACGATGTCTCCGTCCCCTGCGGCCATTTTCAGCAGCTCTTTACTGTAGGGAAGAATTTTTTTCAGGATCATAAGGCTGATTCCTCCTGAAGACGCTGAAAGAACTTACCTTGGTAGCTGCCGCGGTTTTCAAGTTCTTTATTGATAGCGCCAAGCACTTCCCATTTGTTCACACTCCACATCGGCCCAATCATCAATTCAATCGGCCCGTCACCAGTGATACGGTGTACGATCATTTCTGGCGGGATGATTTCAAGCTGGTCACAGACGAGCTGCACATATTCGTCTTGAGAGAGAAATTCCAGCTTTCCTTTTTCGTATTGTTTCACCATCGGCGTGCCTTTTAGCAGGTGCAGCAAATGGATTTTAATACCCTGTACGTCCAAATCTGCCACTGCTTTTGCCGTCTCCATCATCATGTCCCGGTCTTCAAGAGGAAGTCCATTGATAATATGTGAGCAGACGCGTATGCCGTGTTTTCTTAGCTTATTCACACCTTCAACGTAGCAGTCAAAGTCATGTGCCCGGTTGATCAGAAGAGCTGTGCGTTCGTGAACTGTCTGAAGCCCGAGCTCTACCCAAAGATATGTGCGTTCATTCAGTTCTGCCAAATACTCAACAACGTCGTCCGGCAGGCAGTCTGGACGTGTGGCGATTGAAAGGCCGACCACATCATCGAGCGCGAGAACAGACTCGAATTTCTCTCGCAGCACTTCAACCGGAGCATGCGTATTGGTGAAAGCCTGGAAATAAGCGATATATTTCCCGTCCTTCCATTTTTCGTGCATGCGGTTTTTAATGTCGTGGAATTGCGTCATTAAATCATCGGCCCGGTTTCCTGCAAAATCACCGGATCCCGCAGCGCTGCAAAAGGTACAGCCGCCGTGAGCGACAGTGCCGTCCCGGTTCGGGCAGTCGAAGCCGCCGTCAAGCGCTACTTTAAATACCTTATGCCCGAAATGATCTCTGAGATGATAATTTAATGTATGATAGCGTTTTTCCGTATTTGAATAAGGAAAAGGATTGTTCTGAATCACGATTAATGTGCCTCCTTGCGTACAATTGCATCCTAAAATTGTAGCACGCATTTCATATGAGAACAAATGAATATCGACCATAAATTTCTTTATTGAATCGTGTCGGATGAGGCTACACTATGGATGATGGATTGTTTCCATTACCAAGAGGAGGGGTTACTGTGGCAACAAGACAATCAGTAGATGAACATCTCCAACAATGTATGCAGGCGTATGATTATGCTGAAGAACAGCTGAAAATCGCTTCTAAACAAGAGCATTATAACGACCAAGAATACAGTGATGCGCAAATGCAGATTGAAAATGCGGTAAATGCCTTGAATAAACTATGGCTGTCATCAAATGATCAGCAGAGAGAACAGCTGTACAGAATGAGACTTCAGCTTCAAGCTTTGCAAAATAATATGATCTTGCAGCACCCTCTTGATGTGTAAGAAACGGACCCTTTTGATAAGGGTCCGTTTTTTTTGTAAAAAAAGGATTGACTTTGCACAGTAAAGTATTTATTGTATTGAGTGTACTAATTGAAGTAATACACTATAGACACTGATGAAAAAGTCATTTATATATTGAAATTAAGGGAGGCAGTTATGAAACACAAAAAACAAAACAAACGTAACGTGCCAATGCTGATCGCGGCATCTGTGATCGCTTGTTCTTTTTTTCTTGTACTCGTTATGATCGGTTTTGAATGGCAAAAAAGTATAATTGATCCATTTTATTTATGAAAGGTTCAGATCGTATAGAAAGTAGGGAAGTAAATGATTCAAATCGATCCAAGAAGCTCAACGCCCATTTACGAACAAATTATTCAGCAAATGAAAGAGCTTTGTTTGAAAGGGATCATGAAGCCTGGTGATAAGCTTCCTTCTGTCAGAGAATTGGCGACGATCATTATTGCGAATCCGAATACTGTCAGCAAAGCGTACAAAGAGCTTGAGCGAGAGGGTATTATTGAAACGCTGCGTGGCAGAGGGACCTATATATCGGAAAATGCAAAAACGACACTGGTTGAAGGGAAGATGACGATGATTAAAGAGCAACTCAAACAGCTCATCATCGATGCACATTATGCGGGGGTTGAGCTGGATAAACTGCAAGAATGGATAAAGGAAATCAGCGCTGATGTGAAAGGGGGCAAGAGCGATGATTGAATTAAGACAGCTGTCAAAAACGATTGACGGAAATCAAGTATTAAAAGATGTTTCATTAACAATTGAAAAAGGAGAAATCTTCGGGCTGCTCGGCCGCAATGGGTCAGGCAAAACGACAATGCTTCGCTTAATCCAGCAAATCATTTTCGCCGACAGCGGGACGATTTTATTTGATGGCGTAGAAATCAAAAAGCATCCGAAGGTCAAACAGAATATCATCTACATGCCCGTTCAAAATCCTTTTTACGACAAGTATACATACAAGCAGCTAGTCGATATCCTAAGAAGAATTTATCCGAAATTTGATGTCACGTACGCGAATGAGCTGATGAACAGATATGAAATTCCAGAAACGAAAAAATACCGCGAGCTGTCGACAGGTTTGAAAAAACAGCTGTCGCTCGTTCTGTCGTTTGCAGCGAGACCGGCACTGATTCTCCTTGATGAACCGACGGACGGTATTGACGCGGTAACAAGACATGATGTGCTGCAGCTGATGGTTGATGAAGTGGCTGAGCGTGATACGAGCATCCTGATCACCTCCCATCGCCTTGAGGACATTGAACGGATGTGCAACCGAATTGGTTTTCTCGAAGATAACAGACTGACAAATGTAATGGATCTTGATGAATTAAAAGAAGAATACATCAAAATTCAAATGGCGTTTGATGAAGATGTCAATCTGGCGATCAGAGAGCAAAACATTCCGATGCTTGATCAGGCCGGTGTGTTTTACACGGTGCTGATTCCGAAAAGCGATGAGAAGAACAAGAGCTTTTTGAGAGAGCTGAAGCCAAAAGTGTGGAACGAGCTTCCTGTCAACTTGGAAGAAGTATTCATTGCGAAGTTTGGAGGGAAGCGGAGATGGTAGACCGAGGTCTCCTCTATCGAGAGTGGAAGCAGAATCAAGTGGTGATTTTGTTAAGTATTGTGTTTTTGGTGCTGGCAAATCCGCTCTCTATTGTGAATACGTATTTGTCTTATCAAGGGTGTCTTGATCACCAAGACCCGCAATATTGTGATTTCATTGTGAATTATTCCATAAGCAATCTGATAGATATCAACTGGGTGCCGGGTGTCATTTTGGCGGTCTGCTTCCTGGGAATGGAACGTTCGAGAGGCACGATGGATTTTATATTAAGCCTTCCGTATAACAGAAGCCGAATTTTCCAGACGAAATTTTGGTTAGGCGGTTTTGTGATTGTGCTATCTCAATTGATTGGCTTTTTACTTGCATGGCTGCTAATTCTTGTTTATAGCCCTGAACACGTCTACTATTTTGAGCATAGCAGCGTTGGAGTAATCGTGATTAGTTTTATGGCTTTTTCACTGGTGATGGCCTCCGGAGCGTTGACTGGAAATGCTTTTGCCCAACTGTTAACGGCGTTTTCTGCAGCTATATTGCCGTATTTAATGATTGCATTGCCGGTTGGAAACCTTGAAGTTGTTTTTGATGTGAATATATGGGAAATGTTCCCTTCCCCTGAGAGTTATTTCTCTCTGGCAAGCAATTTATCGAACCTAGTACCGATTAGTTACGTTGTAAATGAATGGCTGACTAACAGTAAATATCTTTTATTGATTCCAGCCGTAATGAGCATGCTATTTTACTTGATTGGCTTTATAAGCTTCAAAAAGCTTCCAAGTGAACGGAACGGACACTTTTTCTTATGGAACAAATTAGATCGTCCGGTGCAAATTTTAGTTATGTCTTTCGGCATCCTTGGATTTGGTTTATTTGGATACTATACCGGACATTCCATTATTGGTTATATTTTGGGGATGATCATTGGGGCAGTGGCTGGATTCTTTGTGAGCTACTTCTCTATTTATAAGAAAACAAAAGTGTAAGAAATGCCTTAGGTTTGGAGTGAGTGAGTTGCCGGATTCCGGACTGCTATACAAAGAGTGGCGGCAGAATAAAGTCGCCTTAGTTATCACCATTTTGGTTTTTATATTGGGTAATCCTTTATCAATTTTAAATATGTATCTCATCTATCAAGGCTGTGTCACTGGAAAAGAAAATTGGGTCGGCCCCTGCGTATTCAGCGTTGATTATTTAAACAGTACATTTATCTCAGTATTTTGGATTTGGGGTGTGGTTTTGGCGGTCAGCCAGCTTGGGATTGAACGAAGCAAGGGCTACTTTGACTTTACATTAAGCCTTCCTTATACACGAGGGCAGATATTTAACGCGAAGTTCTTGACTGGCGGAATGGTGATTGTGATACCGCAACTCATAGGTTATGTTTTATCTGTTTTGCAGATTTTGTTTTTGAAGCCTGATCAGGCCGTTTATTTTCACAACTACAGCTTGGGAATGATCATTGTTAGCATGCTGGCTTATTCTTTGGTTATGGCTGGAGGAACTTTGACGGGCAATATTTTCGCACAGCTTTTAGTCTCATTTACCGTGGCCATTTCGCCGTTTTTACTCATCAGCCTGCCTGCGATCAACATCGAGATCCTTTTAGGAGTGTCAATCGATTTTATCCATGGTCCAGTACTCAAATGGGCACAGTATTTGGTCCCGATAATCTATATAGACTCGAAATGGGTTGAGGATTCTCCGTATTATTTAGTGATTCCGGCCATCATGACGATCATCTTTTACATCATCGGCTACATCAGTTTTGTCAAACTATCTAATGAACGGAACGGATATTTCTTTTTGTGGAAAACGCTTGACCGCCCGGTACAGGTCATTGTCATTATCATTGGAATCATGGGCTTCGGGTATTTTGGATTTGCCGCAACGGAAAGCTTCGCCGGCTACATATTTGGTATGGCTGCTGGCGCCGTGATTGGTTTTCTTATCAGCTATTTTGCGATTTATAAAAAAACAAAACATTTATAAGGGAGAGAGAAAAGATGATTGATGTTCAGCATATTAACCATTCCTTCACGATCGGAAAAAAGGGCCGTGAGAATGAAGTGCCTGTCTTAAAAGATGTCTCGTTGACTGTTGCGAAAGGAGAAATCGCCTGTATCGTCGGACGAAGCGGGTCGGGGAAGTCAACGCTTCTGAATTTGATTTCAGGCTACATCTCACCGACAAAAGGGCGTATTGTGATTAACGGAACTGATGTCACGGGCTTTAATGAAAAGGAATGGGCGCAGTTCCGCCTTGAACACTTTGGGTTTATTTTTCAAAGCTTTCAGCTCATCCCGGGCTTAACGACGTATGAAAATGTCGAAATGCCGCTGGCGCTAAAAGGGATCAAACCGTCTGAGCGCAAGAAAAAGGTACAGGACATGCTGAAACGCGTCGGTCTTGAAAACCATGCTGCTCACTATCCTAATGAACTGTCAGGCGGCCAGCAGCAGCGTGTCAGCATTGCGAGAGCGCTGATTTTAAATCCATCGATTATTTTAGCGGATGAGCCGACGGGAAGTCTAGATTCAGAAACGGAGCAGGAAGTGCTTGAATTGATTCAGCAGCTGAACCGTGAGCGGGGTATTACATTTGTGATTATTACCCATGACGATGAAGTGGCTTCAATCGGACACTCAAAATTCCAGCTGCATGACGGTGTGTTAAAAGGAGGTATTACCGTTGAGATTTAAGGATCAGGTTCATTTTATCAGAAGAAATATGAAGAAAAACAGGCTCCGCGTCTTTATGACAATTCTTGCGACAACAATGGCGTGTGCGTTTTTGGTTGTGCTGTCGTCGGTTGGATTCGGGATTCAAAAGACAATCACAGATATGACGATGAGCCAGCAAATTGTGACTAAAGTCAGTGTAATGGGCAAGGAAGGGGATAAGCCTATTAAAAAAGCTGATTTAGAGAAGTATGATCATGTAAGGTCAGTTGTAGAAAGAACGCAAGTGTATGAGCCAAACAAAGCAACTTTAGGCAATCGCACAAATGAAAGCTCTAATCTTATCTTTACCAATATGAATGATGAATTAAAGGCCAATATGGAATTAGAAAAAGGAAGAGTCGCAAAGTCGGAAAATGAAATCGTAGTAGGATACGACTTTGCAAAGAGATTATTGACGAAAAAAGAATCTGAAGCATATAACAAAAAAATCGAAGAAGCAAAAGGAAACCCCGAAGATATAGAAGAACCAAAGGGTTATACGAAAGACATCCTGAACAAAACGATTGAATTAAGTGTATCAAAAACAGATCCTAAAACAGGGGATGTTACGAAAACAAAAACATATGACTTTAAAATTGTCGGTATTACAAAAAAACCATCTCAAGATTGGATGGAGGATTCAAACATCTTTATTAGTGATCAATTCAAGAAGGACTTTTCGGAATTTTTGGACTTCAAGGGCGGGAATGTTGAAAAAAATATTGGCGTTTTTGCTGATAAATTTGAGAATGTGGAACAGCTGACAAATGATCTGACAGATGACGGATACTATGTCACATCAGTTACTACCGAGCTTGAAGGAGCCAACACCTTCTTCATGGTCTTCAAAATCGGCCTGATCTTTGTCGGATGTATCGCGGTTATCATTTCAGCCATTGGGATATTTAACACGATGACGATGGCGGTTACAGAAAGAACGCAGGAGATCGGCATTATGAAAGCGATTGGGGCGAGTCCGTCAATCATTCGCCGAATGTTCTTGATGGAAAGCGCGTATATCGGAATTTTAGGCTGTGTGATTGGGATTATCATTTCTTACGGCGTGAGCTACCTTGTCAACCTTGCCGTTCCGATGATTCTCGCGGCGACAGGCGGAGGCGAAGCGGGCGATCTGAATTATACGTTTTCTTATATTCCGCTCAGCCTTGTCATCATTGCGGTTGTGATTTGCGGCGGTGTCGCTGTGATCTCGGGTATGAACCCGGCCCGAAAAGCAACAAAAACCAACGTGCTGACAGCATTAAGAAGAGAATTGTAATCAGAAAAAGCCGGCTGAACCAGCCGGCTTTTCTGTATAGCGCATCAACAAGATTTGCTATACACTTGACATAAAAAAGGAAAAAGTGCGGTGAGTCCATTGTTTAAACTTTTGCTGATAGAAGATGATAAATCGCTGTTTCATGAAATCAAGGAGCGCTTAACGGGTTGGTCCTATGATGTATACGGCATACAGGATTTCAGCCAAGTAATGCAGGAATTTGCGTCAATCAAACCTGATTGCGTCATTATCGATGTTCAGCTCCCTAAATTTGACGGGTTTCATTGGTGCCGGCTGATCCGTTCCCGGTCAAATGTTCCGATTCTCTTTTTATCCTCTCGTGACCACCCTGCTGATATGGTCATGTCGATGCAGCTGGGAGCGGATGACTTTATTCAAAAGCCGTTTCATTTTGATGTGCTGATTGCGAAAATCCAAGCGATTTTCCGGCGCGTGCATCATTATAATACGGAGCCGAGCACGATCAAAACATGGTGCGGGGCTGCCATAGACGCAGAGCAGAACCTCGTCAGCAATGACGAAGGTTCTGTTGAACTGACTAAAAATGAAATGTTCATTCTAAAACAGCTAATAGAACAAAAAAACAAGATCGTCAGCAGGGAAGAGCTGATCAGAAGCTTGTGGAATGATGAGCGTTTTGTCAGCGATAATACACTGACCGTCAATGTCAACCGCCTGCGGAAAAAATTGGACGAACTGCAGCTTGGAACATATATCGAGACGAAGGTCGGCCAAGGCTACATGGCGAAGGAAGAGGATCATTTCTATGATTAAAGCATTCCTCATCGAAAGACGAAGCTGGATTGCCGCATTTTTGCTGCAGCAAATTCTGATTTTGCTGATAGCCTTTGTTGATCCGTCTATTCCATTTAAAAATGTTCTTTATATTGTTTATTTGTGTGTCTTGATCTTTGTTGTGTTTGTTATCATCCGTTTTCGGAAAGAAATCGCATTCTATAAAAGCCTCGAAGAATGGGAAAATAATCTTGATGTCACAGTCATAAGTGAACCGGAGACGCCGTTTGAAGAGATGATTGAAAAAAGCATCACCGGACAAACGGAACAATTGAAGCAATCTGCATTGCGGAATCGCTTGGCATTAGAAAATGAAAAAGATGAACTGATGGCGTGGATACATGAAGTCAAAACGCCATTAACAGCGCTGCATTTAATCATCGATCGGATGGAAGACCCATCATTAAAATCCCAGCTATCGTATGAGTGGCTGCGCATCCATCTGCTTCTTGATCAGCAGCTTCATCAAAAGCGCATGTCCTTTATCGAAAATGATCTGTCTTTAGAGATGATCAAGCTTAAGCCCTTGATTATCAAAGAGATCAGAGACTTGCAATCGTGGTGTATACAGAAAGGAATCGGTTTTGACATTCAGCTGGAGGCAGAGGAAGTCTTGAGCGATGCGAAATGGCTGGCCTTTATCATCAGGCAGCTGCTGACCAACGCCGTAAAATACAGTGAAGCCGCTGATATTGTGATCAACAGCTATGAAAAAGACGAACGGAAGGTTCTTGAGGTGAAAGATTTTGGACGGGGCATTGACAGGAAAGATGTCTCACGAATTTTTGATAAAGGGTTTACATCCACAACCGATCATCATAATCAGTCTTCTACGGGCATGGGGCTGTATCTGGCAAAGAGAGCCGCAGAACCGTTGCTGATCGATATCGATGTACATTCAGAGCTTGGGGATGGAACAACCTTTACTTTAACCTTTCCGAAACGAAATCAATTCGAACGTGTCATTAGCGTGTGACGAAAATGTCACATGCTTTTCTTTTTTGTTCGCCTAATCGAAGGAAAAGCCCGTCAATCCTTTTTATAATAACAGTATCCAATATAAAGGAGACTACGGATATGATGATTTTAGAAGCGAATAAAATTCGAAAAAGCTATGGTAACAAGCTCAATAAACAGGAAGTGCTGAAGGGCATCGATATTCACATTGAAAAGGGCGAATTCGTCAGTATTATGGGTGCTTCAGGGTCGGGCAAAACGACTTTGCTTAACGTTCTGTCCTCGATTGATAAGGTAAGCCACGGAACGATCAACATTAACGGAAACGAAATGACGTCCTTGAAGGAAAAGCAGCTGGCTGAATTTAGAAAACAGCACTTAGGCTTTATCTTTCAAGATTACAATTTGTTAGACACATTAACCGTGAAAGAAAATATCCTTCTGCCGTTATCGATCACGAAAATATCAAAAAAGGAAGCAAACCGCAGGTTTGAGGAAGTGGCGAAGGAATTGGGTATTTATGAATTGCGGGATAAGTACCCGAATGAAATTTCCGGCGGCCAGAAGCAGAGAACATCCGCCGGAAGAGCGTTTATTCATGACCCGAGCATTATTTTCGCTGATGAGCCGACCGGCGCGCTCGATTCAAAATCAGCCTCTGATCTATTAAACAAGCTGAGCCAGCTCAATCAAAAACGCAGCGCCACAATTATTATGGTTACCCATGATCCCGTTGCAGCGAGCTACTGCGGCAGAGTCATTTTTATTAAGGATGGCCTGATGTATACGCAGCTGAATAAAGGAGGCCAAGACAGGCAGACGTTTTTCCAGGATATCATGAAAACACAAGGCGTGTTAGGCGGGGTGCAGCATGAACATTAATCAGCTCATACTGCGAAATCTGAAAAAGAATATCAGGAATTATTACCTTTATGTGTTTGCTTTGATCTTTAGTGTGGCGCTTTATTTCGCATTTGTCACACTCCAATATGACCCGGCCATTAATGAAGTAAAAGCTTCCATAAAAGGCGCCGCGGCTATTAAAACCGCTTCAATTTTGCTTGTGGCTGTTGTATCAATCTTTATTTTGTACGCCAATACCATTTTTATTAAAAGGCGGAGTAAAGAGATCGGGCTGTTTCAATTAATCGGAATGACAAAGCACAAAATCTTTCGTATCTTAAGTGCGGAAAATATCATGCTGTATTTCGGCTCGTTAGCCATCGGGGTTTTTGCCGGATTTTCAATCTCAAAGCTTGTGCTCATGATCTTGTTCAAAATCGTCGATGTCAAAGCTGATGCGAAACTGCATTTTTCTGAGCAAGCCTTGGTTCAAACAATCATTGTGTTCTGCGGCATTTACCTTTTGATTATGATCATGAATTATACGTTTATCAAAAAACAAAGCATTTTATCTTTGTTTAAAGTAACGTCTTCCACTGAGGATAAAGTGAAGAGAATCTCTTTTTTCCAGATGCTGATCGGGGCGCTGGGCATCGTGTTGATTTTAACGGGATACTACGTGTCTTCCGAGCTATTTAGCGGAAAATTCAAGACCATAAACGAACTGTTTTTCGCAATGAGTCTTATCTTAGGTTCCGTCATTATCGGGACGTTTCTCTTTTATAAAGGATCGGTTACGTTTATCTCGAACATCATTCGGAAAAGCAAGGGCGGCTACTTGAATATCTCAGAGGTTCTGTCACTGTCATCGATTATGTTCAGAATGAAATCGAACGCTTTGCTTCTGACAATTATCACAACCGTTTCAGCGCTCGCCATCGGGCTGTTATCCCTTGCTTATATTTCGTATTACTCGGCAGAAAAGACTGCTGAACAAAATGTAGCGGCGGATTTTTCATTCATGAATGAGAAAGATGCCAAACGATTTGAAAGCAGTTTGAGTGAAAATGACATGTCGTACGTCAAAAAAGAAATGCCTGTCCTGCAATCGTCATTTGATCTCACAAATATCATGGATGGAACTTCGAAAGAGATGCAGAGCGATCCCAGCAACACACAGCTCGCTGTTGTTAGCGATAAAGATGTAAAAGGAGTCGATGTGGCGGCTGGGGAAGCGGTTTTCTCAGGATATACTGACTTGCTGCAAAAGATAATGGTTTTAAAAGACTCCGGCAGCATTAAAGTCAAAAGCAAGAATGAGACAAAATCATTACACTATAAAGGATTAAGAGAAGAGTTTCTTGTATCCTACACGTTTACAAGCGGGGGAATGCCCGCAGTCATAGTGGATGACAACCTGTTTAAACAGCTGAATAAAGATAAAGACCCTCGCATTCAGCTGGCGCAATCTGAATTTATCGGCATCAATATGAAACATGGAGATCAGCTTGAAAAAGCAAATGAGCTCTTTCAAAAGGTCAACAAGAAAGATCTACATTTATCAAGGCTGGATACAAGTATTGCGCAAAAATCTCTTTTTGGTATGGTCATGTTCATCGTTGGTTTCTTAGGATTAACATTTCTCATCACATCGGGGTGTATCCTTTACTTTAAACAAATGGGTGAAAGTGAAGAAGAAAAACCGAATTATACCATCCTAAGAAAACTCGGTTTTACACAGGGCGACCTGTTGAAGGGGATACGCATCAAACAAATGTATAACTTCGGCATTCCATTGGTGATCGGCCTCTTTCACAGTTACTTTGCCGTACAATCCGGCTGGTTCTTATTCGGATCAGAGGTATGGTCGCCGATGATTATGGTGATGGTGTTATATACTGCACTCTATTCTATTTTCGGTATTCTGTCGGTTCTTTATTATAAAAAGGTGATTAAGTCGGCATTGTAAAACAGTAAAAGCTCCAGAGAACTGGAGCTTTTTTGTTTATCGTTTCGGCGCCCGATACCCGGCTGCCTCAGCCTCTTCAACTGAACAAAACATTTCAGCTGGGTCTGTCGTCCGGTCATAGTATGTACTGCCCGGCGTATGATAAATGCCGTTTTTGCTGCCTTTGATAAGACAGCCTTCTGCTGTATCAGCTGAGCTGGTTTCGTTGCTTTTATTTGTGCTGGTTGAAGAATGTTCGCTGTTTTCTTTTGTGCTGGCTGTTCGGTTTTGTGCCTCTTTTAATTGCTTTTCAAGTTTTGTTTTATCTTGTTGAAGGGCTTCATTTTCAGCCTTTGCTGTTTTGGTATCATCTTTGAGCTGTTTTTGTTTTTCTTGAAGTTCTTTATTTTCTGCTTTTAATGATTTCTGAGTCTTTTTTAGTTCACTATTTTCTTTCTCCAGCTGCTTGAGCTTGTCTTGATCTTTTGTGTCGTCTTTCAGTTTCTTTGCTTCAGAGCTGATGGCTTCATACTCTTTCTCAAGTGCTTCATGCTCTTGTTTAAGACTTTTATATTCAGTGTTTAGTGCTGAATATTTTTTATCAGCCTTTGCTGCGGCAGCGTCAGGTTCTGACAAAGCTGCTCCGGTGAAGAGCAGAATGAGACCTCCAATGAAAAGCGGCCAAAAGAGTTTTTTAGAGAATCGTTTTTCCTTTTTCAGCACATATCTGACGAGATGGTATACTCCATAGCCAAGTGAAAAGAGAAATGCAAAAAAACCGAGGAATGCGAATGCCATTTCCATGAAATTTTCCCCTTTTTCTATTTATTTTACAATTTTTGAGTAATATTTGTTAGATTTTTTCACACTCATCTGTTGAAAAATATGAGATAGACAGATAGAATGAATGTGCTATGATAACTGGATTCGTACGGAGCCTTTTGAGGTTTCCGTTTTTTCATGAGCTTTTATAGATAAGAAAGGGGGATCAGTATGCCGCGCGCATTGAAAATTTTAGTGATAGGGATGTTTATTAATGTGACGGGGGCATCCTTTTTATGGCCGCTTAACACGATCTATATTCATAATCATTTAGGAAAGTCGTTAACGGTCGCGGGGATTGTCCTTATGCTGAATTCCGGCGCCAGTGTGGCAGGGAATTTATGCGGCGGGTTTTTGTTTGATAAAATCGGCGGGTTCAAATCCATCATGCTCGGAATTGCGATTACGTTAGCAAGTCTGGTGGGTCTCGTCTTTTTTCATGATTGGCCGTTTTATATTGTGTTGCTTACAATTGTAGGGTTTGGTTCAGGTGTTGTTTTTCCGGCCAGTTACGCAATGGCTGGATCAGTGTGGCCAGAAGGGGGAAGAAGGGCATTTAATGCGATTTATGTCGCGCAAAACGCAGGTGTTGCCGTCGGTTCTGCGCTTGGCGGCGTGGTGGCGTCTTTCTCGTTTTCATACGTATTTTTGGCGAATGCCGCGCTGTATGTGGTCTTTTTCTTTATCGTATATTTCGGATTTCGAAACATTCAGACGAAGGATGTGTCCCAAACGTCTGTGCTTGATTATGATGCTGTAAGCAGCAAAGCGAAATTTACGGCTCTGGTCATATTGAGCAGCGGGTATGTGCTCGGATGGCTGGCATATTCTCAATGGTCTACCACCATTGCCTCGTACACGCAAAGTATCGGAATGTCTCTATCTTTATATAGTGTGCTGTGGACGATTAACGGAATTTTAATTGTGGTTGGACAGCCGCTTGTCAGCTTTTTTGTGAAAAAATGGGCTGAGTCGCTAAAAGCGCAAATGATCATTGGTTTTGTCATTTTTATTGTGTCTTACAGCATGCTGCTGACTGCGAAGCAATTTCCAATGTTTTTGGCTGCCATGGTGATCTTGACCATCGGAGAAATGCTTGTTTGGCCTGCGGTGCCAACGATTGCCAACAAGCTTGCGCCTAAAGGGAAAGAAGGGTTTTATCAAGGGTTTGTGAACAGCGCTGCGACAGGTGGCAGAATGATAGGGCCTTTGTTCGGAGGCGTGCTCGTCGATCATTCCGGCATTCACGCTCTCGTTTTATCTCTTTTGGTTTTGCTTATGATCAGCATAGTCACGACGATTTTATACGACAAACGATTAAAATCAGCTGATAAAGCGAATAAGCAGGCTTCAGTTTCTTCATAAGAAAGATCCCGCCGGATGAGCGGGATCTTTTTACATAATCGGAAGTACGTTAACGGCATCCTTTACATTAGAATATGTTTTCAGCGATGAGAAATTAGCATCCAGTTTATTCATCTTCATGGCCAATTCGGGCTTAATGCCGGTAATAATTAATTCTGTTCCGGTCAATTTCAGCAAATGGCTCAGCTTGAAAATCTGGTCGGCGGTTTGTTCATTTACTTGGGCCAAACCTGATAGATCAATAATCAAATAATCATCTTTGGATGTTGATAAAATATTCGTCAATGTGCTGACGATGGAATTAAATCGCTCCTCTGTCAGGTTGCCGACTAGCGGAAGAGCCGAAATGCCGTTGCGAATCGGCACAATAGGAGTTGAAAGTGCAGTAATTTCTGTGAGGGAATCCTCGAGAAGCTGTTCATACTCTTTTTGCTTGGTAATGTCATTTTGAATTCCGACAAAATAGGTTTTGTCTTCTATTTCCAGCGGATCAATATATAACTCATTCCAGAACATCGTTCCGTCTTTTTTGTAGTTTTGAATCTGAACTGTAACCGGCTCTTTATTTTGTAAACCGGCTCTGATGTTGTCCACTTCACCAGCGTCTGTATCTTTCCCCTGTAAGAAGCGGCAGTTCTTTCCTAAAATTTCCTCGGCCTCATAGCCGGTCATTTGAACAAAGCCTTGGTTTACGTAGACAATCGGATTATCTTCAAGTGCAGGATCTGTAATCACTACACCGACTCGCGCGTGATCAAGCGCTTTTTTGATAACGTCCAGCTGTCCTTTTATTCCGAATGATTGAAAACTACCCATATAATTCCCCCTTAGGCCGCCAGCTTGCTGTGCGAAAGCCTGATATTCCCCTTTTTTTAATGAATTCTACAGTAACCGTAGCACAACACATGTTCTGATTCAAGCAAGCGCAGTTTGTTGTTTGTCATTCGGGCTTGTCCTCGTATACACTAAAAATAAGAACAGAGTTTGAACATATGAACGGAAAGGTTTCTACATGCTAAATAAGTGACTAGGTAAATGTCACTGGGTGAAAAATGAATCTAATGCATCAAGCTTACCGATCATGTGTTCACATATAATGGAAGAAACAAGCTTTTTTCAGATTTGCCAGTATGTAGATATCGAAAATCATCGGAATCGTTTAAGGGGGCTGGATGGCCTGAAGTCGCTTTACGAAATAAGGGCTTTAGGAAGGTGATGATGAAGATGCTGCATCAGGTATTAATTGCTTGTGTAATTGGAGGAATCATGGGGATTCTCGGTCATGTGAAAAAGAGAGGCAGACTGGAGAAACCCAGGATGACAAAGCGGTTTATCTATCTTGGATTTTTGGAAGATTGGTTTATCGGCATGACGGCTTCCATTTTACTTGTACTATCCGCTGACCCCGATTCAGGAATTCAACTTGTCATCTTATCCATAATCTCAGGCTACGGCGGTGAAGCTGTTCTCAGAAGCTTTGATTTTGTAAGAGAAATGAACAGCGGCGGCGAACCGGCCGAGTCGAAACGTCAAACCAAAACTCCACCAGAATAATTGTCCTCAATCTTCGCCCGTTCAGGGTACATTCCCATTGTATACAAACCTGCTTGCACTTATGAACAGAATTCTATAAAATACAGTTAAGATTACGGTTGCGATAAGAACAATGAAGAGGAGCAGTAAGAAGCAGATATTGTTTCAGAGAGTTGACGGCTGGTGAAAGTCAATCAAGTTTGTTTCCGAACTCACCTCAGAGTTGCAGCGGTGAAAAGCCGCTGACGCATAACTGCGTTAAAAGTATCAAGTGAGTGCGGCGTCTGCCGCGCTAACGAGGGTGGTACCGCGGGAAAACGAAAGTCTCTCGTCCCTTTTAGGGATGAGGGAGTTTTTTTTAGTTTGGGAATATTCTGAATATAATTGTCCCTTTCCCGTCAATACTTGAACCATAAAACGCCGTATTCAATCAGAAGGAGGTTTTTACTTTGAGTTTTCAGCACAAAGAGATAGAAAAGAAATGGCAAAATTATTGGCTGGAAAACAAAACATTTGCCACTCTTGATCATAATGAGAAACAAAAATTTTACGCGCTGGACATGTTTCCTTATCCGTCTGGAGCGGGTCTGCACGTCGGACACCCTGAAGGCTATACAGCAACGGATATCCTCTCCCGCATGAAGCGCATGCAGGGGTATGACGTTCTTCATCCGATGGGCTGGGACGCATTCGGTCTGCCGGCTGAGCAATACGCTCTCGACACCGGGAATGACCCGGCAGTGTTTACGAAGCAGAATATTGATAATTTCCGCCGCCAAATTCAGGCGCTCGGTTTTTCATATGATTGGGATCGCGAAATCAACACGACAGATCCTGAATACTATAAATGGACACAATGGATTTTCTTAAAGCTTTATGAAAAGGGCCTTGCTTACGTTGATGAGGTGCCGGTAAACTGGTGCCCTGCACTCGGTACGGTTCTTGCCAACGAAGAAGTCATCGACGGAAAGAGTGAACGCGGCGGCCATCCGGTCGAAAGACGCCCGATGAAGCAGTGGATGCTGAAAATCACAGCTTATGCGGACAGGCTTCTTGATGACTTGGAAGAGCTTGATTGGCCGGAAAGCATTAAAGACATGCAGCGCAACTGGATCGGCCGTTCTGAAGGTGCGCACGTTCATTTTGGCATAGACGGACATGATGAATCATTTACGGTGTTTACAACAAGACCTGATACATTGTTTGGCGCTACATACACTGTACTTGCTCCGGAGCATGCATTGGTAGAAAAAATCACAGCTGCTGAGCAAAAAGAAGCTGTCGAAGCTTATATCAAAGAAATTCAATCAAAGAGTGACCTTGAGCGCACGGATCTCGCGAAAACAAAGACAGGCGTCTTCACGGGAGCTTATGCGATCAATCCTGTAAACGGTGAAAAACTGCCGATCTGGATCGCAGATTACGTTCTTGCTTCATACGGAACAGGTGCAGTCATGGCTGTTCCCGGTCACGATGAGCGTGATTTTGAATTCGCCAACACATTTGGCCTTCCAGTCAAGGAAGTCGTGAAAGGCGGAAACGTGGAAGAAGAAGCGTACACAGGCGACGGAGAGCACGTAAACTCTGACTTCCTGAACGGGCTTAATAAACAGGAAGCGATTGAAAAAATGATCGCTTGGCTGGAAGAAACGAAAAACGGCGAAAAGAAAGTCACTTACCGTCTGCGCGACTGGCTCTTCAGCCGCCAGCGCTACTGGGGCGAGCCGATTCCGATCATTCATTGGGAGGACGGAACGTCAACAGCTGTGCCGGAGGAAGAACTGCCGTTGATTCTGCCGAAAACAAACGAAATCAAACCGAGCGGCACCGGCGAATCACCGCTTGCGAACATTAAAGAGTGGGTTGAAGTCACAGACCCTGAAACAGGGAAAAAAGGAAGAAGAGAAACGAATACAATGCCGCAATGGGCGGGAAGCTGCTGGTATTTCTTGCGCTACATTGATCCGCACAATCCGGATCAGCTGGCATCACCTGAGAAAATGGAAAAATGGCTTCCGGTTGATATGTATATCGGCGGCGCGGAGCATGCTGTGCTTCACCTTCTGTATGCCCGTTTCTGGCACAAGTTCCTTTATGATATCGGGGTAGTGCCGACGAAAGAACCGTTCCAAAAGCTGTATAACCAAGGAATGATTCTCGGTGAAAACAACGAGAAAATGAGTAAGTCAAAAGGGAACGTTGTCAACCCTGATGAAATCGTTGCCTCTCACGGCGCTGATACGCTGAGATTGTACGAAATGTTCATGGGACCGCTTGATGCTTCAATTGCCTGGTCTGAATCAGGCTTAGACGGCGCACGCCGCTTCCTTGACCGCGTATGGCGCTTGTTTGTTGAAGACAGCGGTGAGCTTAATGGCAAAATCGTTGAAGGCGCCGGTGAAACATTGGAGCGCGTCTATCATGAAACAGTCATGAAAGTGACAGACCACTATGAGGGCCTGCGTTTTAACACAGGTATTTCTCAGCTGATGGTCTTTATCAACGAAGCCTATAAAGCGTCAGAGCTGCCGAAGGAATATATGGAAGGCTTTGTGAAGCTTCTTTCTCCTATCGCGCCTCACCTCGCGGAAGAGCTGTGGGAGAAATTGGGCCATAGCGGTACGATTGCATATGAGGCTTGGCCTGTATATGATGAAGCAAAACTTGTTGACGACGAAGTTGAAATCGTTGTTCAGCTGAACGGAAAAGTGAAAGCGAAACTACAGGTTCCTGCAGATGCGACGAAGGAACAGCTCGAACAGCTTGCTCAAGCAGATGAAAAGGTCAAAGAGCAGCTTGAAGGCAAAACCATTCGTAAAATCATCGCGGTGCCGGGCAAGCTTGTCAATATTGTGGCAAACTAATCCTGAAAAAATCCCCTTTGTCAAAAAGGGGATTTTTTTCATCAGTCTCAAAATAGCAATCGTCCAGCTGACTTTGATATACTGAACATGATTATTGGTGAATAGGAGTGTTTTCTTTGGAAATAAAAGAAATCAGCACAGCTGCTTTGCAAGAAAAAATCGAGGCGGATGAAGAATTGTATTTGATTGATGTCAGAGAAGATGAAGAGGTTGCGGAAGGCATGATCCCGCAAGCGGTTCATATTCGCATGGGGGATATTCCTGAAAAAATGGACACCCTCGATAAAGACAAAGAGTACACTTTTATCTGCCGATCAGGGATGCGCAGCATGAATGTCTGCAGGTATTTGGATGAGCAAGGCTTTAAAACAGTCAACGTAGAAGGCGGCATGATGGCCTGGGAAGGCGAAACGAAACCGAAAAACTAGGGGAGAGATCACCCCTAGTTTTTTTTATTTGTATGCTGGAAGCCAATCGCCGTGCGCTTCAAATAAATCATCACACATAGAAATAATGTCATTGATGGACAGCTCCGCACTTGTATGCGGGTCAAGCATGGCTGCCTGGTAGACAGCTTCTTTTTTTCGTGTAACAGCAGCTTCAATGGTCATCAGCTGTGTGTTGATATTCGTTCTGTTTAACGCTGCGAGCTGCTCAGGAAGTTCTCCGGCAAAGCATGGGGTTATTTTTTTTCTGTCGGCGACGCATGTCACTTCAACTACTGCTTTGGAAGGAAGGTTTGTGATGAGTCCGGTATTTAAGACGTTTCCTCCGAAGGTGAACGGCTGATTCGTTTCCATTGCTTCTATTATTCTTGAGCCATATTCCTTTGAGCGTTTATGGGTGAGGTTTTTATTGTTAACAATGTCATCCCTCATTTTCTCCCAATCTTCTATCTGTTTCACGCATCTTCTTGGATATTCGTCCAGCGGGATCTGCAGCTCGTTGATCAATTCAGGATAATTCCGCTTAATAAAATAAGGATGGTATTCTGCGTTGTGCTCTGATGATTCCGTGACGTAATAACCGAACTTATCCATCAATTCAAATCGCACCATGTCATGATGCTTTGTTTTTTGCTTTTCTCTCGCTCTCTTTTTGATTTCGGGATATAAATCAGCGCCGTCCTTTTTCACTTCCAACAGCCATGCCATATGATTGATGCCTGCGATTCGTTCTTCAATCCCGTCGTGCTCCATACCGAGAGATCTAAATAAATCTCTTGTGCACACTTGGACGCTGTGGCAGAGCCCGATCGTTTTCACATCCGTATAGCGAAGCATAGCGCCAGTCAGGGAGGCCATTGGGTTTGTATAGTTTAAAAACCAGGCGTCGGGACACATTTCCTCAATATCTCTTGCGATATCAAATAACACGGGGATTGTCCTGAGTGATCTGAATATCCCGCCGATGCCCACTGTGTCGGCAATCGTCTGCCGCAATCCGTATCGTTTAGGAATCTCAAAATCGATGACTGTGCTTGGTTTATAGCCTCCGACCTGAATGGCATTAATCACATAGCCCGCTTGCTGCAAAGCCAGTTTTCTGTCGTCATAGCTGTTGATAACCACGCTCGGATTATAGCGGTCTCTCAAATTTTCGAGCATAAGCTGAGATTCCTGCAAGCGTTTTGGGTCAATGTCGTAAAGCGCAAATTCAAATCCATTTAACGCCTCCGTTAACAAGCAGTCTCCTAAAACATTTTTTGCGAAAATTGTGCTCCCTGCACCGATAAATGTGATTTTTTTCATGTCGGTTCCTCCTTTATTTCATTATCCTTTTACCGCGCCTGATGATAGCCCGGCAATAAAGTATTTTTGCAGCGCCAGAAACAGAATGACCATCGGCAGCATTGCCATGATGGCAGCCGCGGCGACCAAATGCAGATTGTTGGCGTTTTCTCCGAAAAACCCGGCCATTGCGACAGTAAGTGTCTGCACCTTCTGATCCTGTAAAAAGAAAATCGCAAATTGATAGTCATTCCATATAAAGACACAGGAAATAATACAGATGGTGGCAGTGATCGGCTTCAGCAAAGGAAATACGATCGTAAAAAAGATTTTCAGCATTCCCGCTCCATCCATTCTTGCCGCTTCTTCAAGCTCTTTTGGAATGGTTGAACGGATAAAGCCGGAATACAAAAACACGGTTAACGGCATATACGCCGCTGTATTGATCAAAATGGCGATTGCGTGTGTGTTGACCATGCCGGCGTCCACGACCATTCTGTACAAAGGCACCATGGACGTTAACGGAGGGATGATCATAATTGAAATCAGCAGCGCGAAAACGGCTTTATTCAGCTTGGTTTCCCGCCGGGCAAGAGGATAGGCGGCCAGTGAGCCGAATATGATTAATAACAATGCCGAAACACCTGTGATGATGATTGTGTTGATAAACGAGTTGCCAAGTGAAGCGCGCTCCCATGCCTCAGAAAAATTTTGAAAGGAAATGTCAGATGGAAACAGCCATTTGGAACTGTAATCTCCTTTTTCTTTCAATGAAGTGGTCAGCAGAATGTAAAAAGGAATGAAATGCGCACAGGCTACAATGGCAGCGAGGAGTGTAATAAACCGCAGTTTGTTTGAGCGGGCGGCTCTCATGACATTTCCGTCTCCTTTCTTTTAAAGTACGCAAGCGCGCAAAAGCTGATGATCAAAATGACAAATGCCATAAATATGCCTTGTGTCGCAGCATATCCGGCATCCTGCCGTTTAAAATACAGGTCATACATAAACGTTGACATCGATTGCGACGCGTTTCCGGGTCCGCCTGCAGTGAGCGCAATTATCACGTCAAACAGCTTTAAGCCTCCGATAATGTTGATGACCATATTGATCGTGATCGAAGGCATTAACAGCGGCAGGGTGATGCCAAAAAACTGCTGGCCCCGTGTCGCGCCATCCATTTCCGCTGCTTCATAATAATCTTTCGGAATGCTTTGCAAGCCTGCCAAATAGACAATCATGGCGATGCCGACATATTGGTACGTGTTAATCATGACGATGATCCATGGGTTCGAAGACGGACTGGCGAGCGCGTTGATCGGGGTGATGCCGAAAACGCCAAGCAGGTCATTAAGCGCGCCTCCGTCATAAGAAAAGAAAAAGTACCAAATGTAGCCCATAATGAGCGGACTGATCATAACCGGCAAATACACAATGGTCCTTGTTATCGCTTTCATTTTTATGCTTTGATTTAATAGCAGGGCGTACAGAAGCCCAATGCCGTTTTGAAAAAAGGTGCTGCCGAGTCCGTATAGCAGCGTGTTTTTTAAGATATGCCATGTGTCGGGATCCGCAAACAGCCTTTCATACTGAGCGAAACCGACCCACTGATAAACCTGAGAAAATCCGTTCCAATTTGTGAAGGTGATAAAAGCGCCTTTTACAAACGGATAAATCATGAAGATCAAAACGGAGAGCAGAGCCGGAATATACATCCACCAAAGTGAGGATTGTTTTTTCGGCTTGACCTGTTTCACATGAACATCTCTTGCGATCTCACTCATTGTTTTCAGCTCCCTGTGTTCCAGATTGCTCCCGGAGTCGTTTATATTCTCTTCCCAGCTTTTTAGAAATCTCGTTGGGTGTCAAAATGTCTGCCGCAAGCTCCTGGCCGACCGTTCCCATTACATCCCACATCCCGTTCGGCAGGTACAATCGGTCGAAATAGGGCTCAACTTTCATGTTCTGATAATGCTGATAGTCTTTGGCATAGAAAATATCAGCTTTTACATTGGTCAGCCCTGAAGGAAGCGATGTGGCTTCAGCCATTTCTTTCGCATGGGCGGGACGAGCCATAAATGCGATAAATTGCTTTGCTTCCTTTAAATGAGGCGAGTCTTTCCATGCTGCCAGGGTATAGCGCTCGCCTCCAATCCATATCGGGTCATCACCGGAGTGAATAGCTGGTGTCGGGATAATCCCAACCTTTACATTCGGGTTAATTTGGGCGACGTCTTGGCCGAGGGTGCCGCCCTGCATGGTAAAAGCAATTTTGTTTTGAGCCATTAACTCAATGAGCTGTGATTTTTTTGCTGTTACGGCATCGATATTGATGAGTTTTTCTTTCTGCATTTGTTTGAGGGTATCTGAAAGATAAGTAAATTTGCTCCACTTGAAGGTGCCGTCAATGAGCTGTTTCTTTTCATTATGGGCAGGATCTGTGATGAGAAGAGGTGTTGCGAATTGGTCATAATATTGGGCGAAAGAGCTTTTGTCATATCCGGCGAACCAGAAAGGAACGATTTCTCCATTGCTTTTTTCTTTAATCGTTCTCAGTGCTTTTATAAAGTCATCCATCGTTTCCGGCGGGTCAATGCCGAAACGGTCTAACATATTGCGGTTGTACGCCAGGCCGTCCTTTGCCTGGTTGATCGGATATGCGTATACCTTTCCGCTTTTGTTTTTAAGGATGCTGTTTAAATTTGGATCAAGATTCTGAGTCCAGTTCATATCCCGGAGATCGGCTGTATACTCCCCGTACCTGATTTTCCCCCAGCCATGAGTATCAAAGAGATCAGGCAGATCATTGGCGGCCATTCTGACACGCATCATATTTTCATAGTCATTGCCTGGGAAATGAATGCTGACGCGAATGCCGCTTTCCTTTTCGAACGCTGAGGCTAGTTTTCTGAATGTGTTTCTTTCACTGTCCGTTGACATCGTAGAATAAATGGTTAACGTCTTTTTGCCCGTATCTGCAGCGCTTTCTTCAGATGAGCAACCCGGCAGAATCAGCAGAATAAGAGAGAGAAATAAAACAAATATGTGTTTCATCTTTTCCTCCTTATGATCTTGATGAACGTTTGTCTTGCGTCACCTCCTTAGCTGTGTATCCGCAGCTTTGCCTGATGATCAGTGTTGTCGGCAGGGTGACTTGATGAGGAATTGTTCGGCCGTTAAAGCGGTCGAGAAGCTGTTTTACGCCTGTGCGGCCCATTTCCTCTGTATGCACTTTCACCGTGGTTAAAGGTGTGCTGGCAAACTCGGCCTCTTCAATGCCGTTAAAGCTGACAATGGCTGTATCCCGCGGCACATGCAGATCGGCTTCCCGAAGTGCTTTCAATGCGCCGATGGCCATAGAATCACTTGCGATAAAAAAGGCTTCAGGCAGCTTGCCTTGAGTGATGGCTTTTTTCATCAGGCGATAGCCCTCGCGCATGCTGTAATCGCCGACCAGGACGTGTTCAGGCTGAGGATGGGCGGACTGCAAAAAGGCAGTCTGGCGTTTGTCCTCAATTGTTCTGCGAATGCTTTGGCCGTCCCTCAGTGTATGCTCCTTCTCCTGCCCGCCGATATAGCCTAATCGTTGGTAACCTAAATCGAAAAGGTGATCAATTGCCTGGCGTGCGGCGGCTTCAAAATCAATCCCAATCGAGTCGTATATCTGCGGATCGGGAGAATGATTGATAAATACGGCATGCTCCAATCGGCCGCTGATATGTTGAACGGCTTCGTCATGGACACGGCCGATAACAATGATACCGTCTAATTCCCGAAAAATATGCTCCTGGAAGGAACCGAGATGGATGGAGTTTGTAATGAAAATTTCCTGTTCAAAGCATTCTTTTTCAATTCCTTTGCGAATAGAAGAAAAATAAGGATCCTGCCGTTCTTCATCGGGAGATAAGCAGCTCAGCACCCCGATAAGCGGCTGGGCGCGCTGTTTTTGTCCGCGGGCTTTTCGGCGTTTAGCGACAGTTTGATAGCCTAGCTCTTCAGCGATACTGATCACTCTTTGTCTCGTTTCACCAGCCACAGAAAGCGAATGATCTTCATTTAAAATTCTCGAAACAGTAGCATTTGAAACGTTCGCTTTTAAGGCGATATCTTTTATACGAACCATGGTTACTCCCTTTCATTTGAATGAGATTTACTAAAATAAAAGAAATATTTTACTCATACGTTTTTGATAAATTGATACTATCATATGAAAGTAAGCGGTTACAATAATGAATTTCAGAATATTTTGTTATATTTAGTAAAAGTTTAGTAAACTACGATTTTTGTTTCTATATACTGTGTGAAAAATAAAGGGAATAACAAATCCGTCTCGTACATTGAAGATAAGCGAAGAAGGAAGGGTGATGGGATGAGTAACGAAAAAAGAGAGCTGCTGTTTCGATTGCTTGGTGATTTACCTGATCGGAAGCATACGGGGGCGGAAACGCTGCGTATTGAGGAAAAAGAGGGATATATAATTGAAACGCTGCTGCTTGATATAAATGGGCTTGAAAAGGTGCCTGCATATTTTGTGAAGCCGAAAGCCGCAAAAGGACGGTGCCCGGTTATATTATTTCAGCATTCGCATGGCGGGCAGTATGAACGGGGAAAAAGTGAACTGCTTGAGGGAGCGGATTATTTGAAAGCGCCTTCTTTTGCTCGGGAGCTGACTTCTCTCGGATATGGCGTATTGGCAATCGACCATTGGGGATTTGGAGACAGACGGGGAAAATCAGAAAGCGAGATTTTTAAAGAGATGCTTCTGACGGGCAGGGTGATGTGGGGCATGATGATTTACGACAGTATAAGAGCCATTGATTATGTGCAGAGCCGCCCTGATATTCAGCCTGACAGAATCGGAACGATCGGCATGTCTATGGGGGGCTTGATGGCTTGGTGGACAGCGGCGCTTGATGAACGGATTAAGGCATGTGCGGATTTATGCAGTCAGGTTGACCATCATGTACTGATTGAAACACAGAACCTTGACCGGCATGGCTTTTATTATTACGTTCCGTCTCTTGCCAAGCACTTTTCTGCATCAGATATCCAAAGCCTGATCGCACCGCGACCGCATCTTAGTCTTGCCGGCATACATGATCGGCTAACACCCGCTGAGGGAGTGAACAAAATCGAAAAAGAATTAACAGCTTTGTATGCTGAAAAAGGGGCTTCTGATTGTTACCGTATGGTGCGCTCCGCTTCAGGGCATTTTGAAACAGCTATGATGAGGCATGAAGCTCTGCAGTTTTTGAAAAAGTGGCTGTGACAGTGAAAAAGGGCAGACTTTACGTGTTTTTCTGAAATGGTTCTAAACAGGTAAGGAGGCGAGCATCTGCCCGTCTCTTCTTTTTCTAGTGGAAATACAGTTATCAGGAATATACATGATAAATAGATTTTGTTTATGAGGAAATGGCGTTCTGATATTGACAGAATTGTGTATACATAATAGTATTCTATTTGTTAACCTAAATTTATAAATGGTTAACAAATAGAATACTTTCTTCTGTAATCAAAGCTGAAAGGGCGAGAAGGTATGCAAGAAGAAACATTTTACAGTGTCAGAATGAGAGCTTCTATGAATGGGTCTCACGAAGATGGAGGAAAGCATATATCCGGAGGAGAACGGCTCATCACGTTCGATAATATGAAATGTACGGTGAATGCCTTATTAGAAAAAGGGTTATCTCACTCTAGAGGAAAACCGGATTTTATGCAAATTCAATTTGAAGAGGTTCATGAGCCGGTAAAGACGATTCATCCATTAGCAATGAAGACAAATGAAGTGGAATCCCCGGAAGAGGGACAAAGTCTTGCCCGTTTCTTATTGGAGAGAGCGGGTGTTCCAAGAAAAGTGATTGAAAAAGCATATCAACAAATGTCTGAATGGTCAGGTATCAGGGGAGCGGTGGTGTTTGATATTCACACTGGCAAACGAATTGATCAAACACACGAAAAAGGTGTGCGGGTGTCCAGAATGGATTGGCCAGACGCCAATTTTGAAAATTGGGCGCTTCGCAATAACATGCCGTCCAATTCAAGAATAAAAGAGGCTCTTGCACTTGCTTCAAAGGTGAGTGAGCATCCGGCAACTGTTGCAGAATTATGCTGGTCAGATGACCCTGATTACATAACAGGCTACGTCGCGGGTAAAAAATTGGGCTATCAGCGTATTACAGCAATGAAAGAATACGGGACTGAAGAGGGCTGCCGAATCTTTTTTGCTGACGGCTCTGTAAATGTAAACACATACATAAATGATCTCGAGAAGCAGCCTATTTTGATAGAGTGGGAGGAAGATGATGACTCAAGATTTGATAGAAAAAAGTAAAAAACATCTTTGGCTGCCTTTTACTCAAATGAAAGACTATGATGAACATCCCTTGATCATCGAAAGCGGCAACGGAATCAAAGTAAAAGACATTAACGGCAAGGAATATTATGACGGCTTTTCTTCCGTTTGGCTTAATGTGCACGGGCACCGCAAAAAGGAATTAGATGAGGCCATCATAAAACAGCTTGGCAAAATTGCTCACTCCACATTATTGGGCATGGCCAACGTTCCGGCGACTGAACTTGCCGAGACCTTAATCGAGATCAGTCCGGAGAAGCTGACGCGTGTTTTTTATTCGGACAGCGGTGCAGAAGCGATGGAAATTGCTCTTAAAATGGCGTTTCAATATTGGAAGAACATCGGGAAGCCTGAGAAACAAAAATTTATTGCAATGAAAAATGGGTATCACGGCGATACGATCGGTGCCGTCAGTGTCGGTTCAATTGAACTGTTCCACCACGTCTATGGCCCGTTAATGTTTGATAGTTATAAAGCTCCGATCCCTTATGTATACCGCTCTGAAAGCGGCGATCCTGTGCAGAGCCGTGATGAGTGTCTCTATGCGCTTGAACAGCTGCTGAAGGAACACCATCACGAAATTGCAGCACTTTCGATTGAATCAATGGTTCAAGGAGCATCCGGCATGATTGTGATGCCGGAAGGATACTTGGCAGGTGTGCGCGAGCTTTGTACAGCTTACGATGTCTTAATGATTGTTGATGAAGTTGCCACTGGTTTTGGGCGTACGGGGAAAATGTTTGCATGTGAGCACGAAAATGTTCAGCCTGATCTAATGGCTGCCGGCAAAGGCATTACAGGAGGCTATTTGCCGATAGCTGTCACTTTTGCCACCGAAGACATCTACCATGCATTCTACGATGATTACAAAGAACAAAAAACCTTTTTCCACGGTCACTCCTATACAGGAAATCAGCTTGGCTGTGCGGTTGCTCTTGAAAACCTGAGATTATTTGAATCTGAAAACATCGTTGAACAAGTCGCGCAAAAAAGTAAAAAGCTCCATTTACTTCTTCAAGACCTGCATGCACTTCCTCACGTTGGGGATATTCGGCAGCTCGGCTTTATGTGCGGCGCAGAGCTTGTTCAGTCAAAGGAAACCAAACGGCCTTATCCTGCTGATCGGCGAGTGGGGTACAAAGTTTCTTTGAAAATGAGAGAGCTCGGGATGCTGACGCGACCGCTCGGCGATGTAATTGCATTTCTGCCTCCGCTTGCCAGCACAGCTGAAGAGCTCGAAGCAATGGTGTCTATTATGAAAGAAGCAATCCAAGAGGTAACCAGCCTTGAGCATTGACAGCTGGTTAAGCCGCCGGTTAGACAAAGCGAAGGGAGCCGGCGTATACCGTACACTGCGAACAATGAATGGGCCTCCAATTCCGGAGGTGACGATTGATGGCAAAAATCAAACGGTCTGGTCGTCAAACAATTATTTAGGTCTCGCAAACCATAACCGCTTGATCTCTGCAGCTCAAGAAGCACTGCAGCAATTTGGAGCAGGAAGCACCGGCTCGCGTTTAACGACGGGCAATTCGATCTGGCATGAAAAACTCGAAAAAAAGATTGCCGGCTTTAAACGGACAGAAGCGGCTTTACTGTTTTCAAGCGGCTATTTAGCCAATGTCGGTGTCCTTTCTTCGTTACCTGAAAAAGGGGACGTCATTTTAAGTGATCAATTAAATCATGCAAGTATCATCGATGGCTGCCGCCTGTCTAAGGCTGATACGGTCATTTATCGCCATATCGAAATGGCTGATCTTGAAGAAAAACTGAAAGAAACACAGCGGTACCAGCGCCGTTTTATCGTAACAGACGGGGTATTCAGCATGGATGGCACGATTGCCCCTCTTGATCAGATCATCTCTCTTGCTAAAAGCTGCAATGCTTACGTGATCGTTGATGATGCGCATGCAACAGGTGTTTTGGGAGAATCAGGAGGAGGGACGAGTGAACATTTCGGTGTTTGTCCTGACATTGTCATCGGCACGTTAAGCAAAGCTGCCGGAGCGGAAGGGGGATTCGCTGCAGGTTCAGCGGTATTCATCGACTTTCTGCTGAACCATGCCAGAACGTTTATCTTTCAAACCGCTATTCCGCCGGCAAGCTGTGCAGCTGCCCATGAGGCGTTAGACATCATGGAGGCCAGCAAGGAAAAACGACAGCTTTTATATTCTTATATCCAGATGATCAAAACGAATCTGAAGCACATGGGCTATGTGGTGAAGGGGCATCATACACCGATTATTCCGGTGGTCATCGGCGATACCCGAAAAACGGTCACGTTTGCTGAAAAACTGCAGGACAAAGGAATCTATGCCCCTGCCATTCGTCCGCCGACCGTTGCGCCAGGAGAAAGCCGTATCCGATTAACCATCACTGCTGGGCACAGTATGAGGGATATTGATCATTTGCTGGAAGCATTTCGTTCAATCGGAAAGGAGCTGAACATCATTTCATGAGAGGTTTTTTTGTAACCGGAACAGATACAGAAGTGGGGAAAACGGTGATATCCTGCGGTCTTGCAGCCTTATTGCGGGAAAATAAGATGGATGTCGGAGTATTTAAACCATTTCTAAGCGGGATCTCCCCTCATCATCCAGAGAGCGACACAAACCTGCTGAAAGAGATGTCGCAAACGAGTCTTTCACATGAAGAGATTACGCCTTTTGCATTCAAAGAGCCGCTAGCTCCATACGTTGCAGGAAAGCTGGAGGGAAAGGCTGTCAAAATGGAAGAGGTCGTACGCCATTGGGAGCGGATAAGAGAAAAACATGATTGCTTCATCGTAGAAGGTGCGGGCGGGATTTCTGTGCCATTGGGAGAGGATTTTTTAGTCAGTCATGTCATAAAAGCGTTACAGCTTCCAGTGATTATTGTGGCACGCCCTCATCTTGGAACGATTAATCACACCTTTTTAACTGTTCAATATGCCAAAAGCATGGGTCTTCCAATCGCCGGAATCGTCATCAATGGAATCAGTGATTCTCCTGATCATGATGAAAAAACCAATCCTGAAATGATTGAGAGCTTATGCGGTGTGCCGCTATTAGGAGTGACGCCAAAGCTGATAAACACAACAAAAGAAACGATTCAGGATATGGTGAAGGACCATATAGATTTATCATTACTGATCAATCGAGTGGGGGCATGAAAATGAATCAATGGATGGAACTTGCAGACCGGGTGCTGGACGGAGCAGAGGTGACCAACGAAGAGGCGCTTTCGATTTTAAACTGTCCAGATGAAGACATCTTGCTTTTGATGCATGGAGCTTTTCACATCAGAAAACGATTTTATGGAAAAAAAGTAAAGCTCAATATGATTATGAATGCAAAATCAGGGCTCTGTCCGGAAAATTGCGGCTATTGTTCCCAGTCTGCCATTTCAAAAGCGCCGATTGAGAGTTACCGGATGGTGAATAAGGAAACCCTTCTGGAAGGCGCAAAGCGGGCGCATGATTTGAACATAGGTACATATTGTATCGTTGCAAGCGGCAGGGGGCCGTCCAACAGAGAGGTCGATCAGGTCGTAGAAGCGGTACAGGAAATAAAAGAGACGTATGGGCTGAAAATTTGTGCGTGTCTCGGACTGCTAAAGCCGGAGCAGGCGAAACGGCTGAAAGCAGCCGGAGTAGACCGCTATAATCATAATGTCAATACATCTCAGAGAAATCATTCAAACATTACCACGTCACATACGTACGAAGACAGGGTCAATACGGTTGAGATTGCAAAAACCTCCGGCATGTCTCCATGTTCAGGCGCCATTATCGGGATGAAGGAAACGAAACGGGATGTCATCGATATCGCACAAAGCTTGAAAGCCCTTGACGCCGATTCCATTCCGGTGAATTTTTTGCATGCGATTGACGGCACACCATTAGAAGGCGTAAATGAATTAAACCCGCTGTATTGTTTAAAAGTGCTGGCGCTGTTCCGTTATATCAATCCGTCAAAAGAAATCCGCATTTCTGGTGGAAGAGAGGTCAATCTCCGCTCATTGCAGCCATTGGGGCTGTATGCCGCCAACTCCATCTTTGTCGGAGATTATTTAACGACTTCCGGACAGGAGGAGACGGAGGATCATAAAATGCTGAGTGATTTAGGATTTGAAGTAGAATCGGTCGAAGAAATGAAAGCCAGTTTAAGTGCAAATAGCTGAAAGCAAGAATAGAAGCAATCGGTGTCATGTCGATTGCTTTTATTTTTATAGAGTCAAAATGATGATGTCAGAATCATGAGAGGGAGCATATGACAATTCCAATTTCACTTACACCTTCTGCGTTTTTTAAAAACCCTTATCCTTATTACGACACATTACGTTCTGCACACCCTTTATATAAAGGGAATGTTTTGAAGTATCCAGGCTGGTATGTCACGGGATATGAGGAAGCGGCAGCAATTCTGAAAGATACCAGATTCAAAACACGTGTCCCGCTGCCCGAGACGTCTATGAAATATAAGGATCTAAATCATGTCCAGAAGCAGATGATGCTGTTTCAGAATCAGCCTGATCATAGGCGTCTGCGTCTACCGGTCAGCGGCGTATTTACTCCGAGAATGACAGAGGGCTATCGCCCATTTATAAATGAAACTGTCCATCAGTTGCTTGATCAAGTGCAAGGGGAAAAAAAGATGGAGCTGATTTCTGACCTTGCTTTTCCTTTGGCAAGCAGCATTATAGCTAAGATCATAGGTGTGCCGGCAGAAGGAAGGGATCAATTTAAAGAGTGGGCATCAAGCCTTGTTCAAACGATTGATTTTACCCGATCAAGAAAGGTGTTAACAGATGGCAATCAGATCACTGTAAAGATGAGGGGGTATTTTAGAGAGCTTATTCAAAAACGGAAACAAAAACCGCAGCATGACGTGGTCAGCATGCTGCTGAAGGAAGAGCAGGCTGATAAGCTGACGGAAGAGGAAGTGGCATCAACGTGTATATTGCTGGCGATCGCCGGACATGAAACAACAGTGAATCTCATCAGCAACTCAATTCTATGTCTGCTGCAGCATCAAGAACAGCTTTTGCAGCTCAAAGAAAACCCAGCTCTGATTCATACCGCAGTTGAGGAATGTTTACGTTATGAAAGTCCCACACAAATGACAGCCCGTGTTGCGTCAGAAGATATTGAAATGAATGGCGTAACGATTCGACAAGGGGAGCATGTCTATATTCTGCTGGGGGCTGCCAATCGAGACCCAAAAGTATTCGCGCATGCCAATGAGTTCGATATCACCAGAAGCCCTAATCCCCATCTTTCATTCGGACAGGGCCACCATATTTGTATAGGTTCCTCACTGGCACGGCTAGAAGCAAAAATTGCAATTAACACTCTTCTGCAGCGCATGCCCGGCCTGCAGCTCGCTGTTTCTGAAGTGCGATACCGGAAGCTAATTGGTTTTAGAGCGCTTATGGAGCTGCCGGTTATTTTTTAATGAAGGCTAAAGGAAGCCATGTGAATGCTGAAAACGTGTCGTCCCCGGCGAAAATGGGCAATCTATAAAAAAAGGGGAGTGAACATATGAGAAAAGTGCTGATCGCCGGCGGAAATGGTGTGATTGGGAGGATATTGGCTAAAGGGCTTATGTCTGAGTACGAGGTGACGGTGCTGGATAAAGACCGTTACGAGGGCTTAGCACCCGCTATTCAGGCAGACGCGTCAAACTATGATGATCTATTGAAAAAGATTCCGAGAGATACAGACGTGATCGTGAACTTACTCGCTGTCAAAATCAAATACGATGTCATGGACACAGCTGAATTTGAAAAAATGACGGATATTTTTTATAGAGCAAGCTACTATTTGTGCCGCGCGGCAGCAGAGCTCGGCATCTCAAAGGTTGTTTTCGCCAGCAGCAATCATGTGACAGATGTGTACGAAAAAGACGGGCGTTCGCTCTTAGGGCGGGAAATCACAATCGACGATTATCCGCTGTCAAAAAATCTATACGGCGTCCTAAAGCTGACCTCGGAACATATCGGCCACCTGTTTTATCTGGAAAATAAGCTCTCTGTCATCAACCTTCGAATCGGAACGGTCGTCACAGATGAAATGGATACACTGCATGAGAACGACCGGACGAAAAAAACGCTTCTTTCCCACCCGGACTTGCTGTCGATTTTTAAAGCAGCCATTGAAACGAATATCCGTTACGGCACTTATTACGCCGTCTCTGACAATCCCGGCAAGCCGTGGTCGATAGAATCCGCGGTTCAGGAGCTTGGGTTTGTGCCTCAAATTAATACCGCTGAGCTTCTGAAAGAGGAAGAGAACGGCAATAACAGAGCATAATCATTTTCTAAGATTATGCTCTTTTTCTTTTATGATCGGTTACAAGCCAATTCCGATGCCGCTGGGCAAGGGACAGTGTTCAAATGATTATAGACATGGCAATCACACATTTGCTACATTTTAGACACGATATCGTCACATGCTGCAGCTCGTTTTAACAAAATGACAACGCTTACAAAGGGGGTGGGAACGATCGCACATTCACTGAAAAATCGCCTGTTTGATATTTTGATTTACGGATTTTTGCTGATGTTCGCTTTAATATGCGTACTTCCGTTTATTCATGTCATTGCGGCATCCTTTGCCACAGTAGAGGAAGTGGTTTCGAAAAAATTCATTTTAATACCGACCACTTTTTCGCTCGATGCCTATCGTTACATTTTTTCGACAGATATCATTTATAAAAGCTTGCTCGTTTCTGTGTTTGTGACAGTTGTAGGCACGGCGGTCAGCATGTTTCTTTCTTCATTGATGGCTTACGGTTTATCCCGCCGCGACTTAATTGGGCGGCAGCCGCTCATGTTTCTCGTCGTATTTACGATGCTCTTCAGCGGCGGAATGATTCCGACTTTCCTGGTGGTCAAATCGCTTGGATTGCTCGATTCTTACTGGGCCCTTATTTTGCCGACAGCGATTAATGCCTTTAACTTGATCATTCTGAAAAACTTCTTTCAAAACATCCCGGCGAGCCTGGAAGAGTCCGCAAAAATTGACGGCTGCAATGACTTGGGGATTTTCTTCAAAATTGTGCTGCCGCTGTCTCTTCCAGCGATCGCAACGATTTCACTGTTTTATGCGGTGACGTACTGGAATACGTATATGACGGCGATCTTGTACTTAAATGATTCAGCTAAGTGGCCGATTCAGGTGCTTTTGCGCCAAATCGTTATTGTATCAAGCGGGGTACAAGGGGATATGTCGGAAATGGGCTCGGGCAGCCCGCCGCCTGAGCAAACGATCAAAATGGCAGTAATAGTCGTAGCGACCATTCCGGTTCTGCTGGTCTATCCATTTATTCAAAAGCATTTTGCAAAAGGGGCTTTGCTGGGGTCTGTCAAAGGATAAAGAATATGAAACGGAGGGATATGATGGGAAACAAATGGAGGGTGCTTCTGATTGTGCTTGTATTTGCTCTCGGAGGAGTGCTGGCGGGCTGTAAAGGAGCTGATCAATCATCAGGCAAGGCGGACTCGGATTCAAAGGTAAAGCTGTCTATGATGGCGATTTTGTATCACCAGCAGCCGCCGAAAGACAGGGCGATCAAAGAAATTGAGAAGCTGACAAATACAGAATTGGACATCACGTGGGTTCCTGATGCGGTGAAAGAAGACAGACTGAATGCGGCGCTTGCAGCCGGCAATCTTCCGCAAATCGTGACGATTCAAGACATTAAAAATTCGTCTGTCATGAATGCCTTCAGATCGGGAATGTTCTGGGAAATCGGCGATTATATCAAAGATTATCCGAATTTAAACAAGATGAATAAACTCATTAATAAAAATGTCACAATCGATGGCAAGCTTTACGGGATATACAGAGAGCGTCCCCTCTCGAGACAAGGCATCGTCATTCGGAAGGACTGGCTGGACAATTTGAATTTGAAAACGCCGGAAACGCTGGATGATCTTTATGAAGTTGCCAAAGCGTTTACAGAGAACGACCCGGACAAGGATGGAAAAGATGATACATTCGGATTGACTGACCGAAATGATCTGATTTACGGCGCTTTTAAGACGCTTGGCTCATATGAAGGCATGCCGACAGACTGGAAGGAATCAAATGGCACATTTACACCTGATTTCATGACGAAAGAATACAAAGACACAATGGATTACATGAAAAAACTGCGTGATAACGGCTACATGAATAAAGACTTTCCAGTCACAAGCAAAACCCAGCAGCAGGAGCTGTTTTCTCAAGGAAAGGCCGGCATCTATATCGGGAATATGGTGGACGCTGTCAATTTGCGTGACAATGCCTCCGATAAATCAATGGAGCTGGAGATCATCAACCGCATAAAAGGCCCTGACGGAAAAGAGCGTGTATGGGCGTCAGGAGGGCATAATGGTGTATTTGCTTTTCCGAAAACGAGTGTGAAATCAGAAGCCGAGCTGAAACGGATCTTGGCGTTCTTTGACCGAATAGCCGAAGAGGACGTCTACAGCCTGATGACATACGGCATTGACGGGGTTCATTACAATAAAGGAAAAGGCAAAACATTCACCAGAAAAGAAAGCCAGGTAAAAGATTGGCAGACTGATATTCAGCCGCTGTCCGCCTTAATCGCCATTGATAAAGCCTACTTAAAAAACACCGGTGATCCGCTGCGGACAGCGTACGAGGAGCTGACGGAAGACAATGAAAACATCATCGTCTCCAATCCGGCAGAGAGCTTGTATTCCGCCGCGGAGTCTGAGCGCGGAGATGAACTGAAAAAAATGATAGACGATGCCACCTATAAATATATGATCGGAGAAATTACAGAAAGCCAGTTTGATAAAGAAGTTGAAAAATGGGAAACAAGCGGAGGAAAGCAGATTATTCAGGAATACGAGGAAGCGTTTAAAAAAACAAAGTGATACTGAAAAAGCCCAAAACGCACTAGCGGTTTTGGGTTTTTATATGCTTCTTTTTTGCTGGCGGTAGTTGCCCGGTGTGATGCCTTCCAGCTTTTTAAAGGATCTGATAAAGTTTTGCGAGTTTTTGTATTTGAGCTTTTCAGCTATGTCTTTCACCGCCATGTCGGATTCAGCCAGCCAGCTTTTTGCCATATGGTGGCGGTAATTCGAGACATACTCGCTGAATGAAATGCCCATTTCTTTTTTGAAAATACTGCTTAAGTAGTTCGGGTTGTAATGCAGCCTGCGGGCAATTTCGTCCAGCGTTAAATCGGATTCAAACTCATGGTGGATGATATGGATTATGTTGTCGGAAATATTTTTATACTGTGCATCGGCCCGGGCATTTACTTTGTTTGTCATCGGATCAATGAATTCTTGCTTCAGCCAGTTTTCAGTATCCTCGAATGTCTTCAGCTCAAAAATTTGGTCATACAGCATTTTGTTTTCTTCAAGCTCAAATAGTTCAATTCCGAGTACATGCATCAGTTCAATGACATGATTCAGAAAACGGGCGATTGCGATCTGAAATTGGTACGGGTTGGTGTTGTGTGTAAAAATCGACTGTAAAATCGCGTGCAGGCATTTGTCTGCTTTCTCCTTGTCGCCGGCTTTTACAGCATCGAACAGCTCATGCTGAAGCTGCTTCGGAAAATGGGTTTTGAACGTTTTTTTCTGATCCAGGTCTTCATAAAAGATTATCGATTTGTTTTCTGCTTTCAGCCGGTATTTTAACGCTTCTAAGCCTTCCGCATAAGCGTTTTTCGCCATTGCTAATGCATCAAACGGCTGGCTGACGCCGATGCTGACAGACAGGTGCAGCTCAGCTTCAACTGTATCCTGAATCATCCGGGCAGTATCATTCAGCTCGGCCATAAATTCCTCTTTTGTTCCGCTCTCATTCATCAATATGGTTGCCTGCTGTTTATCAACTACCGCTGGTGCGAGGCGTTTTTCCGCGGGGATGTTTCGCTCAATCAGGCTGTTGACGGCAAACAACAGCAGATCCATATCTTTTTTCTCATACGGTGTTTGATTCAGCGTGTCAATTTGGAGCACCAGCAGGGCGAGATGCCGCCATTTTTGTTTTAAGCCGAGGCTTTCAAAGCGGTTATTGACCTCCTCATCCGTCAGCTTTCCAAGCATAAGCCTGACCATAAAATATTGCTGAAGATGAGTGGCCTGCTGCCTCATTGTTTCTTCAAGGTCGTCGTTTCTGTTTTTGAGCTGTTTGAAGCTTTGCTCAATTAATTCAAACTCGTTTTGATGAGGCTGTTTTTCTGGAAAGGCTCCGTGCCGCGCAAACGATTCATAAAGCAGCCGGATCGGCTTATAAAAATGACGGGAGCCCAGCCAAGAGAATAACAATGAAAGCGCTAACAAAACGAAACATACCGTAAAGGTGATCCAGCCGATCGACTTGGCTTCTTTTTTTAGTTCGGGCAGGGAAACGAGAGAAAAATAAGTCCACGTGTTATAGTCTGATTTTTGATAGGTCACTTTATAATGAATGCGGTCAATGACTGTTTCAAACTGGCCGCTTTTGGAGCTTTGCGCCAGCATTTTTTTGACAAAATCGTCGTTTTGAAGAGAATCGCCTATATCAGACATGTTGTTGTGAAGGATGATTCGGCCTTTTTCATCAATGATAAACACGCTGTTTGCGCTTGAATAATCAGGCATATTTTTAACGAGTGAACAGCTTGGGATGCTTGCGGCTGCCAGTCCCTTCGTGTTTGTGCTGTTCAGCGGGAGCTGCTTAATCAAATTGATATTATACCGGCAGCTTTCTGAAGCGCCTTCCTTTGTGGAGATCAAACGGTTATTTTTTTCCAGCGTCCAATAGGACCGGCTCGCTTTGTTTTTCGAATACGCCTCGGCTGCTTCATGAAGGGAGTCCGTATTCATGCGGTACAAACCGGAATTGTTCATGTACCAGTTTTTCATATAGCTGACAAGCGTCATGTTGGACAAATCGGTATCAAAGCTTTGCAAATAGTTGAGCTCTTGGTTCACTTGGTCATAGATTTGAAATTGGTCAGAGTGCAAAGGCTCGGACAGTGTGCGGAGGAGAGGCGGCGAACTCACATAGTGGGTTAAAGAATGATCGACGGTTTTTAGGATGTGCTCGATGCTTAGCTGGGTCTGCTGGAGTGTGTCGAGTTTTTCCTCCGAAACGTTGGAGATGGCCGTTTTCTGAGAGTGCTCGTACGAAAACAAACCGACCAAAATGACGGGAATGGTGCTGAGTAAACAAAAAAACGTGATGAGTTTGTAATAAAACTTGTATTGGCTTCTTTTCATAAAACCCCCCATTTCATAACACCTTAATACAATTAATCCAAAGATTGATAGATATTGTCAATAATCATTTTCTAATATCGGTGTCTTTTTTTCAGATAGAGAGGCGAAACCCTTGATGACAAAGGGCTCAGGCAGAATGTGATCATATGATTGTAGACGGACTTTTGCACGCTGCGCTACAGTGAAAACAAGAACCCGTGAAAGGAGGCTTTGAAAAAGATGAAAACAGCAGAAGCGCAAGCGCCGGCTGTAGACGCAGTCATGTTTAAAAAAGAAAAAAGAAAGCGCTTACTAAATAAGCTGCTGCAGCAAAAGTTTTTGTACTTTATGATTTTGCCGGGATGTATTTATTTTTTGCTTTTTAAATATGTTCCAATGTGGGGAATCGTGATTGCGTTTCAGGATTATCAGCCGTTTCTTGGCATTTGGGGCAGCGAGTGGGTCGGGCTGAAGCATTTTATCAGGCTGTTTACAGAGCCTACATTTTTTGTCCTGTTAAAAAATACGCTCGTGCTCTTTGCCTTGAATCTGGCCATTTTTTTTCCGGTGCCGATTTTATTAGCGCTTCTTCTAAACGAAGTGCGGATTGCACTCTTTAAAAAATTCGTTCAGACGCTGATTTATATTCCGCACTTTATGTCCTGGGTCATTGTTGTATCGCTGTCATTTGTGCTTTTGACAGTAGACGGGGGCCTGATTAATGAACTGATTACGTTTTTTGGCGGTGAAAAAATCAATTTTCTGCTGAATGAAGAGTGGTTCCGTCCGCTGTATATTCTGCAGGTCATCTGGAGAGAAGCGGGCTGGTCAACGATCATCTACCTGGCCGCAATGACGGCGGTTGATCCTCAGCTTTATGAAGCGGCGAAAATGGACGGAGCGGGACGGCTGCGGCAAATGTGGCATATTACGCTGCCGGCTATCAAAAGCGTCATCGTCGTTTTGCTGATTTTAAAAATTGGGGATACGCTGGAGCTTGGCTTTGAGCATGTATATTTGCTGTTAAACGCCACAAACAGGGAAGTCGCGGAAATTTTTGATACGTACGTTTATACTGCAGGGCTGAAACAGGGCCAATTCAGCTACAGTACAGCGGTCGGCGTATTTAAAGCGGCGGTCGGGCTGATTTTGGTCATGCTTGCGAATCGTTTGGCGAAGAAATTTGGCGAGGAAGGAATCTATTAAGAAAGGGATGGTATCAATGGATCAATCAATCGCTGTAAAGTCGCCTCTTACGTATGCGGAGGCATTGGCAGAAACGATTATGAACACGTATACAGTGGAGGAGCTGCCGCCTGCAAACCGCTGGCACTACCATCAAGGTGTTTTCTTATGCGGTGTATTGCGGCTGTGGGAAGCAACCGGACAAAAGCGATATTTTGAGTATGCGAAAGCTTATGCAGATCTCTTAATTGATGATTATGGCAATCTATTATTCAGAAGAGATGAGCTGGACGCCATTCAAGCTGGTCTTATTCTTTTTCCATTATACGAACATACGAGTGATGAGCGGTATGTAAATGCCGCAAAAAGGCTGCGAGGACTATATGGAACGCTGAACCGGACGTCTGAGCAGGGGTTCTGGCATAAAGACGGCTATCCTTATCAGATGTGGCTTGACGGCTTATATATGGGCGGGCCGTTTGCGCTGAAATATGCCAATTTGAAGCACGAGCCGGAGCTGTTTGACATGGTTGTGCTTCAGGAAGGCCTGATGAGAAAGCATACGAAGGATCCAAAGACCGGGCTCTTCTATCATGCGTGGGATGAAGCGAAAAAAATGCCTTGGGCCAGTCAAGAGACAGGCTGCTCTCCGGAGTTTTGGGCGCGTTCAATCGGCTGGTACGTCATGTCACTCGCAGACATGATTGAAGAGCTGCCTGAGAAGCACCCAACCCGTCATGTCTGGAAAAAAACACTGCAGGACATGCTCGAAAGCATCTGCCGCTGCCAAGACAAGGAAACAGGATTATGGTATCAGATCGTTGACAAGGGCGACAGATCTGACAACTGGCTGGAAAGCTCGGGATCGAGCCTGTATATGTATGCCATCGCTAAAGGAATCAATAAAGGATATCTCGACAGATCCTATAAAACGTCTTTGTTAAAAGCGTATCAAGGGCTGATTCAGCATAAAACTGAAACAACAAAAGACGGCGCGTTTCTCGTCAAAGATATATGTGTCGGAACGTCGGCAGGGTTTTATGATTATTATGTCAGCCGGGAACGGAGCACAAACGACCTTCACGGGGCGGGAGCGTTTATTTTGGCGATGACAGAATTGGAAGCGCTTCTCGGGTCAGACGAAAAATGAAAAGATCTCTATGTGCGGCTGTATGTGTGATCGTCTCGTTGCTGTTTTTGGCTTCGTGCTCAAGCAGACCGGACGGCATTCATGTCATCCTGTTTTCAGATATGCAGGCAGGCGTACAGGATAACATAAAAGAGGCCGCTGAAAAGAAGGCAGGCAGGGCAGAAATTTTTCCCGCTTTGCCGGAAAAGCTGCTGACTGAAATTACGGCTCGCGAGGGTGACGTCTTTATCGTGCCTGAAGACTTGTTTGCAGCTTACGATGATCCGGAAAATTTTCAGCCGTTAGACGGATTGTCACTGAAACATTCATCGCCCTATACAGCCGTAAATCAAAAAACGGGAGAAAAAACAGTCTATGCCGTTCTGATTGAGAAAGGGGAAAAACAGCTGAACGGCTATTCTTTTCGGCTGAATCGAAATATGGCGGCGTTTATCCCTGTATACTCCGAAAAAACAGAGGAAGCGCTGCAGCTGATTTCCCAATTAACAGAAGTCCGATAGGGGTGGGGACCATTGAAAAGCATCGTCATTTGCGGATTAAGCAGCAGAGCCCTCAGCATGTTTATCAAACCGCTGCTCAAACTGTTTTCATCCACTTATGAAATTACGGGATTGCTGGATGCCGATCCGAAACGATTCGCCGTCTGCAAAGAGGCATTTCCGGAGCTTGCACAAGTACCGGAGTATAAAGAAGAAGATTTTGACAATATGATGAGCGTTTCGAAGCCAGACATTGTGATTGTGACGGGAAGGGATGACACCCATGTTACCTATATATTGAGAAGCCTTCAGTGGGATACGGATGTCATAACGGAAAAACCGATGGTGACGACGGTGCAGGATGCAAAGCGGGTGCTTGAGGCAGAAGCGAAAAGCAAAGGGAAGGTTACTGTCGCGTTTAATTACCGCTACAGCCCGTATCATCGGAAAATCAAAGAAATGATTTTAGAAGGAAAAATAGGAAGGGTCACGTCTGTTGATTTGAATTGGTATATTGATACCTATCACGGCGCCAGCTATTTTAAACGCTGGAACCGATCCAGGCAATTTTCCGGCGGCCTTTCTGTCCATAAATCCACACATCATTTCGATCTGGTGAATTGGTGGCTCGGCCAAAACCCGGCGGAGGTATTTGCTTACGGCGAGTTGAATTACTACGGGCCGGACAGTGAGTGGAATCCGCTGCCGGAAGAAGACGGGCGTTTTTGCGGCACATGCCGGGTCAAAGAGAAATGCCATTACTATGCGAGATGGCACCCCCGTGCCTCTAAAGCTTCTGTAAAGGATGATCATCTCAAGGCGGATGCAGACCAGTCAAGCTTATATACCGCATATCGCCCTGACGCGTGCATTTTTGACGAGGAGATCGACATTGAGGATACGTATGTGGCGGCTGTCAAATATGACGGCGGTGCGCTTTTAAGCTACTCGATCACATTTTCCGCTCCGTACGAAGGCTACCGCCTTACGATAAACGGCACAAAAGGACGCATTGAATCAAATGAATTCCATGAGCCTTCCAGAATTCCGTTTGCTTTTCCCGAGCAGACGATTGAGTATTATCCGCTTTTTGAATCGAAGCAAACCATTCAAGTCGTCAAAAACGAGGGAGGACACGGCGGAGGTGATCCGCTTTTGCTTGCTGATCTATTTATAGGCAAAGATCCGCTGCGCCAGTATGACATTTTGGCCGGGGCCGAAGCCGGAGCCTATTCTATCGCGCTCGGTGAGGGAATATGGCGCTCCGTTGTTGAAAAAAAACCAATTGATATTAAACAGCTTTTTCATATGCAAAATGTATAAAAGCGAAGAGGAGGGGCTTTCGTGGAACATGACGGATCAATGGCACGGGTGCTGCGTTTTTGCGAGTGGATCATGAGGTTTGCGTATACCAATTTGCTTTGGCTGCTTTTTACGATCATCGGTCTCGGAGTGTTCGGTGTCATGCCCGCGACTGCCGCTTTATTCGCTGTTATGCGAAAATGGATTCAGGGTCAGGATCACGTTCCGGTGCTGCCGACTTTTTGGCGGGAATACAAAGCTGAATTTCTCCGTTCCAATCTGATCGGTGCTGTACTGGTGTTAATCGGTTTGATCATTTATATCGATTTGGCCTTTATTTACCCAAGCCACTTTTTATTGCATATCCTGCGCTTTGCTATTATGATATTTGGCTTTCTGTTTGTATCAATGCTTTTTTATGTGTTTCCGCTGATCGTCCACTTTGATTGGAAAAAGCGCCTGTATTTTAAGTTTTCCCTCTTGCTGAGTGTGGCGTACTTACAATATACCCTCGTCATGCTTGCGCTGACGGTCGCGCTCTTTTTCCTGCTGGCTTATCTGCCGGGAATTGTCCCTTTTTTCAGCGTCAGTCTCATCAGCTACTGCCACATGAGGATCGCTTATGCCGTCCTGGTGAAGCTGGAGCAGCAGGACCATGAACCGGCAAAGAAACATCCTGCACCAGGAGCTATTTATCCGGAGACGAGGTAAACATTTTCTCTATCATATATTGATTCCAAACGGAATAGATTGATAGAGAAAGGAGAGCGGATAAATGCTGAAGGTGGCAGTGTTTGATGAAGAGCATGAAAAAGATTTGCAAACGGAGATCAATTCATTTTTAAAAGGAATATCGGAAGAGCAGCTGGTTGATATCAAATATACGGTTTCAGCGGCATGTGACCCTGAAGGCGAGCAGCTCTACTGTTTTTCCGCACTCATTTTATATCGAAAATAAAAAAAGATCTTTCCGCGGACTGCGGAAAGATCTTTTTTATGGTTAAGCCTTTTTCACTCTTGGGCTTCTTGGTTTCTGGAATTTCTCTGCTGCTCTAATTTCTTTTCGTTCTCTTGCCAATGCTTTATAAAGGGCAGCAATCATGAGCAGGATAACAATTGAAAATGGCAGTGCCGCCAGAATCGCTGTGTTTTGCAAAGCGGCAAGTCCGCCGGAATACAAGAGCGCAGCTGCCATAGCAGACTGAATGATGCCCCAGCTGAGTTTGACTGAGTTAGCCGGGTTTAATGAACCGTATGTCGTCTGCATACCAAGGACAAATGTCGCTGAATCAGCTGATGTAATAAAGAACACGGCGATCAGGATCAATGCCAGGATAGACGTGATCATTGTCAGCGGATAGTGATCCAGTGTTCCGAACAGCATCGTTTCGGAAGACTGCTTCGCCACATTAAAGATACCTTTTTGCTGAAGGTCCATCGCGGAAACACCGAAAATGGAGAACCATAGGAAAGCCAAAATACATGGTGCCACCAGGACGCCGATCAAAAATTCACGGATTGTCCGGCCTCGGGATACACGAGCGATGAAAATGCCGACAAATGGAGACCAGGAAATCCACCATGCCCAATAGAAAATCGTCCAGCCGTTGATCCATTCACGTTTGCCTGGATCGTTCGGCGCCAGTCTGAAGCTCATTTGAACAATGTTTTGAATATACTGCCCAATTGAATCTGTAAGTGAGTTCATGATCAAAACGGTAGGTCCGACAACCAGCATAAACAGCATCAGCAATCCGGCTAGCACCATATTTGTGTTGCTTAAATACTTAATGCCTTTTCCGAGTCCGCTCCAAGCCGATAGTAAAAAGAGCACTGTTACAATAACAATCAAAATCAATTGAACGATAAAATGATTCGGAATTCCGAATAGGTAATTCAATCCGCCGTTAATTTGAGTTGCGCCGATCCCCAGACTCGTTGCAACGCCGACAACTGTAGCGAAAACAGCAATACAGTCAATCAGTTTACCGATCGGGCCGTTTACTTTATCGCCGAGAATCGGAGTCAGTGTGCTGCTGATTAATCCAGGCGCGTCTTTGCGGAATTGAAAATATGCGATACATAATGCCACGACGGCATAAATGGCCCAAGCGTGCAGTCCCCAGTGGAAAAACGTGTACCGGAGCGCATCTCTGAAGGCTTGGGGGGTTTCTGTTTCACCTGATGGAGAGCTAATTGCGTAATGGCTGATCGGTTCAGCCGCACCATAGAATACTAAGCCGATTCCCATGCCTGCACTGAACAGCATGGCAAACCAAGATAATAACCCGAATTCCGGTTTTTCATCCGGTTTCCCCAGTTTAATTTTTCCAATCGGGCTGACAATTAAAAAGAGACAGAACCCGACAAACAAAGAGACAACTAATAGATAATACCAACCAAATGAATCTGTTATAAACGATTGTGCCGATTGAGACACGTTTTGCAGGCTGTCAGGAGAAATAACGCCCCACAAAACGGCTGCGGCTGTGATGACAATCACAATCCAAAATACACTAGATATATTCTTCAAACATTCTCACCCTCTGACTTTTTTGTGTACGCCTATATCTTCCTCGCAGGCTTAGTATGGTCGTACGATGGCAGATCATTCCTTCCTGTAAATTACCCCGCAATCAGGTGAAACAAAACAAATCTCACCCTAACATTTTTGCGGGAAATTTTCAAATGCCCGGCATGCTGTAAGAGTTTGAAAAGTCTAAGATTTACGTACGGGAAAAGCGTCCGGCATTCAGTCCGGCGAGTCTGCCTGTGACGAGCGCAGATGTGATATTGTATCCGCCTGTATAACCGTGAATATCTAAGATTTCGCCGCAAAAATACAGGCCGTCCATTTTTTTAGACGCCATCTTTTTCGGGTCAATCTCCTTCACCGATACACCGCCTCCTGTGACAAACGCTTTGTCTAGAGACAGCGTGCCGTTTGCGAGAACGGTAAATTGCTTGCAGTCTTTGACAAATTGTCTGAAAGGCTCCTTCGGCAGCTCAGAAAATGATATGTTCGGTGAAATGCCGTTTTTTTCAAGCAGGAAAAGAAGGTAGCGCTCCTGCATCCAAGGCTTCAGCACATTTTTTAACGCTTTTTTCGGCGCGTCTTTCAGCTCCTTGTGCATCTTTTGGAATAGCGTTTCTTCATTGATATCCGGAAACAAATCAATTCTGACGGGCACTTCCGGCTGTTTTTTCAGCTCTTTCACGATAAACTGGCTGCACCTGAGTATGGCGGGGCCTGAGAGGCCGAAATGAGTAAACAGCATGTCCATCTTATGTGTGATAATGGCTTTGCCTTTTTTGTTTAATACACTGACGGCGACACCTCTGAGCGATAAACCCTGCAGTGTTTTTTTCTTAATAAACGGCTCGGCAGATGTGACGGGCACCTCTGTCGGGAACAGCTCTGTTATTGTGTGGCCTGCGGCTTCGGCCCATTCATAGCCATCACCCGTGCTGCCGGTATGGGGAACGCTTTTTCCGCCAACCGCGATAATGACTGCCTGACTATGAATCACTTCGCCATTATTCGTCACAATGCCTGCTGTATGTCCATCTTCATATGTAACAGATTTGATTTTTTCGTTCGTTCTGATCGTCACACGCAGCTGTTTCAGCCTGTTTAAGAGCGCGTCGACAACACTTTGCGCTTTGTCTGTCACCGGAAACATCCGGCCGTGATCCTCTTCCTTCAATTTGATCCCGAGATTTTCAAAAAACTTGATAATATCTTCGTTATTAAATTCAGAAAACGCACTGTATAAAAAACGGCCGTTGCCGGGGATGTGCTTAATAATTTCTTCGACAGGAAGGCGGTTTGTCACATTGCAGCGGCCGCCTCCGGATATGGCAAGTTTACGGCCTAACTTATTTCCTTTATCTATTAACAAAACATCAGCACCCTGTTCTCCGGCTGCAATGGCAGCCATCAGACCTGAAGGGCCTCCGCCGATTACAATTACGTCATACTGCTTCATCTTTATCATCAACTTTCTTTTTACATTTCGTGTGCGGAACGCTGTCCGCAGTACTATTATAGCGAAAGACAGGTTCTGCTTAAACGTATTTTGCCGCAAACTTGCATTGTTCCTGAGATTGCTTTTGTATTTATTACCGTCTATATGCCCAGTTGTGTTAAAATAGAAAAGTTGAATCTTCGTAGAAAATGGTGATGAAGAAACATGTCAAGCAAACTGTTAAGAGGCACGTTTGTGTTAACGCTCGGTACATATATTTCACGGATACTGGGAATGGTTTATTTAATTCCTTTCAGCATCATGGTCGGAGCGACAGGCGGTGCGTTATTTCAATACGGATACAATCAATACACTTTATTTTTGAACATTGCCACAATGGGCTTTCCGGCCGCCGTTTCTAAATTTGTTTCCAAATATAATTCCAAAGGGGATTATGAAACAAGCAGAAAAATGCTGAAGGCGGGCATGTCGGTTATGCTTGTAACGGGAATGATTGCCTTTTTTATACTATATTTATCTGCTCCGTTTTTTGCGGAAATATCGCTTGGGGGCAAAGATAATAACGGTTTGACGATTGATCATGTCGTATATGTCATCCGCATGGTCAGCTTAGCGCTTTTAGTCGTGCCGATTATGAGTCTTGTGCGCGGATTTTTCCAAGGTCACCAAATGATGGGGCCGACGGCTGTCTCTCAAGTTGTTGAGCAGATTGTCCGCATCATCTTTTTATTGAGTGCGACCTTCTTGATTTTGAAAGTCTTAAACGGCGGCCTTGTGATCGCTGTCGGTTATGCAACCTTTGCAGCGCTGATCGGTGCCTTCGGCGGGCTGATCGTATTGTATATTTATTGGAACAAACGAAAAGGCAATCTGCTGGCGATGATGCCTAATACGGGGCCGACAGCAGATTTAAGCTACAAGAAAATGTTTTTCGAGCTCTTCAGCTATGCCGCTCCCTACGTGTTTGTTGGACTAGCCATCCCTTTGTATAACTATATTGATACAAATACGTTTAACAAAGCCATGATTGAAGCGGGGCATCAAGCTATCAGTCAGGACATGATGGCCATTCTGACACTTTACGTGCAGAAGCTCGTGATGATCCCGGTTTCTCTTGCGACGGCATTCGGACTGACCTTAATTCCGACGATCACAGAATCGTTTACAAGCAGAAACTACAAGCTGTTAAATCAGCAGATCAACCAGTCGATGCAGACGATCCTGTTTTTAATTATTCCGGCTGTTGTCGGTATATCGGTATTAGCAGGCCCTGTGTACACGTTCTTTTACGGATCAGAGAGCCTTCATCCTGAATTGGGGAAAGATATCCTGTTTTGGTATTCGCCAGTTGCGATCTTGTTCTCTTTGTTTACTGTCAACGCCGCCATATTGCAGGGCATCAATAAGCAAAAATTTGCGGTTGCCAGTCTTGTGATCGGTGTCGTGATCAAACTTGTGCTGAATGTCCCGCTGATTAAGCTGATGCAGGCTGACGGCGCTATTTTAGCTACGGCACTCGGGTATACTGCTTCACTTATATACGGATTTATCATGATCAAACGGCATGCCGGCTATTCGTATAAAATATTAGTGAAACGGGGCGTTCTGATGCTGCTCTTGTCAGCAGTGATGGCGATAGCCGTTAAAATCGTCCAGTGGGTGTTAAGCTTTTTCATCTCCTACGAGGATGGCCAGCTGCATGCTGCGATCGTCGTGCTGATTGCTGCTGTGGTCGGCGGAGCTGTCTACCTGTATTGCGCTTATCGTTTAGGGTTTTTACAGAAAATATTCGGCCGCCGTTTACCGGGGTTCTTAAAGAAAGGCAGACATGCCGCTGATTAACAGAATATGTTGAAACAGAGGGCTCGCTTGATGCGGGCTTTCTTTTATAGGAAGGAGAGATTGGCATGAGACTAGATAAGCTGCTTGCCAACAGCGGGTATGGTTCGAGAAAAGAGGTCAAATCGATTGTGAAAGCGGGAGCCGTCATGGTCGACGGAAAGCCGGCAAAAGATGTCAAGGCGCACGTGGACCCTGATGCGCAGGAGGTGACCGTTTATGGCGAGCCGATTGATTACCGCGAGTTTATTTATATCATGATGAATAAACCGCAGGGCGTGCTGTCAGCGACTGAGGACAGCCGGCAAAAGACAGTGGTCGATTTGCTGACGCCGGATGAACTTAGATTCGAGCCGTTTCCTGCCGGCCGGCTTGATAAGGATACAGAAGGATTTCTGCTGCTGACAAATGACGGTCAGCTCGCTCACCGGCTGCTATCGCCGAAAAAGCATGTTCCGAAAACGTATGAGGTCCACTTAAAGTCGCAAATTTCGCCAGAAGACATCAACAGCTTAGAGACTGGGGTATTTATTGAAGGCGGCTACAAAACAAAGCCGGCACAAGCAGAAATAAAGGCAAACGATAAAGGGCATACCGTGATATACCTGACGATAACAGAAGGGAAATATCATCAAGTCAAACAGATGGCAAATGCTGTCGGCAATGAAGTCATTTATCTGAAGCGGCTCTCAATGGGACGCGTATCCTTGGATCCTGCTTTGGAGCCGGGAGAATACCGTGAGCTTACAGAAGAAGAACTTGAATGGCTGAACGAGCCGCAAGCATGAAAAAATCCCGCATCACACATGCGGGATTTTTTATTATATATAAGCACACAAAAACAAGGCTAAGAACGTTCCTCGCCCTGTATCTATCAGGCCGCTCACAGGGCGGCCCTATGTAATTTTTAATGTTATGAGGTAATCTTTACTTTCTTTCTCGTTGTCTCCCATTTGCCACGGCTTGGACTATGAACAAGATCATTATATGCTAACACATTTAAGTCTCTTTGAATCGTTCTAGGTGTAATGCCGAATTCGTCAACCAGTTCCTGTGTTGTCACAAGGCCTTTCTCTTGAATAAACATGTAAACTGATTTGATTCGAGTTAGCATACGGTTTGTTGAAGGTTTCAAAAAACCACTCCCTATCATAAGATCGGATGGACTTGACTAACCACAACTCACGACTATCAACTGCGTACGAAATAGCAACTAAGGCAGACATCTGTAATATTTAAATAATTCGCCTTCATTATACACGATTTCGCAGCGGTGAATCTAGGAATAAGTATGATAAATTTTTTCCAATTTGAGTTTGGCCGCCATCCTTGTTGGATTACTATGTATTTCACCACAATATTATTATGGATAAAGAAACTTTTTTTATTCTGATTCGTATGTGATTTGGGGGGTGAGTGAGATTGAGAATGTTGTTGGAAGCATCGATAGAGCAAGCAGGGTATACAAGCCGAAAAAAAGTGCTCACCGATGTTTTATTGGAAGTCAGAGAAGGGGAGCTTGTCGGGTTGATTGGAGCGAACGGCGCTGGAAAAAGTACTGCCATCAAGGCGATACTCGGCCTCTCGCAAGACTTTAAAGGGACTATCGCTTGGAATGATTGCTCGTTTGCTTATATTCCGGAGCACCCGTCCTTTTATGAGGAATTAACGCTGTGGGAGCATCTCGACCTGATCAGCACTTTGCACGGCATTGGTCAGAGTGAATTCGAATACCGTGCCCAAAGTCTTCTTGAAACATTTTCGCTTGATCATGTCATGCATGAGCTGCCGGTGACGTTTTCGAAGGGCATGCAGCAAAAGCTGATGCTGATTCAGGCCTTTCTTTCTAAGCCTGATATGTATGTGATTGATGAACCGTTTATCGGCCTTGACCCGATATCGACAAAACGCTTTGTGGACATGCTGAAGGCTGAGAAAGATAGAGGAGCCGGCATTCTCATGTGCACACACGTACTTGATACCGCGGAAAAAATCTGCGACCGGTTTTACATGATTGATAAAGGTTCTTTGTTTCTTCAGGGAACGTTAAAAGATATTCAAGAGCAAACAGGATTAGACGGGCAGTCATTGCTTGACTGTTTTTATACGGCGATTCAAGGAGAAAAAGCATGAACGGACGGTCTCTCTTTTTTCGAAGGTGGCTGGATTTTTACCGATATCAGTTTAAGGTGCTGCATGCTGTCATTGATTGGACGGTTGCGCTCTACATTGTCCTGCCGGCGCTTGCTTTTGTGATTTATCAGTATGTGGAGTGGACGAATGGAAACGGCCTTCTTTACGAGTGGTCTGAGAGAGTCGAATGGAGATGGTTATACGCTGTCGGTATACTGATTGTTTGCACAGGCTCCATCCATACTTTTTTACTGGAAGCGGACCAGGTGTTTTTGCTGCAAAAGAAAGCGATCATTCGCCAGATGAAACAATACGCATTGGTGTATTCTTTATTGTTCACGTTCGCCAAATGGCTGTTGCTCTTTTTTCTTTTTCTTCCCTTTATCATTGATTCTGTTCGCGTCACGATTCCAGAAAGCGCTGCTCTATTGATCTATGCATTCGGTCTTCATACGCTCTTTTTATCCTTGAAGCAGGACAGGGTCAGAAAACCAAGATCTATTTGGAGACAGATTGCAGACTTTTTTCTCAAGGCTGTGCTTTTGGCGTGTTCTTTTCTCATGATTACCTTTACTGAGTGGCACTTGCTCTCGCTTGCCGGTGTTTTGTCTTTTATTTTTGCTTTCATACGCAGTTTGAAAAAGACGGCTTCATTTTCGGCTTTTGAGGCAGAGGTGCTTGAGGAGAAAAAAATCAGGCTCACTCTTGCAGGTCTTGTAATGATGACGAGCCAAGATGTGAGAATGCCGAGAGTAAAGGACAGGATGAGGAGAAAACCACTATTATTCCGGAATTCTAAAAGGATATTTAAGAAACGGACAATGTATACAATTTATAAAGAATTGTTTTTTAAAGTCATGCTGAGGAATGGGGAGTATGCGAGGCATCTGTATATGCTTTTGTCGGCTTTTACGGTTTTAACAGTCGTTTCCCCGATCGTTCTTAAGGTGATTGCGCTGCTGGTTTATACAGGTGTTTGCCGTTATGTGCTTTCGCTTATTTTTGACAAAGTGATGGATGCGCCGATCTTAATTGGGGCTGATAAGGAAAGTGATGAATATTACCGGGCCAGAAAAAGCTGTGTGAACACGCTGCACTATGCTTGTGTTGCCTGCTGCTTTTTGGCGGCTGCTATCTCTTTTTTGGTGAAATAAAAACCCAAACGGATGCCGTTTGGGTTTTCTGTATGTTATAGAATAAATAGCTGGATGAAAAACAGAACGGCAAATACGAGGACGAGAGGATGAATGTCTCTCCATTTTCCCCGTGCTGCTTTCACAATCGGATACGAAATAAAGCCAAGTGCAATTCCTGTGGAAATGCTTGATGTAAGAGGCATGGTCAGAACAACGAGAAATGCCGGAAATGCCTCGTCCATCTCCTTCCAGTTAATATTCGACACCGAGCCCATCATCAGGCTGCCGACAATAATCAAAGCCGGAGAAGTGATGGCGGATATGCCGGATAAGGCGCTGACAAGCGGACTGAAAAACATCGAAGCTGCAAACAATACCGCGACAGTTAAAGACGTAAGACCTGTTCTTCCCCCGGCTGCAACGCCAGCTGAAGACTCGACAAACGCGGTTGTCGGACTTGTTCCGAATACAGCACCGACTGTGGTCGCCGTTGAATCAGCAAGCAGCGCTTTACGCGCGTTCGGGAGCTTGTTGTTTTTCATCAATCCGGCTTGCTCGGCCACACCGATCATCGTACCGGTCGTATCAAAAATCGTTACCAGCAGAAATGAAAAGACGACAGCGTACAGGCCGTGATGGATCACATCGCCAAAAGCGGAGAACGGATTTGAAATAATCAATCCCTCAGGCAAATGCGGAAAAGACATAAAGCCTTTAGGAAAATGCAGCTGGCCGGTAAAAAACGCGATTAAAGCGGTAGCTGCCATTCCGATAAATAACGCTCCGCTTACATTCAGCACCATCAGGATCACACTGATCAATAAGCCGATCAGCGTTAAGATAACCGCTGGCGAATGTAGGTTGCCGAGTGTGACCAAATTTGATTTATCAGCCGTAATAATTCCCGCCTGCCGTAAACCGATAAACGCAATAAAAAGCCCGATCCCTGTGGTGATGCCGTATTTTAAATTGTTTGGAATCGCTTCTATCAGTTGTTTTCTTAAAGGCGTTAACGATAGAATAATGAAGAGAACCCCTGCTGTGAATACTGCGCTGAAAGCTGTTGCGTACGTGATGCCGCCGCCGCTTGCGCCTACAACGTGATAGGCTAAGTAAGCGTTTAAGCCCATGCCGGGTGCAATGGCAATCGGATAATTTGCAGCCAGGGCCATCCACAGCGTTCCGACAATGGAGGCGATAATCGTTGCGGTAAAGACCTGGTCAAAAGGAACTCCGGCATTCGCTAAAATGACCGGATTCACCACTACAATATAGACCATTGTGAAAAAGGTCGTCAATCCAGCTATGATTTCTTGTTTAATCGATGTTTGCTGCTCTTTTAGATGAAACATAGTAACCTCCAATTACGAACGTTTTAACAAAACACCATTAATATTATTCGTTTTATTTAGTTTTTGCAAGTGATTTATTGCAGAAAGGGGATCATTATGAACTGGGAAGTCGAAGTGATCAGAAAAAAAGATGATTTGATTCGCGATACGCAGGAATTCTTGAGAATCAACAGTGTAATGGACGAAACAACAGCCGGGCCCGGCAAACCATTCGGAGAAGGGGTAAATGCCAGCTTGACCTCTTTGCTTGAGCTTGGAGAAAAAGAAGGATTTTCAGTAAAAAATCTTGACGGGTTCGCCGGTCATATCGAATGGGGCGAGGGTGAAGACATTGTCGGCGTTCTTTGCCATGTTGATGTTGTACCGCCCGGAGACGGCTGGACAAGTGATCCGTTTTCAGCGGACATCCGAAACGGACGGATTTATGCAAGGGGCGCCATTGACGACAAAGGTCCGACGATGGCGGCGTTCTACGCGCTGAAAATCGTCAAAGACATGAATCTGCCGCTTTCTAAACGTGTCAGAATCATTATCGGAACAGATGAAGAAAGTGATTGGAGATGTGTGGAGCATTATTTCAAGCACGAAGAAATGCCGACTCTCGGTTTTGCGCCAGATGCTGACTTCCCGATTATTAACGCGGAAAAAGGAATTATTGATGCTTCACTGCTCATCCCGCACCGCGCAAACGAAGCCGCTTCAGAAACAGTTCTTGCCTCGTTTACATCAGGTCTCCGCTTAAACATGGTGCCAGACGCTGCGGAAGCCGTTATCAAAGGATCAAATATAGAAGAGGTTCTTGCCTCATTTAAAGACATGCTCCGCGCGACAGATCAAAAAGGTGAAGCTGAGATTGAGAATGGGCAGCTGATCTTGCGCATGCACGGACTTTCCTGCCATGCGATGGAACCGAACAATGGAGTGAATGCCGGCATCAAACTGGCAGAATTTTTGTGCCAGTTTGAGCTGGATGAAGCCGGACAGCGTTTTGTTCAAGTCGTGACAGACAAATTTTCAGATGATACGAGAGGAAAGAAGCTGAATATTGACTGTGAGGATGACATTAGCGGAGAGCTGACATTAAATGTCGGAACACTGCGCTATAAAGAAGGGCAAGGAGGCGAGCTCGGAATCAATATCCGCTATCCGGTAACGGCGGAAAGCAAAATGATTCGCGATGCGTTTGAAAGCGCCGCTGAATTTGAGCTTGAAGAATTTAAAGACAGCAAGCCGCATCACGTATCAGCAGACCATCCGCTAGTCAAAACACTGCAAAAGGTATATGAAGGCCAATTAGGCAAAAAAGCTGATTTAATTTCAATCGGCGGGGGAACGTATGCAAGATCTTTGAAAGCCGGCGTCGCATTCGGACCGCTGTTCCCCGGACGTCCCGATAGTGCGCACCAAAAGGATGAATATATTGAAATTGATGATCTCCTCAGAGCGACTGCTTTATATGCGCAGGCCATCTACGAACTTGCAAAATAAAAGGACCGGCTTCTTCTGAAGCCAGTCCTTTTTTACACAAATGACCATAAATCAGTTGATAAATAACGTTCTCCGGTATCAGCTGTCATACAGACAACGACTTGATCAGGAGAGAGACGTTTGGCGGCTTCAATCGCCGCGAAGCAGGCAGCGCCTGAAGAGGGCCCGACGAGAATTCCTTCCTCCGCAGCAAGGCGTCTGGTTGTCGTATAAGCATCCTCATCAGTGATTTTGATAATTTCATCATATACATCTTGATTTAAAACTGGAGGAATGAAGCCTGGGCTTGTCCCAACCAGCTTATGCGCACCCGGTTTTCCGCCTGATAATACCGGAGACCCCGCAGGCTCGACAACATGAACCAAAATATCCGGGAAAAGTTCTTTTAGCGCTTCACCGGTTCCTGTAATGGTCCCGCCAGTACCGGAAGAAGCTACAAAAGCGCCTAGCGGTTTTCCGATTTCTTTTATTGCCCGGAAAATTTCCAGAGCAGTTGTTTTTCGATGCGCGTCAGGATTTGCGGTATTATCAAACTGCATCGGAATGAAGCTGTTCGGAATTTGTTCGGCGAGCTCTTTTGCTTTTTTAATGCTGCCGGGCATTCTTTCCGATCCGGGAGTTAACACAACCTCTGCACCATAGGCTTTGAGGAGGTTGATCCGCTCCTTCGTCATTGTATCCGGCATTACTAAAATCGCTTTATAGCCGCGGGCCGCCGCATTCATGGCGAGTCCGATTCCGGTATTTCCGCTGGTCGGCTCAATGATAACTGAGCCAGGCTTGAGTAAGCCGTTTTGTTCTGCTTCTATGATCATATTGTAAGCGGCTCTGTCTTTCACACTGCCGCTTGGATTGAAAAATTCAAGTTTTAAATAGACTTGTGCTGCGTTTTCCGGCTGAAGCCGATTCAATCTCACAAGCGGTGTATCTCCTATAAGATCAGAAGTGTTTTCAACGATTTTCAACATTGTCATTCCTTTCTGAATAAAACAAGTGTCATATAATATCCTAACATAATAAACGTTTGCGCGAGAGTGTTTTCATATGCGGTTCCTCTATTCGCGCAGCCTCTTTATTGATAAAATAATAGCAGTCAAAGAAGGGAGTGTCAGACGGATGTCAGATATCCGGCCTCATTATTTCATCGGCGTGCCCATTCCGCCGGAAATTGCAAATCCGATTTACCAGGCTGCGAAAAGCGAGCCGGCGCTCACGTTTCAAAAATGGGTGCACCCGCTTGACTACCATATCACGTTAATTTTTCTCGGTGCGGCGGACGAAGCGCAAATCAAGCAGCTTGAAGGCTCGCTTGCCGAGTTAGCTGTTGATGCCAATCCGTTTACAATTGAGTTTGACAAAATAGATGTGTTCGGAGACCGCAGGCAGCCGCGCGTGTTACATTTGGAGCCGAAGAAGAATACGGCGCTCGAAACACTGCGGGAGCATACAAAACAAGCTGTTCTTCAAGCAGGCTTTAAAGTGGAAAAGAGAGCGTATCATCCCCATATGACGCTGGCAAGAAAATGGACAGGCCAAAAGGGATTTCCGGCGCAGGTCCCGTTTAAAAGCGGTGAGGTTTCAACGGCTATTGAACGATTTTCACTTTTTCAGACACACTTAAATCAATCACCAAAATATGAGGAAAAATACAAATTTTATTTAACTTAATTCATGCGGAGTGGAGAAACAAAATGGCACAAATCATCAAAATACATGATTATATATCGAGATATGAACTTGATCCGTACCATTATATGAATCAGTTTATACGGCTGAAAAAAGAGCGCTGGATTTCATTATTAGAAGCAGCGGAGCGCCAGCATGAAGAAAGACAAGCCAGTGCTGAACAGCAAAAACCGGTGCAGAAACGAAAAAAATTTTCATTGAAAAGAAGAAAAGAAGAGATAGAAGCCGATATACAAGAAGAGAGACACCAATGGTTTGAGGAAGAAGACGATCTGAACGTAAGGCTGCCGAAGAGCAGGATGGCGCTTGCTTCCTTTTATAAAAGACATTTATATGAATTTCAGCTCAAATGGGCAAGCTCTACTCTTTCCGAGATGTCAAATCTGTCAAACCAGGTGAAGCAGGACCGCATTTTGCGTTTTCTGGCCCAGCAGCTTCCTGATTCTTATTTTATTATGTATAAGCCTGTGTTCAAAATTCAGCAGGCGGCAGTAGAATTAAGCATAGTGATCATTTCACCTCTTGACATTTTTTGCGTTTCTTTTATAGAGGCAGAGGAAGACAGTGTGTACATAGGATCTAAACATCGTTTTTGGGAGAAGAAAACAGGCTCTCAGACTGAATCGGTATTAAATCCGGCGTTGAGTCTGTTTCGGACGGGATCTGTTGTGTCGAAGATCGTAAAGGAAAAAGGCGCTGATATTCCAGTCTCGAAATTACTCCTGAGCAGAACGTCATACATCGATTACCCCGAGCCGCCGTACGGTCTGGAAATAGTGGACAAACGGGGCTTGGCGGATTGGATGGAGAGGCAGAAGAAAAACACTGCTCCGATAAAACATCATCAATTAAAGGCTGCAAAGGCTTTGTTGTCTTATTGCCTGTCAGACTCCTATCGCAGACAAGAGTGGCTGGAGTAAAGCAGAACGATTTGAGCGGTTTTCTCATAACATAAGCAGGTGAGAAAGATGAGCCAATGGTTTTTTATTATTAATCCGGCAGCAGGGCATCGAAAAGGCCTGCGTGTTTGGAAGTCGATACAAAAGGAATTACTGAAACGAAAGATTGAGCACCGCTCATTTTTAACTGAACATCCGGGACACGCCGAGGTTCTCGCCCGGCAGATTTCAACAATACAGGAACATAAGCTGAAACGCCTGATCGTTATCGGCGGAGACGGAACGATGCACGAAGTCGTCAACGGGCTGAAAGATGTTGACGATATCGAACTGAGTTTTGTGCCGGCTGGCGCGTACAATGATTTTTCCAGAGGATTCTCCATTAAGAAAATAGATCTGATTCAGGAAATCAGACAGCTGAAGCGTCCGTTAACGCGAACGTTTCATTTAGGAAGCATTAATTTGCTTCAGGATAAATCGCAGGTTCTTTATTTTTTGAATCATATCGGAATCGGCTTTGACGCATATGTCAATAAGAAGGCGATGGAATTTCCATTAAAACGGGCGATCCATTTTCTGCGCCTCCGCTTTCTTGTCTATCCGCTTTCCCATTTGTACGCGTCGGCTACCTTTAAGCCGTTTTCGTTGGCCTGTACAATTGAAGGAGAGACACAGGAATTTCATCATGTCTGGTTTGCGGTCGTCTCCAATCATCCGTTTTATGGAGGCGGCATGAAGGCGGCCCCGCTTGCGAATCCGCGCGAACAGGCATTTGATATTGTCATCGTTGAGAATCTGCCGTTTTTGAAAAAGTATTGGTTGTTATGCTTGATGACATTTGGAAAACACACCAAAATGGACGGCGTGACGATGTTTAAAGCGAAAGACATTACGTTTTACACGAAGGACAAAATTCCGTTCCATGCTGACGGAGAAATCATGGGTACAACCCCATTCCGTCTGGCATCGAGTCCCTCACCCTTACGGATCAAAACATAAACGTTTTTGGAGGAGAGAGATTCTGATGGTCTGTATCCAACGCAGCTTTGAAGCGTATGCCGATGAAATGAATATCATTACGGTTCTGATTCCTGCTGATCAAAAAGATACCTTTACGCCGCCTTTTCAGCTTGAGACAGATACAGCGGAAATTCCTCTGGCAGTCAGTCAGGAATGGCAAATAGAAGGGAAATACAAGTATGTATGTGTAGCTGAACAGCCGGTGGCTTTCGGAAAAACGCATCATGTCAAAGCATCTGGCGGCGGAAAAACGGATCTCCAAATCGGGGCGGTTGTCAGGACGGCTGCGTTTGATGCTGCATTTTATTATGACGGAGAGCTCGGAGCTGTTTACGCTTCGGATTATACTGAATTTAAGGTATGGGCGCCTGCTGCGACGTCAGCTGCCGTCAAGCTGTCACATCCCGAGAAAAGCGGGCACACGCTTCAAATGACACGAATGGAAAATGGAGTATACGCCGTTACAGTGGCTGGAGATCTGCACGGTTATGAGTATGTGTACCGGATTTGCAACAATTTAGAATGGACAGAAACGGTTGATCCGTATGCAAAAGCTGTGACGGTCAACGGAGAGAAGGGTGTCGTGCTGCGCCCTGATCAAGCAAATTCGGCTCCTTCGTTTACACCATTTTCAGACCCAGTTGATGCCATTATTTATGAGATGCACATCCGAGACTTCTCCATTCATGAAAACAGCGGTATGAAGAACAAAGGGAAATATGCGGCGCTTGCTGAAACGGACACCAAAACGAAAAATGGCAGTTCTACAGGACTTTCTTATTTAAAAGAGCTTGGCGTTACACATATAGAACTTTTACCGCTAAACGATTATGCCGGAGTTGATGAAGAAAACCCGCTTGCCGCCTACAATTGGGGCTATAATCCGCTTCATTTTTTTGCCCCGGAGGGAAGCTATGCCTCCAATCCTCACGACCCTCAAACAAGAAACACAGAAGTAAAACAAATGATTCACACCCTGCATCAGCATGGCCTGCGTGTCATTCTGGATGTTGTTTATAACCATGTATACCAAAGAGAGCACTCGCCCTTTGAAAAAACGGTGCCCGGTTATTTCTTCCGGCATGATCAATTCGGAATGCCTTCGAATGGCACCGGCGTCGGGAATGACATCGCCTCAGAAAGACGGATGGCAAGGAAATTCATTACGGATTGTGTCTTGTATTGGCTGAAGGAATACGATATCGACGGCTTCCGCTTTGATCTGCTCGGCATTTTAGATATTGAAACGGTTCTTCATATGAAAGAAAAAGCATCTGAGGTAAAGCCCGGAATCCTTCTCTTTGGGGAAGGCTGGGATTTGGCAACACCGCTGCCGCCTGAACAGAAAGCGACATTGGCGAATGCATCGAAAATGCCGGGCGTCGGTTTTTTTAATGATTCGTTTCGTGACGCTGTTAAAGGGAATACCTTTCATATCGCGGCGGCGGGTTTTGCTCTTGGGAACGGCGAACAAACGGAAACAGTCATGCGCGGGATCGCCGGATCTTCCGGGTGGGAAGAGACAGACCCGCTTGTGTCTGCGCCGAGCCAGTCCATCAATTATGTCGAGTCGCATGACAACCACACTTTTTGGGATAAAATGAGCCTCGCGCTTCCTCAAGAAAGTGAGAGCCGAAAAAGAAGCAGGCAAAAGCTGGCGTCTGCAATCATTCTGCTGGCCCAGGGAGTCCCGTTTATTCACAGCGGACAGGAATTTTTCCGGACGAAGCAGGGGGTGGAAAACAGCTATCAATCCAGTGACAGCATCAACCAGCTGGACTGGTCGCGGCGTGAAACATTCAAGCAGGATGTTGACTATGTCCGCAGGCTGATTTCGCTCAGAAAAGCGCATCCGGCATTCCGGCTTACGTCATCAGCCGATATTCAGCGCTGCCTTGAATGTCTGGCTCTCAAAGAGCACCTTATTGTATACCGGCTGTTTAACCTCGGCGCAATCGACGAATGGGAAGAAATCATTGTGATCCATCATGCCAGCCCCGATTCTGTTACATGGCAGCTGCCGAAAGATAAGGCTTACCGCCTTCTATGTGATACTGACGGGTTTCGTGCTGATCATGGAGAAATCAAGAAAGCGGTTGCTGTAAACGGCATCGGAACGGTTATCTTATATTTAGCACGAGATCTTACGAGTTTTGCTTGACGAAGTTTGTGCTATAGCGCTAAAATTTAAAAGACGGCTATTGATTAGCATATGAGACTCTCAATAGCTGTCTTTTTTATTTTTCATACGATTCGTACGAAAAAGGCATTCGCTGGATAGACTGAAGACGAATAGGCCTTTATTCTAAAATATTTTAAGAAATGATGGGTTGAACATTGATATGAACTGGTTGGGACAATTACTAGGTAGCGATTGGGAGATCTTCCCCGCCGGAGGAGCTACAGGAGATGCATATTATGCGAAACATAACGGGCAGCAGCTTTTTTTAAAACGTAATAGCTCACCTTTTTTAGCTGTTTTATCCGCCGAAGGCATTGTTCCTAAGCTGGTTTGGACAAAACGGATGGAGAATGGGGACGTCATAACGGCCCAGCACTGGATGACCGGCAGAGAGCTGAAGCCGAAAGACATGAACGGACGGTCCGTTGCTGAATTGCTTCGTAAAATACACACATCAAAAGCCTTGCTGGACATGCTGAAGAGACTTGGAAAGGAACCGCTGAATCCAGGGACTCTGCTGTCTCAGCTTAAACAGGCTGTATTTGCTGTGCAGCAATCTTCGCCGCTGATTCAAGAAGGGATTAAGTATTTAGAAGATCATCTGCATGAAGTGCATTTCGGTGAGAAAGTCGTTTGCCATTGTGATGTCAATCATAATAACTGGTTATTGTCTGAAGACAACCAGCTGTATTTAATTGACTGGGACGGCGCCATGATTGCTGATCCGGCGATGGATCTGGGGCCATTGCTGTACCACTACGTCGAAAAGCCAGCTTGGGAGAGCTGGCTGGGCATGTACGGTATTGAGTTAACGGACGGCCTTCGGTTAAGAATGGCATGGTATGTGCTATCTGAAACAATCACTTTCATTGCCTGGCATAAATCCAAAGGAAACGATAAAGAATTCCATGATGCAATGGAAGAACTGCATATGCTGATGAAGCGAATTGTTTAATAATCAGGAATACGAATCCATTTCCTCTACCCATTGAGACAAGCTGCTCTGATGCTCTTGTATGTGTGAGTCGATAGATTTGGATGATATTCCTGATTGGCTGTATCGGTACACATCTTCCAGCACGTTTTTTAAGTGTGAATCGAGCTCGGTGTTTGCCATCAGCGATTTAATCACACGTTCAAGCTGTTCGTACTCTGCGACGGTTCCGCAGCAGTCTAATTGATGGTCAGTCAAAATGTCCTTCAATAGATCAACTTGATTCTCGTAATTTAAACCCATAAAACGGTACACATCCCTTCAGTATCTTACGGGTTAAATTGTTCAAAACAGTATGGTTTTATGCATGAGACACGAGTGTTCCGACAGATGGGAACCTCTTTTTTTATGTGATCTGCTCTAAAAAGGCACACCTTCAAAAACAAGCTTGCGGGTCTTTTTAATTCATGGTATGTTGTTAGTCGAAATAATAGATAGAGGTGTCAATCATATGAGAATGCGCCACAAGCCTTGGGCTGATGACTTTTTGGCTGAAAACGCAGATATTGCCATCAGCAATCCTGCTGATTATAAAGGAAAATGGAATACAGTGTTTGGCAACAGCAATCCGATCCATATCGAGGTCGGTACAGGAAAAGGGCAATTTATTTCCGGCATGGCCAAACAAAATCCTGACATTAATTATATTGGTATTGAGTTATTTAAAAGCGTAATTGTGACAGCTGTCCAGAAAGTTAAGGATAGCGAAGTGCCGAATGTAAAGCTTTTGAATATAGACGCGGACACGCTGACAGACGTGTTTGAGCCGGGTGAAGTCAAACGGGTGTACTTGAACTTTTCTGATCCTTGGCCGAAAAACCGCCACGAAAAACGCCGTCTGACGTATTCCCATTTTCTCAAGAAATATGAAGAAGTAATGGGGAAAGGCGGAGCGATTCATTTTAAAACAGACAACCGCGGCCTGTTTGAGTACTCGCTGAAAAGCTTCTCGGAATACGGTCTGCTGCTGACATATGTCAGTCTTGATCTGCATAACAGCGATATGGAAGATAACATCATGACAGAATATGAAGAAAAATTCTCAGCACTCGGCCAGCCGATCTATCGGGCTGAAGTTGAATGGAGAGCGTAAAACAGACTCTGACACAGGAGTCTGTTTTTTTTATGCGCTGTTTGCTACGATGATGACAGGGGGGATGAAAATGGAAACGATGAAAATTGGAAACACGACGTTAACTTGGCTTGACGGAGGGGTGACTCACATGGACGGAGGAGCCATGTTCGGTGTTGTTCCAAAGCCGTTATGGTCAAAAAAATACCCAGTCAATGAAAAAAACCAGATTGAACTAAGGACAGATCCAATTCTTATTCAAAAAGACGGGCTGAACGTGATCGTCGATGCCGGTATCGGGTCCGGAAAGCTGACTGAGAAACAAAAAAGAAACTACGGTGTGACCCAAGAATCCAATGTGAAAACATCATTAGCAGCGCTCGGGTTAACGGTTGAAGATATCCACGTGATCGCCATGACACACCTTCATTTTGACCATGCGTGCGGATTGACGGAATACGAAGGAGATAAACTGGTGCCAGTTTTTCCAAATGCCGTTATTTATACTTCATCTGTTGAATGGAATGAAATGCGCCATCCGAATATCAGATCGAAAAATACCTACTGGAAAGAAAACTGGGAGGCGGTTGCCGGCCAAGTGAAGACCTTTGAAGACACTTGCACGATAACAGGGGGGGTTACACTGCATCATACCGGGGGCCACAGTGACGGCCACTGTGTTCTTGTATGTGAGGATGCGGGTGAAACCGCGGTACATATGGCGGATTTGATGCCGACACACGCCCACCGCAATCCATTATGGGTGCTGGCTTATGATGATTATCCGATGACCTCTATACCGCAAAAGCAAAAGTGGCAGGCGTATGCAGCGGAAAAAGACGCATGGTTTATTTTTTATCATGATGCCGTATATCGCGCACTAAAATGGGACGGGGACGAAAGAATGACAGAATCACTCAAACGAAAGAAACAATAGCATATTTTCATGTTTACCCTGCATGATTTCCGGCTAATAAAGCAAACCTAGTACTAATTATGCTCAGAAAGGAAGAGGCAGGGTGAAACAATTTGAAGTAACGAACGAAGGAGAAATTCAGACAACATTAAGAGGCCTTGAAGTACTCTCTGTTCCTTTTTTGAACAAAGGAGTAGCTTTTACAACAGAGGAAAGAAAAGCGCTCGGATTGAATGGCTTTTTGCCGCCGAAGGTATTGACCATTGATGAACAGGCAAAAAGAGCGTACGAACAGTTTTCCTCACAGCCTGATGATTTAAGTAAAAACGTTTATTTGACAGCGCTGCACGATCGAAATGAAACGCTGTTTTACCGTTTGTTAAATGACCACTTAGGGGAAATGCTCCCGATTGTATACACGCCGACAGTAGGTACGGCCATTCAGAGATACAGCCATGAATACAGGAAGCCGAGAGGGCTCTATCTGTCCATCGATGACCCGGAAGGCATGAGAGAGGCCTTTAAACAGTTTAAAGACAAAAGTGATGCCATCGATTTAATTGTCGCAACCGATGCTGAAGGGATTTTAGGAATCGGAGACTGGGGAGTCGGCGGTATCGCGATATCAATTGGCAAGCTTGCGGTATACACGGCCGCTGCCGGAATTGATCCGAGCAGAGTGCTGGCTGTCGTTTTGGATGCGGGCACAAATCAAGAGAGCCTCTTGAACGATCCGCTTTATGTCGGCAATCAGCATTCCAGAGTGCGCGGTGAACGCTATGACCAATTTATTGATGAATATGTCTCACTTGCGAGAGAGACATTCCCGAATGCATTGCTCCACTGGGAGGACTTCGGAGCGAAAAATGCGCGCAGCATCTTGAAACGCTATAAAGATAAAGTATGTACGTTTAATGATGATATCCAAGGTACAGGCGCTGTATCTCTTGCGGCAGTTTTATCCTGTGCAAAAGCGTCTAAAGTGCCGCTGAGGGATCACAGAGTCGTCATATTCGGAGCGGGGACAGCCGGAATCGGAATTGCTGAACAGCTGCGGGAAGCATTGGTGCGCGAAGGGCTGAGTGAGGAAGAATCATACCAGCGATTCTGGTGCATAGACCGAAACGGGCTGTTAACAGATGATATGGATCAGCTTCTCGATTTCCAAAAGCCTTATGCCCGTTCGGCTGATGAAGTGAAGGATTATCAGCGTAACGGAGAAGGAGGGGGCATTGATCTCCTTGAAGTGGTCCGGCAGGCGAAACCGACGATCCTGATCGGAACATCTACGGTTTCCGGTGCCTTTACTGAAGAAATTGTAAAAGAAATGGCGGCACACGTAAAACGTCCGGCGATTTTGCCGATGTCGAATCCGACGACTCTTTCCGAAGCAAAACCGCAAGATTTAATTGAATGGACAGAAGGCCGTGCGCTGATTACGACAGGAAGCCCGTTCCCGCCAGTGGAATATAACGGCGTGACATATCATATCGGACAGGCCAACAACGCACTAGTCTTCCCAGGGCTTGGGCTTGGAACGATTGTCACCAAATCAAAATTAATCACCGATGGCATGTTTGAAGCATGTGCCCGCGCGATCGCAAGTATGGTCAATGTCGGCATGCCTGGCGCGCCGATGCTTCCGAAGGTGGAGGATTTACGGACTGTATCGGCAACGGTTGCAGTTGAAGTCGCTAAAACCGCCATTAAGGAAGGCGTGGCCACTGAAGAGCCTGAGGACATCATTCAGGCTGTGCAGGACGCGATGTGGTATCCGGTATACAAACCAATTCGCGCGATATAATATAAAAAGAGCCGCTGCATGGGCAGCGGCTCCTATTTTACGCTTGTCCGGTGTTAAGACGCGATTGTATCGATGACATCTACAATTCTCCCCGTTTTCGCATCCACCATCACTTCATATTGCTCTAGTTCTCCGAAAGCTGACCGTGTAACACCGGTCTTGTACACCTGCACGGTTTCTCCATTCACATTGTAGGGCTCCGGCTGGGTGTAGATCCATGATCCATCAATCGGCCCCCGCTGTTTAAAAGCGGATTTTACGATACGAAGCGCTCTTTCTGAAGAAATATAAGGCTTCATCACATATTGCTTCACAACAACAGCCGTACAAATTCCAAGTCCTGCTCCTAAAAGAAGATGACGCAATTTCAAAATAAAGCACCTCCTGATTGATCATACTTCCATTATACAGAAACCGCCAAATCCTGTTAAGCGATACGCGGCTCATTGAGCAGATTCAATCAGAGTGCTTGGAAAACAGAATTTTTTCTAATAAAATAAAAGAACTACATAGAAATGAGGGGAAAACATGAATCAAGAAACGAAAGCGCTTTTCCAAACACTGACGCAGCTTCCCGGAGCGCCGGGCAATGAGCATCAGGTCCGTGCGTTTATGAAGCAGGAGCTTGCCAAATATGCCGATGATATCGTTCAGGACAGACTGGGAAGTGTTTTCGGAGTCAGAAAAGGCGGAGAGGACGCGCCGAAAATCATGGTGGCTGGACATATGGATGAAGTCGGATTTATGGTGACATCCATTACAGATAACGGATTACTGAGGTTCCAAACGCTCGGCGGCTGGTGGAGTCAGGTGCTGCTGGCACAAAGAGTGGAAATTCAAACAGATAACGGCCCGGTTCCGGGAGTTATTTCAAGCATACCGCCGCATCTGTTAACAGATGCTCAGCGAAACCGTCCGATGGATATCAAAAACATGATGATTGATATCGGAGCGGATGATAAGGAAGACGCTATCAAAATCGGCATTAAACCGGGCCAGCAAATTGTCCCTGTATGCCCGTTTACCATTATGGCGAATGAAAAGAAAATATTATCAAAAGCGTGGGATAACCGGTACGGCTGCGGATTGAGCATTGAATTGCTGAAGGAATTGCAAGGTAAAGAACTGCCGAATACGCTTTACGCTGGCGCAACCGTTCAGGAAGAAGTCGGCTTAAGAGGCGCACAGACAGCGTCTCATATGATCAAACCGGATTTGTTCTTCGCGCTTGACGCCAGTCCGGCAAACGACATGAGCGGCGATAAACAGCAGTTTGGGCAGCTTGGAAATGGCTTTTTGCTCCGCATTCTTGACAGAACAACAGTCATGCACCGCGGAATGAGAGAATTTGTTCTGGATATGGCTGAAACGCATCAGATTCCATATCAATACTTTGTTTCGGGCGGCGGAACAGATGCAGGCAGAGTGCATATTTCAAACAGCGGCGTTCCGTCAGCAGTTATCGGGATCTGCTCCCGCTACATTCATACAAATGCATCTATTATCCATATTGATGATTACGCTGCGGCTAAAGAAATGCTGATAAAGCTCGTAACTGCCTGTGACAAGCAGACAGTTGAAGCAATTAAAGAAAATATGTAAAACCTGGAGAAAAAGCTTGTTGAGCAAGGCTGTAAGCCATGCCGACAAGCTTTTTTCTTATTTTGTTTCAAATACATAGGAAAGTGCTTTAATGGCTTGGTTCACCGTTTCAACAGTCATATTCGCTTTGTTTGAAAGCTCTTTTAATGGGTGGTGTAGCGATTCAGGACGAATGATGATCAGGGGTTTGCCTTTTGCGATGGCATAGGAAGCATCCATTGCTGTGTTCCATTGTTTATACTTTTCGCCAAACAAGGCGATTACAAAGTCGGCTTTATTCATCAAGACGGCAGTTCTGAAGTTATTGATATCAGAAGCCTTGTCGTCCTTATAGACTGCGTTTGGCTGAGCGCCCATGATTTCTTCTCCGATATTGTCTGAACGGTCGTGATGCTCCATCGGGCCGACAAACGTAATCGGCAGCTTCAGTGACTTCGTTTTCTCCTTTATTTCCTCCCGCCAATTGCTGTGGATTTCTCCGGCTAAATAGACGATAAACTCCAAACTGGATCCCTCCTTATGTATGACCATTTGTCAATTTTACCCTCATGTAAAAGATGTTAAACGAAACGTGCTTGATAATGCAAATAAAATATGATAATGATAATGGGAAAGCTTATCTTACATATTCATTCGTTGCATATAAGTGGTTTTGCCGCAAGCAGTTTGGTATGATCCAAATGGACGAGTATCGATAAACTAACATGTAAGAACATAAACAACTGGAGGGATATCCGATGAAAAAAATCGAGACAACGCAAGAATTGGAAAAAGCGGTAAAGGATGATTGGGCAGTATTTATGTTTTCTGCCGACTGGTGCCCGGACTGCCGTTTTGTAGAGCCTTTTCTTCCGGAATTGGAAGCAGACTTTCCTGAATTCACTTACTACTATGTAGACCGCGACAAATTTATTGATACATGCGCGGAGTGGGAGATTTACGGCATTCCAAGCTTTGTTGTGTTTAATGAAGGAAAAGAAGTGAATCGTTTTGTGAGCAAAGACCGCAAAACAAAAGAAGAAATTGAACAGTTTTTAACTGACTCTCTCGCAAAAGCGTAAAGGAGGATATCCGGTTTGAAAATGACCTCAAGGAAGCTGTCAGACATATTGAAACAGCGCCTTCAGCACGAGAATCGCTCCTTTTTATTTGACAGAGAAAAAGACACCCTCCGTGTTGAGGATGAAACAACTAAAAAAGGAATTACGCTCGACCTGCCGCCGATTATTGCAAAATGGGAACTGAAAAAAGACGAAGCCATTGACGAGATCGTTTACTATGTATCAGAAGCCATGACAGCTATGGAAGGGAAGTCGCAGGAAATAACTGGGAAGGAAAGCCGCATTTATCCGGTCATCCGCTCAACCTCTTTTCCGGACAAGTCCAGCGAAGAGATTCCGCTTATTTATGACGATCATACCGCAGAAACAAGAATTTACTACGCGCTTGATCTGGGCAAAACCTATCGTTTAATTGATCAGCGCATGCTGGAGAAAGAAAACTGGACAAGGGAGCGGATCAGAGAAACGGCTGCGTTTAACCTCCGCTCTCTGCCGACGGTTGTCAAAGAGGATACTGTTGCCGGCAATCTCTTTTACTTCTTCAGAGCAAACGACGGTTACGACGCCAGCCGGATTCTGAACGAAGCGATTTTAAATGAGTATAAACAAAATGCTAAAGGTGAGCTCGCGATCTCTGTTCCGCATCAGGACGTTCTGATACTTGCTGACATTCGGAATGAATCAGGGTATGATATTTTAGGACAAATGTCGATGAGCTTCTTTGCAGGCGGCACCGTTCCGATTACGGCGCTTTCTTTCCTGTATAATGAAGGAAAGCTGGAGCCGGTGTTTATCTTGGCAAAAAGCCGTCCGAAAAAGGATTAGAAAGGATTTTTTACTTATGAACGCTTTTTATAATAAAGAAGGTGTGGGAGATACACTTCTGATCTCTCTAAAAGACGTAACGCGCGAGCAAGTAGGCTATGAAAAACACGGCGACGTCGTCAAAATTTTCAATAGCGAAACAAATGAAACGACGGGTTTTAACATCTTTAACGCGTCTTCATACTTAACCATTAATGAAAACGGCCCTGTTGCCCTTTCAGAAACATTCGTTCAAGATGTGAATGAAATGCTAAACAGAAACGGCATTGAAGAAACATTAGTCGTTGATTTATCGCCAAAGTTTGTTGTCGGATATGTTGAATCAAAAGAAAAACATCCAAATGCGGATAAATTAAGCGTATGTAAAGTCAACGTAGGAGATGAAACGCTTCAGATCGTTTGCGGCGCGCCTAATGTTGATCAAGGTCAAAAAGTTGTCGTTGCCAAAGTCGGCGCTGTGATGCCGAGCGGACTCGTCATTAAGGATGCTGAGCTTCGGGGCGTACCGTCGAGCGGAATGATCTGCTCCGCAAAAGAGCTTGCATTGCCTGACGCTCCGGCTGAAAAAGGAATCCTTGTATTAGAAGGAGACCATGAGGCTGGAGACGCATTTCAGTTTTAGACTCCCATAAATACGCCGAAAAAATCGAATCATGTAAAAAAAGCCGCTAAGCCCTTGTTTAGCGGCTTTGTTTTGCTGAAAGCTTAATCTTTTCTGGGCCGACAAGCAGTGGTATACTAAAAATCGTCCCAGAAAACTATAAGGGAGTTAGAGATGAATTATGAGTTGGCTTCATAAATTTTTTGATTTATTTTTAGGAGAGAGTGAAGAGGACGCTGAACGGGAGACAAAACCTGCTCAAATTCCGAAACAGCAAGAAACGCATCACTCCGAAGGACAATTAAAACGATTGGAAGATCCTAAAATATATTACGAATATCCTAAAGGCAAGTTCCGTTTTCCGGTTGTGCCTGACGGATACCAAAAAAATGATTTGAGAAGGCGCCGCCCGCCATCGGAGGAACCGCAAGCCGAGCCTCGTTCGAGCGCTGCTCAGCACAGAGACCGCACAAATAATGAAAAAGAGCATTATACATATGAAAAATCAGAGCCGGCCAAGAAACCTTTTAAACCGACAAATATACCTTCGCCTGTATATGGATTTAATCAAAAACCATCTGTGAAAAAGGACGTGCCGAAACAATCTGCGGAAAAAAAAGGTGTGCAAAAAAAGCCGGAACCTGTAGAAGAGAAGGTAACGCTGCTTTCAGAAGAAATCGAACGCGAACGCAGCTATCCAATGCCGGACCGGCCGCCGCAGCAACAGAAGAAGGAGCCTCTCTTTTCATATGACCGATTCGAAGAACAGCCTTCTGGCGTCCTAAAAAGTACGAATGAAACAATGGCAAAGCACTCAGCAGAGGAGCTGTCAGACAAAAAAGTAAACGCTGGAGACGAAATGGCTCCAAAAGCTGCTGAGATGCGGTCAGAAGAAACAGAACAAATGAAGCAGCAGGAAGAATCTTTCTTGCGCGAAGAAAAATCTTGGGAAGAGACTGTGACAGGTGCCGGAATGGAAGCAGAAAAGCTGTCAGGTAACGAAGGATATGCCCGCGAAGAAGCTGTTCCGGAAACTGCTGACACCGTCTCAACTCAAGCAGAACAAACGGAAAACCAAGAGCCTGAAAAGGAAGAGCATTTCTTACCCGATGAGCGATATGGGGAAGAGGCTGTGACAGGTGCTGAAACTGAGGCAGAAGAGCCGTCAGCCAACGAAGGAAACGTTCGTGAAAAAGCTGTTCCAGAAACTGCTGACACCTCAGCCCCAGCAGAAGAAATGGAATTCCATGAGCATGAAAAGCCTTTCTTGCATAATGAACGATACGAGGAAGAGACTGTGGCAGATGCCGGGCAAGAAGCAGAGGAACTGTCAGACAGCCATACAGCTGCTCACGAAGAAATCATTCCGGAAGCTGCATCAGCTCAAGTGATAGAGGAAAACAGCCAGCCTGAAGCAACCGCGGCCCAGATAAATGACTATCCAGAACCCGAACATAGCACAGAAGAGGATTCTCCATCCTATTCTGCGGCGGATGAAAGCCGGGAGGAAGAAGGTCCTGCGGGTGAAAGACGCACGGCCCCAGCAGAACAGCAGAACAGAACCGAGAAGTCGAGTAACAATCCTGAACGAAGTCCAGCACTTCAGAAGGGACCGTCTGTTCCTTTTAATGTTATGATGCTGAAAAGCGATGCGCATAAACAGCAAAAAGCAGGGGAGCGCCGCGGAAGCTATGTGTTCCCAAATGTCTCACTGCTTGATGTGCCGCCAGCACAAGTTCAGGACGATACTGCGTGGATAGAAAACCAGCGTCAGCTGCTTGATTTAACTTTGAAAAACTTTAACGTTCGGGCCAATGTGGTTCATGTAACGCAAGGGCCGTCAGTCACAAGATTTGAAGTACACCCTGAACCGGGTGTAAAGGTGAATAAAATCACCAACCTGTCTGATGACATTAAACTCAGCCTGTCCGCCAGAGATATTCGAATAGAAGCGCCGATTCCGGGGAAAAACACGATCGGAATTGAAGTGCCGAACCGCACGAGCAAGGTGGTTGATTTGCGCCAAATGATTCGCAGCTCTGCTTTCAGGACGAGCACGTCACCGCTTACGGCAGCACTTGGATTGGATATTTCGGGGAATCCTGTTGTCATTGATCTGAAGAAAATGCCGCACGGTCTTATTGCCGGAGCTACAGGATCGGGAAAAAGCGTGTGCATCAATACGATTTTAGTGAGTCTGCTTTATAAAGCTGATCCGAGTGAAGTGAAGGTGCTGCTGATTGATCCGAAAATGGTAGAGCTTGCGCCTTACAACAAAATTCCTCATCTCGTCAGCCCTGTCATTACCGACGCCAAAGCGGCCACTGCTGCTTTAAAATGGGTCGTTGAGGAAATGGAGCGCCGCTATGAACTGTTTGCCCATTCCGGTGTTCGCGATATTGACCGTTTTAATCAATTAACCTCTGATCATCAAACGGGCGAAAAATTGCCGTATTTAGTTGTGGTCATTGACGAGCTTGCGGATTTGATGATGGTAGCTCCAAATGATGTAGAAGAAAGCATTGCCCGGATTGCTCAAAAAGCAAGAGCCTGCGGAATCCATTTGCTTGTCGCGACTCAGCGTCCGTCAGTCGATGTCATTACCGGTCTGATTAAAGCGAATATCCCGACGAGAATTGCGTTTTCTGTCTCCAGCCAGGTTGATTCCCGAACAATCATTGACATGGCAGGTGCGGAAAAACTTCTCGGCAAAGGAGACATGCTCTTTTTGGAGAACGGTTCTGGAAAACCGGTCCGTCTCCAAGGCAACTTTGTATCGGACCGAGAAATTGACCGTGTTGTTTCCCATGTCAGAAACCAGCTGCCGCCAGCTTATTTATTCGAACAGGAAGAATTGGTCAGACAAGGCTCTGCCTTAAAGGAAGAGGATGAGCTGTTTTATGAGGCGTGCGAATTTGTTGTTGAGCAAAACAGTGCAAGCACGTCAAGCCTGCAAAGAAGATTCAGAATCGGATATAATCGGGCTGCAAGGCTGATTGATATGATGGAAGCGGAAGGTATGATCTCTGAGGCGAAAGGAAGCAAGCCTCGAGAGGTGCTGATCACTGCAAGTGATTTAATAAACGAATAATATAGGTTCATTTTCACAGCAAACATGGTATGATAATGGATAGAGCATTTAACAGCTATGCCGCTTTACAGCAAATGGGCATAGAAATCGTGATATTCAGGTTTAATCGGAAAGAAATAACCGGATACTGAACATAACAAAAAATATAAGGATACGCCGTCAGGCGGCTTTTCAGCCGCCGCGGTCGCAAATTGAAATGAACGTCATATACTGGGGAACAGATAGACGTTTGTTGGAGGTACAATTATGACTGTTTATCATTTTGTTGGAATAAAAGGGACGGGTATGAGTCCGCTTGCCCAAATACTTCATGATAATGGATATACTGTCCAAGGATCGGATATCGAAAAATTCATTTTTACACAAACGGCGCTTGAAAAAAGAAACATCACTGTTCTTCCTTTTAGCGCGGATAACATCAAACCCGGCATGACAGTTATCGCTGGAAACGCATTCCCAGACACGCACCCTGAGATTGAAAAAGCGATGTCTGACGGAATTCCGGTGATTCGTTATCATAAGTTTTTAGGTGACTACATGAAAAAATTCACCAGTGTCGCGGTTACTGGTGCGCACGGTAAAACGTCGACTACGGGGCTGCTGGCTCACGTTATCCAAAACGCAAAACCGACGTCTTTCTTAATCGGGGACGGAACAGGCCAAGGAAATGAAAACAGCGAATACTTCGTATTTGAAGCGTGCGAATACCGCCGCCATTTCTTAAGCTATCAGCCTGACTACGCGATTATGACGAATATTGATTTTGATCACCCTGATTACTTCTCAAATATTGACGATGTGTTTGACGCTTTTCAGGAAATGGCTCTTCAAGTTAACAAAGGCATTATTGCCTGCGGTGATGATGAGTATCTGCCGAAAATCCATGCGAATGTGCCTGTCGTTTATTACGGCACAGGAGAAGAAAATGATTTTCAAGCGAGAAACATTGTAAAAAGCACAGAAGGGACAACTTTCGATGTCTTTGTCCGCAATACATTCTATGACACATTTTATATTCCTGCGTATGGCCATCATAATGTATTGAACTCATTGGCGGTCATCGCGTTGTGCCATTATGAAGAAATTGACGCCAGCGTTATTAAACATGGCCTTAAATCATTTGGCGGCGTCAAACGCAGATTCAATGAGAAACAGCTCGGAAACCAAGTGTTAATTGATGATTACGCTCATCATCCGACAGAAATAAAAGTGACGATTGAGGCGGCAAGACAGAAATATCCTGATCGTGAAATCGTTGCGGTATTCCAGCCACATACATTTACGCGGACACAGCAATTCCTTGATGAATTTGCTGAAAGCCTGAGCGGGGCAGACTGTGTGTATTTATGCGACATCTTCGGGTCAGCCCGGGAAAACGCAGGAAAGCTGACGATCGGCGACCTGCAGGGAAAAATTAATAATGCCAAGCTGATTGCAGAAGATGATACATCTGTTTTAAAAGCTCATGATAAAGCCGTTCTCATCTTTATGGGAGCAGGAGATATCCAAAAATATATGAGAGCCTACGAAAACGTCATGGCATAATAAAAAGCAGTGATTTCACTGCTTTTTATTTATCTGAAGAAAAATCCTCTTAAAGGATTTTTCAAATGTAATGGAGAATAATATGTATACAGCCCAACAGATATGTTTATGATTTTACAAATCGGGTAAACAGCAGTATATCCTGCAGCAAGGAGGTTTAAGATGATTATCATTCTTTATTTAAGCGTTGCACTAATCGCAGTAGCATTTCTCGTCTTAGTGATCTATTTGTCTAAAACACTAAAGTCACTGCAGCTGACATTAAAACATGTTGCATCCACGCTCGAAGGGCTGGAGGGACAAATGAAAGGCATTACCACTGAAACTGCCGAGCTTTTACATAAGACCAACCGCTTGGCTGAAGATATTCAGGAAAAATCAGAAAAGCTGAACACGGTCGTTCATGCTGTTCAAGGGGTGGGAACCTCTGTGCAGCAGTTCAATACATCAATGAAGCAGGCGGCAGGGTCTGTATCGGCATCAGTGAGAGAAAACCAAGATAAAATCAATCAGGTTGTCACCTGGAGCCAAGCAGCAATGGAAATTTGGGAGAAGTGGAAGCGAAAGAAATCAGCTCTTTAAGAGAGAAAAACACTTTGAGGAGGAATAATGATGAGCAAAGATGGAATTAATAGTAAAGATTTTTTAATCGGTACTTTAATCGGAGGAATCATCGGAGCCACCACTGCGCTTTTCCTAGCACCTAAATCTGGGAAAGAACTACGCGACGATCTCGGAAATCAAGCTGTTGCTCTGCGGGATAAAACAGATAAAATGACGGCAGATGCAAAAGAAAAAGGCACACAATATGTCAGCATTGCAAAAGACAAAACATCTAACATCACACAGCTTGTCGCCGATCAGTCAGGACAGATCATGAACAAGGTCAAAGATTTAAGAGACCGTTCAAAATCTGCAAATACCGAGTCATCATCTGCTACGCAAGATATGAAAAAAGAAGCAATGCAGGCGGCTGACGAAGCAAAAGATCAAGTCCTCCAAACGAAAGAAGACGTAAAAGACGAGCTGAAAGATGCACAAAAACAGGCCGAGCACATCAACCGCTGAGCCCGGAAGGAGCAGACTTGACTAATGGCAAAACAGCTAATTCAATCTGAGGAAGAGTTTAAGCGTATTGCAGAAAAGGAAGGCACTTTCTTGTTTTTTAAGCACAGCTTAACATGCCCGATCAGCCAAGCCGCATTTCAAGAATTTAATGCCTTTGCAAATCAGCATGAAGAAGTGCCGGCTTACTATCTGCAAGTACAAGAGGCACGGCCCCTGTCAAATTTCATCGCAGAAACATACGGAGTCAAGCACGAAAGCCCTCAAGTTTTCGTGATCCAAAACGGTGAAGTAAAGTGGCATACCTCACATTCACAAATTACAGAAGCGGCGATTGAGCAGCATCTGTCCTAGAAAAAAGCGTCCAGATATGATCTGGCGCTTTTTTTTTGAAAAAAACTATTGATCATTTTCTTCACATCATGTACGATAGCATCATACATTACTTTATCACTTAAAAGCGTTTGGGTAATAAAGTAGACTTTTTTAAAAATTTTGTATTTCAGTATTTCCATTTGGTTTTACTTATAGTAAGATGCATGTTAACTACAAAATAAAAAATGAATGTGCAGGGAAAGGATGAAAAAAATGAGCAACACAGAATTAGAGCTTCTAAGGCAGCAGGCAGACGAATTAAACTTGCAAATTTTAAAATTAATCAACCAGCGCGGAAATGTTGTGAAAGAGATCGGTAAAGCGAAAGAAGCGCAAGGTGTCAATCGCTTTGATCCTGTCAGAGAACGCACAATGTTAAATAAAATCATTGAAAACAATGACGGACCATTCGAAAATTCTACTATCCAGCACATTTTTAAAGAAATCTTTAAAGCAGGTTTAGAGCTTCAGGAGGAAGATCACAGTAAAGCGCTTCTTGTTTCCCGTAAGAAAAAACCTGAAGATACAATCGTTGATATCAAAGGTGAAAAAGTCGGAGACGGCCAGCAAAGATTTATCGTCGGACCATGTGCGGTTGAGAGCTATGAGCAGGTGGCGGAAGTGGCTGCGGCTGCTAAAAAACAAGGGATTAAAATTCTTCGCGGAGGAGCCTTTAAGCCTCGTACGAGCCCATACGATTTCCAAGGCCTCGGTGTAGAAGGACTCCAAATCTTAAAACGTGTAGCGGATGAATTTGATCTGGCTGTTATCAGCGAAATCGTAACTCCGGCTCATATTGAAGAAGCGCTTGACTACATTGATGTAATTCAGATCGGTGCGCGTAATATGCAGAACTTTGAATTGCTGAAAGCTGCAGGTTCCGTGAAAAAGCCTGTCCTTCTGAAACGCGGACTTGCTGCAACGATCTCGGAATTCATCAATGCAGCTGAATACATTATGGCACAAGGCAATGATCAAATTATCCTTTGTGAGCGCGGTATCAGAACATACGAAACAGCAACGAGAAACACGCTCGATATTTCAGCTGTGCCAATTCTGAAACAGGAAACGCATTTGCCGGTCTTTGTTGATGTGACGCATTCAACAGGCCGCCGCGACCTCCTTCTTCCGACAGCTAAAGCCGCTTTGGCGATCGGTGCTGACGGCGTAATGGCAGAGGTTCATCCTGATCCATCAGTCGCACTTTCTGACTCTGCTCAGCAAATGGCGATCCCTGAATTCGAAAAATGGCTGAATGAACTGAAACCAATGGTGAAAGTCAACGCCTAATGGAATGAGATCAATACAAAAGGCCGCATATGCGGCCTTTTTTTGCGCTTTCTCGTTTATTTAATTATAAAACTCAAGTATACGTTTTCATCATCTATAAAAACGTGTATAATTTCATGAGAAGTATTTAAATTTGATGAATAATGAAAAATAATGTAGACTACTGACTTACGCTTACAAATCATAAACGACATAAATTCGGACATTATGACATTTCTCTACATAAAGTGTTTATGCTATAGATAAGGATAAGTGTATCCAGTAAAAGGAGTGGTTTTAGGATGAGCAATATTACGATCTACGACGTAGCGAGAGAAGCTAATGTAAGCATGGCAACCGTTTCCCGTGTCGTGAATGGAAACCCGAATGTAAAACCGACAACGAGAAAAAAAGTCTTGGAAGCCATTGACCGTCTCGGCTACCGTCCAAACGCGGTGGCAAGAGGGCTTGCAAGCAAAAAAACAACAACTGTAGGTGTCATCATTCCTGATATCTCAAGCATTTTCTATTCAGAGCTTGCGCGCGGAATTGAAGATATCGCGACAATGTATAAATATAACATCATTTTGAGCAACTCTGACCAAAACTTGGAGAAAGAGCTGCACTTATTAAACACAATGCTCGGCAAACAGGTCGACGGCATCGTATTTATGGGCGGAAACATTACGGACGAGCATGTAGCGGAATTTAAGCGTTCGCCAGTGCCGATCGTGCTTGCCGCTTCTGTTGAAGAGCAAGGTGAAACACCATCAGTCGCAATTGATTACGAGCAGGCGATTTATGACGCGGTGAAGCTTTTGGTTGATAAGGGGCACACTGATATCGCGTTTGTTTCCGGCCCGATGACAGAACCGATCAACCGCTCAAAGAAACTGCAAGGCTACAAACGGGCGCTTGAAGAGGCGAATCTTCCGTTTAATGAACAATTTGTCGCTGAAGGTGATTACACGTATGATTCCGGACTTGAGGCGCTTCAGCATCTCATGAGCCTGGACAAAAAACCGACAGCGATTCTTTCCGCAACTGATGAAATGGCGCTCGGCATTATTCATGCCGCACAGGATCAAGGCCTTTCCATTCCTGAAGATCTCGACATTATCGGCTTTGATAATACGAGATTAAGCTTGATGGTTCGGCCGCAGCTTTCAACAGTAGTTCAGCCGACGTATGATATTGGCGCGGTTGCCATGAGACTGCTGACAAAGCTCATGAATAAAGAGCCGGTGGAAGAGCATATTGTCGAATTGCCGCATCGTATAGAGTTAAGACAGTCAACCAAGTCATAAGAAAAACAAGAAAGCAAGCTTCACCTCTAAGGTGGATTCTTGCTTTTTTCGTATGAGTGAGGAGAAATGATGAAACGTTTTGATTATCTTACACCTGTTGGTTTTGTGTTAGGAACGATTATTATTGTGATTGGAATTATTTCCGGATCGGGAGTAAGCGGTTTCCGCTCTTTTCTAGATCTGACTTCTTTCTTTATCGTAACAGGAGGGCTTTGCGCCGCTGTTTTTATCAGTTTTCCGCCGAGAGAGCTGAAAAAAACGCCCACTGTGTTAAAGCAGGCATTTATCCGCCAGGAAGACAATGTAAAAGATCTTGTGAAAACCTTCGTTTCCCTTTCCGATCATGCGCGCAAACATGGGCTTTTATCACTTGATGACCAGGCCAGAGAAATCAGAGATCCATTCTTGAAAAAGGGGCTGCTTCTGGCGGTTGACGGCTGGGATGAAGAAACGATTCGGCTTGTCATGGATTCAGAAATTGCAGCAATGGAGGAACGGCACCGCAAAGGGCGGCGTGTTTTGGAGAAGGCGGGGGAATTCGCTCCGGCGTGGGGCATGATCGGGACACTGGTCGGGCTGGTGCTGATGCTCAAAAACTTAAATGACCCTGATATGCTCGGTCCGAATATGGCTGTTGCACTTTTGACGACCTTATACGGATCATTGCTGGCAAACATGGTATTTAACCCGATTGCGGCTAAGCTCGAAGAAAAAACAGAAAGTGAAATCTTCATCAAACAGGTAATGGTGGAAGGTATCATCGGGATACAATCCGGAAAAAATCCGCGCAATCTGGAAAGCCAGCTCGTCGTTTTCAGTTCTCGGGAAGAATGGCGGAAGCAGCATAATCAAGTAAAGACAAAAAAGGGATCTGTACATGAAGCTTAGAAGAGAGCGCTTTGAACGAAGGAATGGAAACGGGAAAAACAATCAATCATCCTCGGGCTGGATGGTCACCTTTACAGATCTGGTTACGCTGATCCTTGTGTTCTTTATTTTACTTTTTTCGATGTCGCAGATCGATCTGCAGAAATTTAAAGCAGCGGTGAACTCGATCCAAAAGGAAGGCAGCGGACTTCAGCCAGACCAAACAGCCATCGATCAAAAAGACACGCCGTCAGCCGATGCAAAGAAGCAAGAGAATCAGCAGGATCAACTGCTGCAAAAAGTGAATACATACATTCAAGAGCACCAGCTGAAGGCGAAAATGACAGCAAAGCGGGATGAACGCGGTGTCGTGCTCGTTCTTCAGGAAGCGGTGCTGTTTGATTCAGGCGAGGCTAAAGTGTTGGAAAATGCTGAAACACTTCTTCACCAAATTGCAGTTCTTCTTCAGACTATTCCAAATGATATTCAGGTGGAGGGCCATACAGACAGCCGAAATATTTCAACGTACAGGTATCCGTCCAACTGGGAGCTATCCGCAGCACGGGCAAGCGGAGTGATTCAATATTTCACATCAAAAGAGAAACTCCCGTCGAAGCGATTTATCGCTGTTGGCTATGCGGATACAAAGCCTGTAAAGGATAACAAAACAAATGAACACATGAAGGAAAACAGACGTGTAGAAATCGTCATCAAAAAATCAAAAACGACCTCTTCGTGAAGGTCGTTTTTTTATTTTGTTTTTTCCTGACGCTCTGATCGTATCGCATATAACGCTTTACTGACGGTTTGGGCATTTTTTTCTGTAATTTCTGCCTTACGTGGAATCGGCGGATATAAATCGGCGGGATCGCTCCAGCTGGACGGAAGGGTGACTGGGCATTGCTTTTGCCATTTTGCGATCCATTCAGATGGAATGTCATGTCCCGGATCGATCCCTTTCATTTCAAGCCATACTCGGGCCCAGGCACGGGGCACCACACGCCAAATATCATATCCGCCTCCTCCGACGGCGATCCATCTTCCGCCGCAATATTGATGCGCTAAAGTGTGAGCGTGCCGCGGAATCTGTTCGTAAATGGCAATCGTTGCTGACAAATGCGTCAGCGGATCGTAGTAATGGGCATCAGCTCCATTTTGGCTGATAATCACATCCGGCTGAAAATAAGCGGCGATTTCTGAAGCTGCTGTCTGGTAAGCCTCAATAAATGAATCATCCTCTGTAAACGCATCAAGCGGGATATTAAAGGAATATCCGTAGCCTTTTCCGCTGCCTTTTTCCTGAATCTGACCGGTTCCGGGGAATAAATACCGTCCCGTTTCATGAATGGACAGGGTGCATACGTTGGGATTATCATAAAACGCAAATTGCACACCGTCTCCGTGATGGGCGTCCGTATCAATATACAGCACCTTGGCTTGATATTTTTTCTGAATATATTGAATCGCTACAGCACTGTCGTTGTATATGCAAAATCCAGAAGCCCTTCCGCGAAAGCCGTGGTGCAGGCCTCCCCCAAGGTTGGCAGCATGCAGTGCTTGTCCAGACATGACATAATCCGCAGCTGTTAAGGTTCCGCCGACTAATAGTGAGGCAGCTTCATGCATGCCTGCAAAGACGGGTGTATCTTCAGTGCCGAGCCCGTAGCTTTCCCCTTCTTCGGGTGGAAGTTTTCCGGCGCCGGCAAGCTGTACTGCCTGAATATAATCGTCCGTATGCACAAGAGCCAGCTCATCTTCCGCCGCAAGCCGGGGACTGACGATATCCCCCTCGTCAAAGGCATCCATCGATTTGAGCAAATCATATGTCAGCAGAACACGCTGCTGATTAAAGGGGTGCTCCTGATGAAACATATAAGTCTGATAAGAGGGAGAATAAATAAACACACTGTCCCTCATAGCTGATCCCTGTGCTCTGACGGCCATACGATGAGATGCCCGTTTTTTTGCAATTCCTGCAAAAACGGCAGCGGATTCATCGTCTTGACACGGAATACAAGCACCTTTGCGCCGGAATCGTCATGGGGATAGACAAGAACGCTCAGTATTTTTACCTGAAGTCTTTGGCAGAGGCCACTGATATCGGCGAGGCTTTTTGTGATGTCATTTACTTTGATCTCAACCTGCGATCCCGGCTGGTCAGCGCCTGTCAGCTTCACAAAAGTCCGCAGCAAATCGGTTTTTGTCAGAATGCCGATTAACTTGTGATGCTGCACGACTGGAAGGCAGCCGATGCCGTGCTCGTAGAAAACTGCTGATATTTCTTCAACAAAATCAAGCGGATGGGCGCACACGACGTCTTTTTTCATAATGGATTCAACGCTTCGTGTGAGAAAACGGCTGCGTTTGCTTTCTTCAAAAATACTGGGGCTGGCCTGTTTCATATCTCTGTCTGTAATCATCCCAATCACATGGCGGTCTTCATTAATAACAGGCAAATGCCTGATATGAAATTCCTTCAGCTTGTGTATTGCCGTTTCAAGCGTATCCGTTTTCGTTAATGTGATGACATCCTTTTTCATGATTTGCTCAACAATCATTATCTTTTCCCCTTTGTCAGTGTCAGTTAATACATATAACGATGATAAAAACGGAGCCTGTCAAATCGTTCAATTGATTCCTGGCTGACGTTTTTTCCGATGCGCGCCATCAGGCAGTTCGCAGGATGGGAGCTGATCTCTGGCTCATCGGTGGCAAACCAGACCAATCCGCCTGCGTTCATCATTTTCTCCATGATCTTTCTGTACTCCCACACATCCTTTTTCATCCCTTTTAAATCCCAATGCCAGTAATATTCTGTCGTCATCACAATGTAGTTCTCCATTTGTTCGTCCATCATGCTGACGGTCAGAAGTGTTTTTCCGACAGAACATCCCCGGTATTCCGGCGCCACCTCAATGGCTCCGAGCTCAAGCAAATCCTCCATATTTCCTTCTGACCATCTTTCGAGCGGGTCAGGGTATAGATACGTCACATAGCCGACAATGGCCTGGCCGTCTCTGGCAATGATAATGCGTCCCTCAGGAAGGCCGGCAATATCGACTAATGCTTCATGCTGTTCCCGGGGCGGCCGAAATGCGGTCAAATCCTTATGAAACTCATAACCTGCCAAGTCTTCTGGAGAGACAGGCCCTTCTATCAGTAAGGAGCCGGTTGCTGTTTTGATGTTTGCAGAGTGATATGTTTTATGATGTTCCACTGATTCACCGTCCCATCAATTTCTATAAAAAATACATGCCTCCTTTAAGAATAACAAATTATAAAGCGTTTTCAACATGCTTTATATTTTAAAAATTGAGAAGAATATGAATATATACTATAATAAATGTGACAACTTCAGCAAAGGGGGATGTTTTGACATGAATTTGAAAGCGTTACCAGCGATAGAGGGGGATCATAACCTAGAAAACTACGATGAAACGTATCGGCAATTTGATTGGTCCGAAGCGGAGAAACATTTCTCTTGGCATAAGACAGGGAAATTGAACGCGGCTTATGAAACGATAGACCGCCACGCCGAATCTTTTCGGAAAAACAAAGTAGCGCTTTATTATAAGGACGCAAAACGGGATGAAAAATACACATTTAAAGAAATGAAAGAAGAAACAAACAGAGCCGGGAATGTACTGAGACGGTATGGAAATGTGGAAAAAGGGGACCGCGTTTTTATTTTTATGCCGAGATCACCCGAGCTTTATTTTATTATGCTAGGCGCTATCAAAATCGGCGCAATCGCCGGGCCGTTATTTGAAGCGTTTATGGAGGGGGCTGTTAAGGACCGGCTGCAAAACAGCGAGGCAAAGGTTGTCGTCACGACGCCTGAGCTTTTGGAAAGGATTCCGGTTGAAAAGCTGCCTGATTTACAGCATATATTCATAGTCGGCGGCCAGGCTGAAAAGAGAGGAACAAACATCATTCATTATGATGAAGTGGCTAAGCATGAGAGCACAAGACTGGACATTGAATGGATGGACAGGAAAGACGGCTATTTGCTTCACTATACATCAGGATCTACGGGTACGCCAAAGGGTGTGCTTCATGTCCATGAGGCGATGGTTCAGCAGTATCAGACAGGAAAATGGGTCCTTGATTTAAAGGAAGAGGACATTTATTGGTGCACGGCCGACCCAGGCTGGGTGACTGGAACGGTGTACGGGATTTTTGCGCCGTGGCTGAACGGAGCGACAAATGTTATTGTCGGCGGACGATTCAGCCCGGAAAGCTGGTATGGAACGATTGAGCAGCTTGGCGTAAACGTCTGGTACAGCGCGCCGACTGCCTTTCGAATGCTGATGGGAGCCGGAGATGAGATGGCTGCCAAATATGATCTGACTTCACTCCGCCATGTGCTGAGTGTCGGTGAACCTTTAAACCCGGAAGTGATCAGATGGGGGCATAAAGTTTTTAATAAACGGATTCATGATACATGGTGGATGACAGAGACGGGCGGACAGCTGATCTGCAACTATCCTTGCATGGATATTAAACCAGGCTCGATGGGAAAACCGATTCCCGGTGTAGAAGCAGCAATCGTTGACAATCAGGGGAACGAGCTTCCGCCGTATCGAATGGGGAACCTCGCCATTAAAAAGGGCTGGCCTTCTATGATGCACACGATTTGGAACAACCCTGAAAAATACGAATCTTATTTTATGCCTGGCGGATGGTATGTGTCGGGTGATTCTGCCTACATGGATGATGAAGGGTATTTTTGGTTCCAAGGCAGAGTGGACGATGTCATCATGACCTCCGGTGAGCGTGTCGGACCATTTGAAGTGGAAAGCAAGCTTGTCGAACATCCGGCAATTGCGGAGGCGGGGGTGATTGGAAAACCTGATCCCGTGCGCGGCGAAATCATCAAAGCCTTTATCGCTCTCAGAGAAGGGTTTGAGCCGTCTGATAAACTGAAGGAAGAAATCCGCCAATTTGTCAAACAAGGTCTTGCAGCCCATGCGGCTCCGCGTGAAATTGAATTTAAGGATAAGCTGCCAAAAACACGGAGCGGTAAAATCATGAGACGTGTGCTGAAGGCGTGGGAACTGAATCTTCCGGCCGGAGACCTGTCAACGATGGAGGATTAAAAGGCGCCGTTGACACGGGATTTTATTTATGTTAAAAATGATATAGCTTCATATGAAAAGGTAAAGATTGAGACAAGTAGAATATCCTTACGTTCCAGAGAGCTGATGGCCGGTGAAAATCAGCACAGACGGATATATCGAATACACTCATGAACCGCTTTTGCAAACAAAGCCGCTCAGGCTTTCAGTAGTGAAAGAACGGACCTGATCCGTTATCAGGCAAAGTGATAAGAGCGAAAAGCTGTATGTATGCTCTTATTAGTAGGGTGGTACCGCGATAATCAATCGTCCCTTCGTTTACACGAAGGGGCGTTTTTATTTTATTAAAAAAGGAGCTTTATCTCATGACAAACTTACTTGAAGACTTATCCTTCCGCGGATTGATTCAGCAAATGACGGATGAAGAAGGACTGAATAAACAGCTGAACGAAGAAAAAATCCGCCTGTACTCAGGCTTTGATCCGACAGCAGACAGCTTGCATATCGGGCACCTGCTGCCCATTTTAACACTCCGCCGTTTTCAGCTTGCGGGGCACCATCCGATTGCGCTTGTGGGCGGCGCGACGGGTTTAATCGGCGATCCGAGCGGAAAAAAAGCTGAGCGTACATTAAACACGGCTGATATCGTTGTCGAATGGTCGCAAAAAATCAAACATCAGCTTTCAAGATTTCTTGATTTTGAATCAGCGGAAAACCCAGCTGTTATGGCAAATAACTACGACTGGATCGGAAACATGAATGTGATCGACTTCCTTCGTGACGTCGGCAAAAACTTCGGCATCAATTACATGCTGGCAAAAGATACAGTCAGCTCCAGAATCGAATCCGGCATCTCTTACACGGAATTCAGCTACATGATTCTTCAATCTTATGATTTCTTAAACCTGTACAGAGAGAAAAACTGTAAGCTGCAAATCGGCGGAAGCGATCAATGGGGCAACATTACAGCTGGCCTTGAGCTGATCAGAAAATCTGAAGAAGAAGGAGCAAAAGCATTCGGTCTTACCATTCCGCTTGTAACGAAAGCGGACGGCACAAAATTCGGAAAAACCGAAGGCGGCGCAATTTGGCTTGATAAAGAAAAAACGTCCCCATATGAGTTCTATCAATTCTGGATCAATACAGACGACCGTGATGTAGTGAAATATTTAAAATACTTCACGTTCCTTTCAAAGGAAGAAATCGAAGAATATGCTGAAAAAACTGAAACAGCACCTGAAAAGCGTGAAGCGCAAAAACGCCTGGCAGAAGAAGTGACAGCGCTCGTTCACGGACGCGAGGCACTGGAGCAAGCGATTAATATTTCCCAAGCATTGTTCAGCGGCAATATTAAAGAGCTTTCTGCCCAAGACGTAAAAATCGGTTTTAAAGATGTGCCTTCTCTAGAAAAAGACAGCGCTGAAGAACTGTCACTCGTAGATGTGCTGGTTGAATCGAAACTGTCACCGTCTAAACGCCAAGCCCGTGAAGATATTAAAAACGGAGCCGTTTACATTAACGGTGAACGCCAGACAGAAATTGACTATATCTTATCTGCTGAAGACCGCATTGAAGATCAATTTACTGTTCTGCGCCGCGGGAAGAAAAAATACTTCCTTGTCACATATAAATAAGAAAAAAACATCCTTTGCTTAATTGGCAAAGGATGTTTTTGGTTTAGCGCATAGGAATTTGAGGGAAAGAGTATATTAGATAGGGCAAACACGACCATTCACCACCTTTTCAATAGGAGGGAGAGCTCACCGTGAATCTCATGTGTACGATCGCCAAAGAAAGATTACAGCGGGATTATTGGGAGCAGCAGACCAGAGAAAGTGTTGTCCAGCAGGAAACGGTAGAAGAATCAGACGAAAAAAAACCCCCGACCGCATAGCGGCAGGGGGTTTTTTAAACGATTAACGAGAGTAGAACTCAACGATAAGCGCTTCGTTAATTTCCGGAGCAAGTTCAGAACGCTCTGGAAGACGAGTGAATGTACCTTCAAGCTTTTCAGCGTCGAAAGTAAGGTATTCAGGAACGAAGTTGTTTACTTCAACAGATTCTTTGATGATAGAAAGGTTTCTTGATTTTTCGCGAACACCGATTGTTTGACCAGCTTTTACTTGGTAAGACGGGATGTCAACGCGGCTTCCGTCTACAGTAATGTGGCCATGGTTAACCAATTGGCGAGCTTGACGGCGAGTACGCGCTAAACCTAGCTTGTACACAACGTTATCAAGACGAGAATCTAAAAGAATCATGAAGTTTTCGCCGTGTTTACCAGTCATTTTTGCAGCTTTGTCAAACAATGTACGGAATTGACGTTCGTTTACACCGTACATGTGACGAAGCTTTTGCTTTTCTTGCAATTGCAAACCGTATTCTGATAATTTTTTACGTTGTCCTGGGCCGTGTGGACCTGGAGCGTAAGGGCGTTTTTCTAATTCTTTTCCTGTTCCGCTAAGAGAGATTCCTAGACGGCGGGACAGTTTCCAAGATGGACCTGTATAGCGAGCCATAATGTGACTCCTCCTTTGGTTTTAATTTTGTGGAAAATAAAAACCGTCTGTTCTATTCGACCATGGACATTTTGTTTTCATGTATCCTCGCTCCAGCAGCAGAGAGTTACACGATACACCTTACTGATAAGGAACAAAATGAAAACATAGAAGCTGAACAAAAAGGCTGCAATATTTCACACAAAGGTCATTATATAATTTATTTGTTTTGAAGTCAACCATTCATCCATTATCGCTTTGCTGTTTATGATATAATAAACAAAAATTAGTGGTAAACTTTTTAGGTGATAAAACATGATAGAACAAACAAAAGATCAATTACCCGCCTTTCGTTATCATATGCTCGATTTTTTATTAACCAAATCTGTAAAGGTCTCATTCACCGACTCTCTTTTATGGCTGACATCGGCTATTCAAACATATTTTCCATCACTTTGCGTATCCCTTTTACCGTCTCCATCTGATCACATGGCACAAATGGCAGAGGATGAAGTGCATTTTTCTGCATCGAAAATAAATGCCTCATTTTATGTTATCGAGGATCATGTCTCCGGCAGGAGCTTTCATTTAACATGCAGGCAGGACGGAGTGTTTCCGGAAGAGCTTCCGGATTTGATTTCTTCTTTTTTGAATCAGTCAATGAAACAGGAAAGACTTTATATCAAAACAATCTATCAAAAAAAGATATACAAGATGACAGAACTGTTCCATTCGCTGCTCGACCAGACGGAAGTGTTGAAGAAGCTTCTTGAAAGCTTACACACCACGTTTCCCCTGTTTCAATTTTCTCTGTTTATTTCTCATGATCAGGACCAATGTATAGGTGTTCCTGCAAAGGAACTGTATATGGAAGGGGAAGATGCCGATTCCTTTGCGCTTAAAGTCTATCTATCCGGGAACATTTTGCGGAAAAATGAAACAGTCGCTTACATTCCAATTAAAGGGCAGCAGGGAACGTACGGCGTTCTGATGGCAGGTGGGGCGGGAGACAGTCCTCTTACCGACGTGTACCTTGATGAAATGTCACTGATAGCAAATGCGGCGGGAAAGGCGTTTGAAAATGCCCAGCTCTATGAACAATCCAAAACAAGTATTGCAAACTTGGAATTAATTAATGAAACATCGCGCCGTCTCAACCAGCGGCTGACGCTGACGGATACGATGAACGATCTTGCTGTGAGAATGGCTGAATCATTTCATGCTGAAGAAGTGGGTTTTTTCCATATTGACCATTTTGAACATCAGACACTGCTTCCCGGGAGCACAGCATTTTTTAAAGAAACGAAGTCGTCTGATATATATAATGAAATAAAAGAAAAACTGTACGAAGGTGAGAATGGCGTTTTTATCGGAAATGGACAGTCTGTGTTTGGAAAAGCCGGATACGGTTCACTTATGGCTGTTCCGATGATGGAGAATGACCAGCTCCTGGGATTTGCCGTTTTGCTGAAAAAGGAAATGTACGCTTTTACATTTGAAATGTACAAGCTGTTCCAAGCACTGATTCATCACGCAACGCTGGCTGTGACCAATTCGATGCTTCGCGACCGCCTTGAGCATCTGGTGAAAACGGATCAGCTGACAGAGCTGTATTCAAGAGTCTATTTAGATGAAAAAATTCAATACAGCATGAAAATTCATCAAAAAGGCGTTTTTATTCTTGTTGATATTGATAATTTTAAAAATGTAAATGATACGTACGGACATCAGACAGGGGACGAGATTTTAATACAGGTCGCTTCCGTTATCAAAAGCAATATTCGTAAGCATGATGTCGGCGCCCGCTGGGGGGGCGAGGAGCTGGCGGTTTACCTTCCGAATGTGACGGTTGCTGTCGGGAAACGGATTACCGAAAGGCTTGTTTGTGCGGTGAGAAAAAGCACGAAGCCTGAGGTGACGATTTCATGCGGAATCTCCTGCTGGGACTCAAAATCGAAAAAATCCTTGAAGGAGCTTGTTCACGAGGCCGACGAAGCGCTTTACACCGCGAAACGCAGCGGGAAAAACCGTTTGATGATTCACGAGTCGATAAAATGAAAAAAGCCCAAAACGCTACATGTTTTGGGCTTTTGTTGTATGCTCTACACTAAAGCTTTTTCAAGGATTTCTGCAAATTGTGTAAGATACTTTTCATCGATCTCATCAAATCGGTTTTTGACAGGGCTGTCAATGTCCAAAACGCCGACTAGGTTTCCGTCTACATGAATCGGAAGCACAATTTCTGATTGAGATGCTGCATCACAGGCGATATGTCCCGGAAATGCGTTTACATCCGCAACTCGCTCTGCTTTTCCGTTTGCATATGCTGTTCCGCAAACGCCTTTGCCGAAAGGAATACGGACACATGCCGGCAGACCTTGAAATGGCCCTAACACAAGCTGTCCTTCCCCTTCTTTAGCAAAATAGAAACCGGCCCAGTTGACCTCAGGCAATGAATGATAAAGCAGTGCTGACGCATTTGCGTAGTTTGCAATTTGGTCTGTTTCGTCTTCTGTTATGGCTTCGAGCTGTTTGAGCAGAAGCTGATAGTCTTTTTCTTTATCTCCAGATTGTTGTTCGACATGAAACATGGAAAACCCTCACTTTTTCTATAATATAAAACAAAATCCCGGCTTTTCTGCCGGCATTTGTCGATAAGTTCTTACAGGAACAGCCGGTCTCCACCTTGAATTTGTAACAAGAGGAAGGAGTGAGCCGGTATGAAAGTAAGCACCAAAGACAAAATTATTGAATCTGCTGTCATGCTCTTTAACCAAAAAGGATTTTCAGGCACATCTGTCCGTGAAATTGCAAAGTCAGCTGATGTAAATGTTGCGCACATCTCCTACTATTTTAAAGGCAAAGGAGGTTTGATGGAACACTTAGTTTCAGAGTTTTACGAAGGCTACAATAAAACACTTGAAACAGCGGCAGGCAACATCTCTTTTCAAAGCACGCAGGAACAGCTTCTCCAATTGGTTTTCGATATTTTATCCTATCAGCATAACAATCGTCAATTAACTCGGTTTGTCTACCGGGAAGTCACCATTGATTCGACTTTAATAAGGGAAATAATGTCGACGTACCTGATGAAGGAAAAGTATATCTTCCAGCTGATTATTGAGGAAGGAGAAAAACAGCGAGAACATTTAACGCTGCCGCTGCCTCATTTTATTCTTCAATTAAAATCTCTCTTGATGATGCCCTATCTCCAGCCTCAATATATTTCAGAAGTGCTCTATATGCAGCCGCACGAGCCGTACTTTTATAAAATGTATTTTGAGGAAATCAAGATTTGGATCAGAAGCGTATTCCGGACAGGAGACATGCGGTCACAAATTAGCGCAGTTCAGTAAATTTCTCATACGCGTATCCGACATCACCCGCTTGATGGGCATCAGACCCGAATACAAGCGGGATGTTTTTTTTCTTCGCCGCCTCAATCATCCAATCCTCCAGATAAATATCCCCCGCGTATGTTTTTCTCAGACCTGATGTATTAAAGTCGAGCTCCATTCCGTTTTCCTTGACAGCGTTCAGGCACTCGGAAGCAAGTCTGTGAATATGATCGGACATTTTATAAGGAAACAGCCTGATGAATTTTTTAACGAGTGTGATGTGGCCGACTCTTTTTGGCTTATAGGCGCCGAGAGATGCTACAATAGAAGAATAAATGCTGCGGTAATACAGTTCATATACAGCTTCGATGCTTCCGCACTCTGAGATCAGCTTTTTAAATGTATGCTCATCATAGTCGAGGCACAGATAAGACGAGCTTGTGCGCAAAAAATGAACGGATAAGATGCTGTCATCTAAAAATGGGCCGTATGTATTCAGAAACGATTTGATTTCATCTTCGTATTCAGCAATATAATCGACCTCAAGCCCGGTCCGTATGTTAAGCTGTCCGCGATATTCTTTTTTTAATCCGGAAATTTCATTAATGTAGCGTTCCAAAGAGGCTTGCGCCATCGCGCTGTCTTTTTGCGGTGTCGGATCGGTAAAAGAGGGAGGCAAAGGAGCGTGCTCTGTAAACGTAATTGATTGAAAGCCTTTTTTTATCGCTTCCTCCGCATATTGTCTGAGTGTGTCTGTTGTGCCGTGAGGGCAAAATGGTGTGTGAATATGTCCGTCTCGCTTTAGCATTGGTGTCACCCCGTGAAAAAATAGTCAAATCCTGCCGATTTTGCACAAAAAGTTTTTGATTTCTGCTCAAAAAATGTTGGTTACATGGTATCATAATAACAATGAAAACGACAGTTTTTCTCAATACATATCCTGAAATCTTTCTGAATAAATAAAACACCCTGACAGATTAAGGTTAACAGCAAGGGGGCTCATTATGGAGTTTGTCATTGGATTATTAATTGTACTGCTCGCGCTGTTTGCGGCGGGCTACTTTTTCAGGAAAAAAATCTACACGGAAATTGATCGTTTGGAATCTTGGAAGATTGAAATTCTCAATCGATCGATAGTGGAAGAAATGTCCAAAATTAAACATCTGAAAATGACGGGGCAGACAGAAGAGTTCTTTGAGAAATGGCGTGAAGAATGGGATGAGATTGTCACTGCCCATATGCCGAAAGTTGAAGAGCTCCTTTATGATGCCGAAGAATGCGCGGACAAATACCGGTTTAAAAAAGCCAATCAAGTGCTCGTTCATATCGACGATCTCCTGACAGCGGCGGAATCGAACATTGAAAAGATACTCCGGGAAATCAGCAATCTCGTCACAAGTGAAGAAAAGAGCCGCGAAGAGATTGAACAGGTAAGAGAACGCTACTCAAAGTCCCGAAAAAACCTGCTGGCATACAGCCACCTTTACGGAGAGCTTTATGACAGCCTTGAAGCAGATCTTGACGAGATTTGGAGCGGGATCAAACAGTTTGAAGAAGAGACAGAGGGCGGGAACTATATTACTGCAAGAAAAGTTCTCCTTGAGCAGGACCGCAATCTAGAACGGCTTCAGTCGTACATAGATGATGTGCCGAAACTGTTAGCCGACTGCAAGCAGACGCTGCCGGGCCAGATTGCAAAGCTCAAAGACGGATATCGCGAAATGAAAGAGAAAGGGTATAAGCTTGAGCATATCCAGATTGATAAGGAACTGGAAAATCTGTCAAATCAGCTGAAACGGGCAGAACATGTTTTGATGACTGAGCTGGATATTGATGAAGCATCTGCCATACTGCAGCTCATAGACGAAAATATTCAATCTGTTTACCAGCAGCTCGAGGGTGAAGTTGAAGCAGGCCAATCTGTGTTAAGCAAAATGCCTGAGCTGATCATTGCTTACGATAAGCTGAAAGAAGAGAAGGAGCAGACAAAGGCGGAAACTGAACTGGTGAAGGAAAGCTACAGACTGACAGCTGGTGAGCTAGGCAAACAGCAGGCCTTTGAAAAGCGCATTGATGAAGTCGGCAAGCTGCTTGCGTCAGTAAAAGATAAGCTGGATGCAGAGCATGTCGCCTACTCTCTTTTAGTTGAAGAGGTCGCATCAATTGAGAAGCAGATTGAAGAAGTGAAAAAAGACCATACGGATTACCGTGAAAAGCTGCAGGCTCTTAGAAAAGAAGAACTGCAGGCGAGAGAGACACTTGGCAATCTGAAAAAAACAATTTCTGAAACAGCAAGACTGCTGAAGACAAGCAACATCCCGGGCATCCCGAGTCATATTCAAGAGATGCTGGAAAACGCGCATCATCACATTCAAGAAACGGTCAATCAATTAAACGAAATTCCTTTAAATATGGAAGAGGCCGGAGCCCATCTGAAACAAGCGGAAGATATCGTGAACAGGGCAAGCCGGGAATCAGAGGAACTGGTAGAGCAGGTTATGCTGATTGAAAAAATCATTCAGTTCGGAAACCGATTCAGAAGCCAGAACCATATTTTATCTGAACAGCTGAAAGAAGCGGAAAGACGGTTTTACGCTTATGATTATGAAGAATCCTATGAAATTGCGGCTGCAGCTGTAGAGAAAGCTGCGCCAGGTGCTGTGAAAAAAATAAAAGCAGATTTATCCGCTTAAATTCAGATCGTAAAAAAGAGCCCGCAGTTT